>JBASRN010000095.1:0-69434 GCA_049273855.1 Blastocatellia bacterium
ACACCATCTCGATCCTGCGGGGCTTGAAGGAGCGCTACGAAGTTCACCACGGAGTCCGCATCAAAGACTCGGCGCTTGTGTCGGCGGCGGTGTTGTCGCATCGATATATCTCGGATCGCTTCTTGCCCGACAAGGCCATCGACCTGGTCGACGAAGCGGCAGCCAAGCTGAGGACGGAGATCGATTCGATGCCGGCCGAGCTGGACGAAATACTTCGACGTGTGATGCAGCTCGAGATCGAGCGCGAGGCCTTGAAGAAGGAAACCGACGCCGCATCGCGTCACCGGCTCGAGAAGCTCGAGAAAGAGCTTGCCAATCTTAAAGCAAACGCCGATCAGTTAAAGGCTCAGTGGCAAGCGGAGAAGGAATCAGTTCAGAAGATTCGCTCGATCCGGGAAGAGATCGAGCAGACCAGGCTCGCGATCGAGCAGGCGCAACGCGAGTACGATCTCAACCGGGCGGCTGAACTCCAATACGGCAAGCTTATTCAGCTCGAGAAACAGTTGCGCGAGTATGAAGAGGGGCTGGACAAAGAGCATGGGCGGGGCAGACTCCTGAAGGAAGAAGTTGACGAGGAAGACATCGCCGAAGTTGTGAGCCGATGGACAGGGGTGCCGGTTTCCAAGCTGCTGGAAGGCGAGCTTCAGAAGCTACTGTCTTTGGAAGAACATCTCCACAAGCGCGTAGTCGGCCAGGAAGAAGCGGTCAAAGCGGTCTCCGACGCGGTTATTCGAGCTCGATCGGGGCTTAAGGATCCGAACCGGCCGATCGGCTCGTTCATCTTCCTTGGGCCGACCGGCGTCGGCAAAACCGAGCTGGCTCGCGCTCTGGCCGCGTTCCTGTTTGATGACGAGCACGCCATGATTCGGATAGACATGTCCGAGTATCAAGAGAAGCACACCGTTGCGCGGTTGATCGGCGCGCCTCCGGGCTACGTCGGCTACGAGGAAGGCGGGCAATTGACCGAAGCTGTTCGCCGGAGGCCCTACTCCGTCGTTTTGTTCGACGAGGTCGAGAAGGCGCACCACGACGTGTTCAACGTGCTGCTTCAAATACTCGACGACGGCAGGCTGACAGACGGCCAGGGCCGCGTGGTGAACTTCAAGAACACGATCATAATCATGACCTCGAACGTCGGGAGTCACCTTATTCTCGAGTACCAGGGCCAGCTCGAAGGCGACCGGTACGAGAAGATGAAAGACAGCGTCCTGGATTCGCTGCGGCATCACTTCAGGCCCGAGTTCTTGAATCGCGTGGATGAGATCATCGTGTTCCACGCGTTGACCGAAGAGGACCTGAAGAAGATCGTGGACATCCAGCTCGAGCGTTTGCGGTCGCGGCTGGTCGAACGACGCATGACGCTTGAGCTGAGCGAGGAAGCGAAGGCGCATCTGGCTCGTTCGGGCTACGACCCGGTCTACGGTGCGCGCCCGTTGAAACGAGCGATCCAGCGTGAGATCGAGACACCCCTCTCGCGTCTCATCTTGACGGGTGAGGTGCGAGACAACTCAACCATTAGAGTTGATGTCGCGGACAGTAAGATCGTGTTTTCGACTCAACCTCACGCAGCCGAAGCCGAAGCCGGACGATGATGTATTTGCCGGCACGGCCTTCACAGATCGACTGTGGTATGATGATGGCACGACCTTTGACAATTGAATAACGGAGGTCCGACGCGTATGAACGAAGTGTTTGTGATGCGGCGAGCCAACGGCACCCTCTTCACCGAGGAGATCAGCGGAAAGCCTCTGGTGCCGATCTGGTCCAGTGAAGAAGCGGTATTGCACTATAGGGAACGCAATCCCGAGCTTGGGGTCTTCTTGCCCCAAAGATTTAGCCGCTCTTTGCTGAAGAGCCTGACAAGCTCAAGCGGGTCACCCGAGTTCTTTCTACTTTCAAATGAGGATGCGGATGCCGATCTTCAGGACGGGAGACCTGTCTCGCTTGACGAGATTTTCCCGGAGGGTGAAAACGCGCCGCGGTCTGCACACCCGTAGATATCGTCCAAAGAACCAGCCACATGGCAATGCACAAGCAGAACAGAAAAGCGAACAAGGAGGATGGGCATGATCTCGTACCAGGACATTCGCCAGTTGCAGCAGCTTCCATCGGGACCGGAAGCGTCGATCCTGAGTTTGTACGTGAACGTGGATCAATCGAACGCAGCGAATCTGAATCGAGGATTTGAGACCGAAGTTGAGAGCCTCTTTCGAAAAATGCCGGACAGCCATTTGCCGCCAGAGAACCACAGGTCGGAATTCGAGGCTGAGTGCAGGAAGGTTCTGGAGTTTCTGAGCGAGTACACGCCCAAGGGCAAAGCGCTGGTGATCTTTAGCGACTCGAGCCGCGACTTGTGGTGGCAGCGCGATCTTCAAGTAAGCTTGCCGACCAGCGCGCGCTGGTCTGCCACTCCCTGGGTGCGTCCGTTGCTGGAAGTGATTGAGGACCACGACCGTTTCGGGGTCGTCTTGATCGACAAGCTCCACGCGCGGATTCTCACGGTCGATGCGACGGGAGTCCAACAGCTGTTTGAAGCTTCGTCCGACGTACCCAATAAGCACGCGACGACCGGGACCGATCACATTATGTCGCAGGGCCAGATGGACCGAGATCATACGAATCATTTGAGAGCTCACGCGAGGCGGGTCGCCGAGGAACTGGCTATGCTTGTGGATCGAATGAGGCTCACGAGAGTCGTGATAGGCGGGCCGGTTGAGGCGACATCGACATTCAGCAGCGAGCTGCCGAAGCGTCTCGAGCAGATGATCATCGGAACTATTTCGGCGCCGGTTGACGCAACTGGCGAGCGGCTGCTGAGCGAGCTGAGGGAAATCCAACGGAAGGCCGAGCACGAAGACGAGGCAAAGATCGTGGACTCGATGATCACGGCGGCTATGAAAGGCGATCGCGCGGTGCTTGGTATCTCGGCGACGCTTGCCGCGATTCAAGAAGGCAGAGTCTACCGTTTGGTTATTGCCAGGGACTATCGGGCAGTGGGCAATGAGTGCACCGCTTGCCGCGTGCTTGTTGCGGACCCTGTTGAGAGCTGTTCGTTCTGCGGAGGAAAACTCGAACCGGTGCCGGATCTGATCAACCGCGCTTCGCATCGAGTGATCGAGCAAGCCGGCAAGGTCCAGATGGTTTCGGGCGAGGCGGCCGACAAGCTGGCAGCGACCGGCATCGGAGCAGTTTTGAGGTTTTGAGGAAGCAAGACCAGTGATACGTGATATGTGATCAGTAAAGCGTGATCGGTGATGCGTGATTCCAAAACTCATTAAAGGGTCGAAACACGAGTCACAGCCACGAATCCCCATTCATGCATCCTTCAGGAGCTTATGGCGTTAATACCAACAGTCGTCGAATCAACAACGCGAGGCGAGCGGCACTTCGACATCTACTCGAGGCTGCTCAGAGAACACATCATTTTCCTGGGCACGCCTATCAGCGAAGCGGTCGCCAACATAATTGTTGCCGAGTTGCTCTTCCTTGAATCAGAGGATCCGGACCGCGAAATATCGATCTACATAAACAGCCCGGGCGGGTCAATAACGGCGGCGCTGGCGATTTATGACACGATGCGTTTCATTCGCCCGGACATCGTGACGATCTGTATGGGCCAGGCGGCTTCGATGGCTGCGATAGTGCTTGCGGCAGGAACCAAAGGCAAGCGGTTCGCGCTTCCGAATTCGCGGATAATGATCCATCAACCCTCGATGGAAGGGCTCGAAGGACAAGCGACCGACGTTCGAATCTACGCCGAGGAATTGCTGCGAATTCGCGAATTGCTCTCGCGGATTCTGGCTGAGACGACCGGCCAGAGCTACGAGAAGACCGACCGCGACGTGGAGCGAGATTTTATCCTCACCCCGTTACAGGCTGTCGAGTATGGACTCATTGACAACGTCCTGTCGTCTCGTGAATCAACGTCGGCAAGCGCCCTCCGGCTGGCGCCGGTGCCTCTAGTGGAAGCAGTTTAGCAGTCCGGGTTTGAAGAGCAACGATGGCGAAAAGCGGCAAGATTCTGATAGAGCGGCTTCGGAGCGAGGCGTCGTATCGCCGGCCAAGCGGACCGCTGTGGCAACCGGCGGTTGACGTTTACCGGTGTCCTAGCGGCTGGAAGGTCAAGTTCGATCTCGCCGGAGTCTCGCCGGACGACGTTCAGGTTTTGATAGTCGAGAACAAGCTGATCGTTCGCGGAGTCAGGCGTGATTCGATCATGACAGAAGGGTGGAGTTACTACCAGCTCGAGATCACCTACAGTCGCTTCGAGCGCATTTTGCAGTTGCCCTTCGACCTCTCGAACGCCGAGATCCGCATCGAGTCAAATGAGGGCTGGTTTATTTTGCACATTGACTGTGGTAGTAGCGGCGGGGCGTAGGCCGCCGCACATCGTGCGGCACAGTGAGCCGCCGGCAAGGGGTAAAAAGAACAATGGCAGAGAGTGAGATATCCGATAGGGAGAAGAAAGACGAGCTTACGCCGGACAGCGTTGGCAAGATTCTGGAGCTTCCGATACTGCCGCTGCGAAACACCGTTATATTTCCTTCTGGGATTTCGCCGTTGACGGTCGGCCGCCCGCTTTCGCTCGCGGCTGCGGAGGCGGCGCTCGCCACCGAAGAGAAGCTGCTGGGTGTGGTAGCACAGAAAACGGACGGCGATGGAGACCCGGCCACCTCGAATCTTTATCAGGTCGGAACGATGGTGGTGATAAACCGAATGATGCGCTCGCCGGGCAGCGAGGATACTCTGCATCTGATCGTTCAGGGGCAAGAGAGGTTTCGCATAATCGGATTCACCGAGCAGACACCGCTTTTCAAAGCCAGAGTGGAGCTTCTGCCCGAGCCGGCGCGAGAGCATACTCCCGAGGTCGAGGCGCTTCGACGCAACATCAACGCGATGGTCCAGAAAGCGCTGGCGCTGTTGCCAAACGTGCCTCCCGAAATTCGGACCATCATTCTGGGCGCGGACGACTCAGTGCGTCTCGCTTACTTTCTCGGTTCAGTGCTGGACCTCGACGTTACTCAAGAACAGGCGTTGCTTGAAGCCGACACCGAAGGCGAACTGCTTCACCATATGCACACCTACCTCGCGCGCGAGGTCGAAGTTCTCGAGATCCGCAGCAAGATCGCCAACCAGGCGCAAGAGGAGCTTGGCAAGGCCCAGCGCGACTACATCCTGCGCGAGCAGATGAAGCAGATTCAGAAGGAACTGGGCGACGCCGAACCCGAACAAGCTGAAGCCGCCATGCTGCGCGAACGCATAGAAGGCGCCGACCTGCCCGATGACGTGCGCACCGAAGCAGAGCGCGAGTTGCGTCGCCTTGAACGGCTGCCCGCAGCCGCACCCGACTATCACGTCATTCGCACTTATCTCGAATGGGTCCTCGATCTTCCCTGGAAGAAAAGGACGGAGGACAGCCTCGACCTTAACCACGCCCGCGAAGTGCTGGACGAAGATCACTACGATCTGGACGACATCAAGGAGCGGATACTCGAACACCTGGCAGTGATCAAGCTTAACCCGAAAACGAAGGCGCCGATACTCTGCTTCGTCGGCCCGCCTGGGGTGGGCAAGACAAGCCTGGGCCAGTCGGTCGCGCGCTCTATGGGAAGGAAGTTCGAGCGCATGTCTCTGGGAGGTATGCGCGACGAGGCCGAGCTTCGCGGGCACAGGCGTACCTATATCGGCGCGCTCCCGGGCAGAATTATCCAGTCGCTGCGGCGAGTCGGTGTGAACAATCCGGTGATGATGCTTGATGAAGTTGACAAGCTTGGGATGGACTTCAGGGGCGATCCGGCCTCCGCGTTGCTCGAGATCCTCGATCCGGCTCAGAACTTTTCGTTCCGCGATCACTATCTGGATCTGCCGTTCGATCTGTCGAGCGTGTTTTTTATCGCAACTGCCAACACGCTGACGCCGATTCCTCCCGCGCTGCGGGACCGGATGGAAGTGATTCGTCTGGACGGCTACAGCGAGGAAGAGAAGCTTCACATTGCCAAGCGCTATCTGGTTCCCCGGCAGATCAAAGAAGCCGGACTTGGCGAAGAGCAAGTGCAGATCACCGATCAAGCTATGGCCGCGATCATCGGCCGCTACACGCGTGAGGCGGGTGTCCGGCAGCTCGAGCGAACGATCGGCAGGCTTGCGCGCAAGGTTGCATTGAAAGTCGCGCGCGGAGAAGGCGATGTGTTCACAATAACACCGGACGATCTCGAAGCGTACCTCGGCCACGAAACTTTCTTCCACGAGATGGCGCGAAAGAACCTGCCGCCGGGCGTTGCGACCGGGCTTGCGGTAACCGAGATGGGCGGCGAAGTGCTGTTTATCGAAGCTACGCTGTTGCCGGGCGCGAAGGGACTGACGCTTACCGGACAGCTCGGCGAAGTGATGCAGGAATCAGCCAAGGCCGCACACAGTTATCTCTGGTCGCACGCTAGCGAGCTTGGCTTCGATTGCCGGGAGAAACTGGAAAAGAACGGCGTGCATGTTCACGTTCCAGCCGGCGCGACTCCAAAGGACGGACCTTCCGCGGGCGTTGCGATTGTGTCGGCGCTGGCTTCGCTGTGCACCGGCCGCACGGTTCGCAGCGACACGGCTATGACCGGCGAGATTACGCTGAGCGGTTTGGTCTTTCCGGTCGGCGGCATCAAGGGAAAAGTGCTTGCTGCGCAGCGGGCTGGGATGAAGCGGGTCGTGTTGCCCCGGAGAAACGAGCAGGACTTGAAGGACGTCCCCGAAGAGACGCGGCGAGATCTCGAGATCGTATTTGTCGAGACTGTCGCTGATCTTCTGCCGCTGACGCTGACGCCGGAAGGCGAGTCGGCTGGCGAACCTGAGAAGCCAATGAGTGAGGCTTCGCCCGTTCCAGATCAAAGCGAGGTTGGTGTTGAAGGCCGGGCGCGCGCTTAGAGGTGCGCGTTCAGGAGGCCAGGCTTAATATGCCAGGTATAGGTTGAACCTGAACTTCGGTTAGCGCCAGGAGATGTTGCTCGCAGTTTCGTTTCTTGGCGTGACCGTTTTCTCTCTTATGCTCGCTTCCCACATTGCCGCGTGTTGACCGTCTGCGTCGGTGTAAACAAACTCTACCTTGATCGGCGAGCTCGACTGCGAAGGCTCCGCGCTCCATCCTTCGATCGTGATCGGCTCGCCCTGATCACGGCGGTGGTAGACGGTTGCGTACAGGTATTGCTGGACGCTGAAGTTCTCCTTGCGCGAGTTGCTCTCCTTAACCAACTGAATCGCCTTGTCCGCGTCTGACTGAAAACGCTCGGCGACCAGCAACCCACCCACGACTATGATTATGGCCAAAGGCACGCCGGCAAAAACGATCCTCGGCCAGTCATCAAGAAGCCGCTTGGTTACAGTTTGAGATGAGAATGGATCATCGCGCTCCAGCTCCTGCCATTCTTGATCGAAGACCGGGTTGCAACGCGGGCAGGCGTCGCCGGGTGCGTCGTTCGACACCCTGAAGCCGCAACCGGGACACGTTCGGTGATTGATGCGCCTCTCGATCATCGAGTAAGCGATCACCATGGCACAGACAAGGACTATTACTGATAGCAGGGCCACTTGCCTCCTTTATAAACCTTCGCCGGTGGAGATTGCTGAATAACGCGGCGAGAGAGTAGCTGAACGCTCTCAATGTTAGCTCGCAGTTTTTAACGCTCACGATGCCTTGCAAACGCCGGCCGAGCACGAATGGCGCGGAACCCTTCCGCAGTTGGTGCAGACCACGGCCGCCTCGGGATTAAAGCACTTCATCGCGAATCACGCGGGGCCGGTCTTGGCCTCGGCCATCAGTAGATTCTTATTGAGCTGCTGATCGCGCCGAACGCGCCAGATCTTGCTGTCGAGGTAGTAGTGAGTGAACGCGCCGCCCCAAATGAAAGCCATCCAGAAGCTATCCGGCCGGACGATTGTGTAATGCGGGATATGGTACGCGGCGCCAAACAACACCGCGAACGCGATGTAGCTCCAAACGTTCTTGTTGATGACCGCCGCCGCACCGTATTTCGAAGCGTCGCCCCGCGTGTATTTGTTTCGATTGTGAAACCAGATGATCCGGTGGTACTGGATGTTGTGATAGATGGTCAGCGTCGCGACTGCCGCAAGCGCAGCGGCTGCGGGCGGCTGGACCGGTTCGAGACATCGGAGCACGATCCAGTGCATCGGAAGACAAGCAGCGAGCAGCAGGAGCTTTGGAACATTCAGAGGCTGTCTCGAGTAGAGTCTCCGACATTGACGACCAACGAACAGAACCAGCGATATGAAAAACGCCCAGAACACCGGCGTCTCAAACCACCAGACGGCGCCGCCTTCGGCTGAGAGTCCCATACCTTCGATACGTTCTTTCGCAGCTTGACTGTGAGTGAGAAACCGAATAAACGGATAGGTCATTCCCAACAACAAGAACGCGCGATCTATCAAGTTGTCGATTTCCGCCAGATCGCTGTTCTTTTTCTTATAAAGAATCATGAAACCGTAATGCTGCTTGACCAGGTGGTAGTAGGCCCAAATAGAAGCGAACAAGAAGAACACCGGGCCCCAGACATCGGTGCCCAGGAGATTGAATTGACCCGCGACGACCATGGCCGGGCCCAGCGCGAACAGCATAAAGCTGCCGTAGAAGAGCTTCGCATGTTTGCGTCGCTCTTCGCGGTCTGCGTAAGTTCGGGAGATTGTGCCGAAGACATGCGGCCCGTCGAAGCCAAGCGCCCAAATCCAAGTCAGGATCATGACTGAAAGGCCCAACTTGACCAGGGTTAGATTCCCGATCAGGAACAGGTAGCTGGCGACGACACTGCCGATGAACCAAACCAGGTCGTCTTTCTGGTTTATGATCCAACCGCGAGCGATCAACTGGTTCTTCCTCTCGTCAATCGCCGCTGTCGCCGATCCCATGATTACTCTCCACGAGTCGAGTTGGTTGTTGAGAGTTGCTTACGGAGCGCTAGTCTATCACAAGCCCCGCCCGCGACGGCAAACCGGGTAGTGGTGCAATAGCAGGTTGAGAAGAGTCTCGCCACTAAGTCACCAACGACACGAAGCCCCACAAAGCTTTCTTTGGGGCTTGTAGCGTCGCTGGTGTTAAGGTGCGACGACTGCATAACCTATCACGTGCTTCAGTGCGTCAAGCAGGGCGTCTCGCGCCAGGAGTTTCTGGATACCTTCAACGTCGCGTTGGTAGTGGGCGGCTCAATCACATCCCCCACCTGCGCACGGCATTTGAACGGATGGATGAAGTGTTGGCAGGGACGAATGCGTGACCTTGTTGGGTCACAGCCTCTACCTACCGGCTCATTCAATTCGATGCCGCTTATTTAAGTTGCTTGAACCCTTCGCTCGCGGCTGGGTCAGGCTATCTCCTCAGGCGTCACAATGCGGCGATAAATCCCTGAGTCTACCCTGAAACGGCGAAAGCCGTGTTTCTCGACGGCGCGCAGGCCGGCGCTTGTCACCGGCCTGACATACAAAGACCGTATGCGTTGAGTGGCTCTAGCGATTTGTCTTATGTCCTGGTACAGAAGATGAATCAAATAGGCCTGTGCGTGCCGGTTCGCTCCATACACCATCGACACATAAATCGCCGCTGCATCTGTCGAGTCTGCGCAGATCTGTTGCGTGTCAATCTCGCGACTCTTGATGATGCGTCCAGCCTCGATCGACTCTTCGCATTCGCGGTTGATCGGATAAAGGATATAGAAGCCCGCCAGGTCTCCCTCCGTTGGGAGTTTCCTTCTTATGAGCTTGATGATCTGGCTGTTGGCGGCATGACGCTCGAGTAACACTTCTTCAGTGACGTGAGAGATTCTCTCGAGGATGCCGCCATCGAACCCGCAGATCTCTCTTACCGCTTGACGGTCAGAATGCTGGGCGACAAATCGATCTGCGAAGTATCGCAGCATTCGGGTCGATATCGTTCTTCCCAAAGCTTCACTACCTCGACTTATGGGGATCGCTTATCAGGACCGAGAGCGGCCCCGATCAGAACGAGCCCTCGTCGGCAGACGGGCCGTAGATAGACGGTACCGGAATGTCGTTAAGCCGCAGATAGACGCCAAGCTGCGCGCGGTGATGGATACTGTGGTTCATCACGAAGCTCCGCAGAACGGCGATCTTGGGCAACGTTAGCACGGTCTGCCCGCCGGACAGCAACGTCCAGGGCCGAAAGAGCTGCTCGTCGCTGGCGCCCGCGATGGCGGCTCGGGCGGCGGCGACGTTGCCGTCGAACATGTCGAGCAGATCCTTGGCCGTCTTCGCCTCCCGACCCTTTAGCGGCGGCTCGCCCACCGGAGCTATGTCGATCGAATCCTGATTTACTGTCATGACCGACCAGATCGGCAGAGTCGCAATGTGGCTTGCGAGGTGTACCATCGAGGAGGATTTCTCATGCGGCTTCCAGTTAAACTTGTCTTCGGGCACCCGTTCGAGGGTTTTTCGTGTGTTAGCCATTTCGATATCGAACTCGGGCAACAGTGTGTCACTCAACGCCATAATGTTCCTCCAAAGGAATTGGCTAGTAGTTAGTCACGATTATCTTGATGAACTCGGCGTGCAACCTGTACGGGCGTCCCTCCTTGGGCGCCCCTCCTTCGTCCTCCGTAGAGCTTCATCATCTTCACAGTGACTGAGGACTCGGTTTCAACAGACACGCGCGTCAATCAGACAAAGAGATTAGTCAAGAACTATGGTTGTGTCCATTCGGGATAGTGATCTGCTGCCTCAAACCGGTCAACGCGAGTCAGACGTCCCACCCTGGAGAGGGCCTTCGTTTGACAGCACTGTCGCTGACTGTTAGGCTTTAATGTGAATAGAGATCAGCTCACTCTCTTCTCAGCATTTCTGGAATCATCCAGACCAACTGACCACCACAGCTCACCTTCCAAGGAGTCAGCGCGTTAACCCGTGGTCTGGAGCTTCTAGAAGAAATAAAGGAAATCGTATGTCAGCCAAATTGTTTGTTGGAAATCTCTCGTCGGACACCACCAGTGATGAACTCCGCACGCTATTCAGCGGCGCGGGCGAGGTCGAATCTTGCCAGTTGATAACGGATCGTGACAGCGGAGCCTCAAAGGGATTCGCCTTCATCGAGATGAACTCGAAGGACACCGCGAACGCAGCGAAAACCCAGTTTAACGGCCAGGATCTGCACGGCCGTGCGCTAAAGGTGGATGACGCCAAGCCCCGGAACTAGGAATCGGAACATGGCGTGGACGGCGGCCAAAAGAAGAGTCTTGTTTGAAGTCATGATCAGCCGGATATGAGTCGCAAGCGAATCTGACTTGGCCGCCATTCAATATTCAACCGTGGAGACGTTATGCTTGCAGTTGGAAACAAGGTCAATTATCCGTGTCATGGTCCGTGCCTGATCAGCTCAATCACGGAAAGAACCATTGGTGACCGACCGATGACGTTCTACCAGTTACTCGTTCTCAATGATGGCGGCCTGAAGTTGTTGATTCCAGTGGAAAAGCTCCGGTCAGTTGGGATCCGGCCGCTGCTAAGCAAGGCCGACATTCCGAAACTGCTGAATCAGCTAAAGCTGCCATCCAAGCCGGCCGTCGATCGCAAACAACGCGTCCGTGACAACTTAAAACTGCTCGCCTCCGGGTCGGCATTTGACCTGGCCGAGATCGTTGAGTCTCTGAACGAGTTGCTTGAAACGAGCGCGTTATCGTTCGGCGAGCGCAGCACCCTTGACCGGGCGAAACGGCTACTCATCTGTGAGATATCGGAAGTGATGGAACAGACGAAGGAAGAGGCGGAGGAGCAGGTAGACCGAGCCCTTGTCGCGCGAAGAAAGAACTAGAACCGTCGGCGCTTTCTTGACTTGACTCGGCCTGGCGCTCGTCTTGCAGATCGAAGCTGATTCCACGCAGAGCTCACAACCCACACACCCACTTTGAATGCCCCAGGCATCTGAGTGCTCCCGCGGTCATCTCGCTTGACCCGCTTGTCGTCAAAACATAGAATGCCTCACCAAGAAGCAGTTCTTGATTCATCAATACGAGCTTCGCAACCAGTGGGCTGATCATTAATCACTTCCGGCAGGAGTCTGAAATGCGAAACCGAACTCTTTTGACGGCACTTGCGCTTGTCGCCGCATTGTCGGCAAGCGCGTGGGCGAACGGCAAGGGCAAGCTGACGCTCGATCTCTATATGGATTGGGAATACGTCGCGGCGCCACAGATCTCGTCCGACGGGTCTCAAATTGTCTACACGCGGCGATGGACCGATAAAATCAACGACAAATTCGAGAGCGACGTCTGGATCATTAACTCCGACGGCAGCAAGAACCGCTTTCTGGTGAAAGGCTCCTCGCCGCTGTGGTCGCCAGACGGCAAGCGCATCGCCTACATCGCTCCCGGCCAGCCGACAGGCCCTCAGATTTGGGTCAAATGGATGGACTCGGGCGAAGAGACCCAGTTGACGCGGCTCGAACGCGCGCCCACCAACATTGACTGGTCCCCGGACGGTAAGCGAATCGCCTTTAACATGAGCGTTGCGTCGAAGCCTGACTTCACGGTCAAGCTTCCCGCACGTCCTAACGGCGCCAAGTGGATCGAGCCGCCTCGAGTGATTGATCGCCTGGATTATCGCGCCGACGGACAGGGCTACCGCTCGGATGGCTACACTCACATCTTCGTGATCGGAGGCGATTCCGGAGGCACACCGCGCCAATTGACCGAAGGCGACTACAACCACGGCTCGCCCGAATGGACTCCCGACTCGCAGACGATCATCTTCAGCGCTATTCGCAAACCCGACGCGGAGTACCAGCGCGGAGACTCCGAGGTGTACTCGCTGTCGGTCAAAGACGGTACGATCCGCCAGCTCACCGACCGCAAGGGCGCCGACCAGGGCCCGGTGATTTCGCCGGACGGCCGCTACATCGCCTATACCGGGTCAGATCGCAGCGACAACACCTACACAGTGTCAAAGCTTTACTTGATGGACATCGACGGCGGCAACAAGATGACGTTGACTGATGGCTTCGATCGCTCGCCGGCTCGTCCGGTCTGGGCTGCGGATGGAAGCGGTGTGTACTTTACGACCGAAGACAAAGGCACCGACAATCTCTACTTCGAACCGGCGAAAGGCGGCGCGCCGCGTCAGGTCACCCAGGGGAATCATCAGCTCCAGGTTTCATCGATGGCCCGGAACGGCATCGCGGCGGGCGTTCTCACTGGTCCAAGCGAACCCGGCGATGTCGTAGTCTTCAATCTCAAAAAACCGATTATCAAGAAAGTGACCGATGTGAACGGCGACTTGCTCGAAGCCCGCCGGCTCGGCGAAGTGGAAGAGATATGGTACGACTCGGTTGGCGGCAAAAAGATCCAAGGCTGGATAGTGAAGCCGCCCGACTTCGATGCGTCGAAGAAATATCCGCTCATGCTTTACATCCACGGAGGTCCGCACACGATGTACGGAGTCGGGTTCAACTTCGAGTTTCAGAACCACGCGGCCGAAGGTTACATCGTGCTGTATACGAACCCGCGCGGCTCGACCGGATACGGCGAGGAGTTCGGCAATGCGATCAACAACAACTATCCGGGTCAGGACTACGACGACCTGATCAACGGCGTTGATGCGGTGATCAAGAAGGGCTTCATCGATGATCGCAATCTGTTTGTAACCGGCGGAAGCGGGGGCGGCGTGCTAACCGCATGGATAGTCGGGCACACTAATCGGTTTGCGGCGGCGGTGTCGATGAAGCCGGTCATCAACTGGTACAGCTTCGTGGGCACGACCGACGGTTCGTCGTGGTACTACAACTTCAAGAAGCTGCCGTGGGAGGACCCTTCTGAACACATTCGGCGCTCGCCGATAACATACGTCGGGAATGTAACCACACCGACGATGCTGATAACCGGCGAGCTGGACCTGCGGACGCCGATGGAGGAGACGGAGCAGTATTACCGCGCATTAAAGCTTCGCAAGATCGACACGCTGATGGTGCGGCTGCCGGATGAGTATCACGGCTTCAACGCGGTTCCCCGCCATCCGTCCAACAGGCTTCAGCAGATACTCCATCTTCGCGGGTGGTTCGAGAAGTACAAGAAGAAGTGAAGAAGCCCACTGTCTTGAACACGAAAGAGGCCGGAACAGGACAGGACGAGCAGCGGTGAGGGCGAATAGTGCTTCCTCTGTTTCGCCGGGAGCTTAACAAGTTGCGTTGCACCGAGCGCGTGCGAATGGTGCTGGCAGCCCTTGGACACTCATTGAGTTCGGTAAGAAGAATCAAATGGCAGCATTTACGGCAACGCCGCTGCCACTCTGACCGTGAAGCGAGTCTAGAGTAGAGAGAGAGAGAGAGAGAGAGAGAGAGAGAGAAGCATGAACCCAACCACCATAAGCATCCGAAGGATCGGTGTCTCGATTTCGCTGTTTCTCCTTTTTGTTGCGAGCGCGGCGGCGCAAGACCTCACTCCGAAGTTTGATGAATACCTGAGTGCGCTTGTGGATCAAGCGCGGTTCACCGGCGCTGTTCTCGTCGCGCGCGAGGGCAAAGTGGTTTTCAGCAAAGGCTACGGCCTTGCGAATGCTGAGTTCGACGCGCCGAACGCGCCCGAGACCAGATTCCGGCTCGGCTCGATCACCAAGCAGTTCACCGCGGCCGCGACTTTGGTTCTGCAAGAGCGCGGCAAGCTGAGCGTGCAGGACCCTGTCTGCAAGTACATAGAGAACTGCCCGACCGCATGGAGCGAAATAACGATCCATCATCTGCTGAGCCACACCGGCGGCATCCCAAACTTCACGAGCTTTCCCGATTATTTACCAAAGATGATGATGCCGGTGACGGCGCAAGATATGATCGCGCGCTTCAAGGACAAACCGCTCGACTTCAAACCGGGTGAAAAGTGGAGCTACAGCAACTCGGGCTACTACCTGCTGGGTTGCATCATCGAGAAAGCCGCCGGCGAATCATACGAGAGCTTCTTACAGAAGAGTGTCCTGGATCCCCTCAAAATGGCGAGCACGGGGTACGAGCACCAGGACACGATCTTAAAGAGACGCGCGACCGGCTATTCGTTCGCAAAAGGAAAAAAGGTCAACTCGGCATACATTGATATGACGCAACCGTACTCGGCGGGCGCGCTCTATTCGACGGTGGGCGATCTCTTCCTGTGGTATGAAGCGCTGTTTTCGGGGAAGGTGGTTTCGCCGAAGTCTCTCGAAGCGATGATTACGCCGGTCAAGAACAACTACGGCTACGGGCTGGGCGTTGACTCGAAGTACAATCGCAAGATGATCAGTCACGGCGGCGGGATCAACGGGTTTTCCACTTACATTGCTCGCTTCCCGGATGAGAGAGTGACGATCGTTGTATTGCGCAATGCTGACTATGGCGCGCCCGGGCCGGGCAAGATCAGCCAGGATCTCGCGGCAATTCTTTTTGGCGAGAAGTATGAGATTCCGGCGGATATTGCTGAGGTCAAGGTTGATCCCAGGATATTTGACGCTTACGCCGGCCAGTACGAGATCATGCCGAACTTCATCCTCACCATCAGCAATGATGCCGGTCACTTGATGGCGCAGGCGACCGGCCAGCCGAAGGTCGAGCTGTTCCCCGAATCAGAAACGAAATTCTTTCTGAAAGTAGTGGACGCGAAGGTCACCTTTGTTAAAGATGCCGCCGGCAGGGTCACGCATCTCATTCTGCATCAGGGAGGAGACCAGCAAGCGAAGAAGATCAACTAGGCACTCGCATCGATCTGTTTGCGTTTGAAATGGCTGGAACAATAAAACAAATCGGGGTGCTTACCGGAGGCGGAGACGCACCGGGCCTCAACGCGGTGATCCGAGCGGTCGTCAAGACTGCGACCAACATCTACGGTTGGAAAGTGGTCGGCATCGAAGACGGGTTCGAAGGACTGCTGGGCGACACGCTGACTCGGCCGCTTGAGCCCTGCGACGTACGGGGGCTGCTGCCACGAGGCGGAACGATACTGGGAACGGTGAGCCGCGGTCACTTTGCTACGCAAACCGGAGGCGTCAAGGACGAGGCGGCGTACAAGGAAGCCATTCGAAATTGCGACCGGCTGGGTCTGGATGCGCTCATCGTAATCGGAGGGGAAGGCTCGCAGCGGACCGCCTATGACTTCTCGCAAATGGGGTTGCCGGTGGTCGGCGTGCCAAAGACGATCGACAACGATTTGGTCGGTACCGATATGACTTTCGGATTCGACACCGCGATGGAGTTCGCGACTTATGCGATCGACCGATTGCACACAACCGCTGAAAGCCACGACCGTGTGATGATTGTCGAAGTGATGGGCCGCGACGTGGGTTGGATCGCGCTTCAAGCGGGCGTGGCCGGCGGCGCGGATGTGATACTCATACCTGAGATTCCGTTCTACCTCGAGAAAGCGGCGGCGCGGATCGCCGAGCGCGATGCGAGCGGCGCACATTTTTCGATTATCGTTGCGGCTGAAGGCGCGCACCCGGCCGGCGGCTCACAAGTCTATCAGGACAGCGGCGCGCCGAATCGCGCTCGAAGGCTCGGAGGAATAGCCGAGCGCGTTTGCGAGGGCGTATCGCTGCTGACGGGCAAGGAGAGCCGCGCGGTCGTTCTCGGTCATCTCCAGCGCGGAGGCCGACCCACTCCGTTCGACCGGGCGCTTGCGTCGGCTTATGGTTCGGCAGCGGTTCGCGCGATAGCTAAAGACAAGTTCGGTCACATGGTAGCCTTGCGGAACAATGAAGTCGTGACCGTCCCGCTCGAGGAGTGCGTGATGTCGATCAAGCGTGTGCCGTCGAATCACTATCTGATCGGGGTCGCGCGCGACCTGTCGATCTCGTTCGCCGGCCAAGACGATTAGGCGATTCTCAAAGCAGAGTTTGCAGGAAGTCAGCGTTTGCTTTCTCTAAAGGACCGCAGCTCTGCAGCAACTCCCCGGCCAGCGGATCTGATGCCGCTGCCCCGTAAGCTTCCCACGCGGCTGCTCCGGCCATCTCGCCCTGAGCCTGCATCGCGAACTGAACCCTGAGGGGACGGCCCTCAAACAGCGTGCGATTCAATTCCAGCAGATCGGGGTTAGCCGTGAGGAGCTTCTCCTGGATGGCAGAAGCGTTTGGGTCGAGCGATTCCACGCGCCGGGCTATTTCCTCCTCGCGATCCGCGCACACCAGCAGACCTTCTTTCACGGAAGGGTCGGCGTGCTCGCTTGCCCAACTTCGATAACGTTGTGCGGCCAGTCTCTCGAGCTTTGCGAGAAGAAACGGTTGAAGGGTTGGGTCTATGTTTCGCAGGGCTTGCCTCAGTATCTCGGCTACGTTTGGAATTGCGCTCTGATCGTCAGTCATGTCGTTGATCTCAACTCACCGGTAACTTCTTTGCGATGTCCGATCTGGGTGATGACTATTATAGCTTTCCACGGCGCTTCAGAGATTTCACGACGGCTGAAAAGTCGAGGTTTGGTTCCGACGCCCGCTCCCGAAACGCGCGCAAGTCCTCGGCATCTTTCGCGAACCGCGTTGTTGACCACCTGCGAGATAGACTGGTCCGATTGGGCAGCTTTTCTGCTAAGAGACCGATGAAGCTCACGGTCGAAATAGACGGTCATGCGCTTCGTTTGCCCCATGGCCTTAGGATAGTGGCTAGCACGGCCCGCGTCAAAGCGCAGCCACACCAACTTCAGAGGCTGTGTGAAAGACCGATTTAGGTGCCAACGGCTACTCGAAGCAAATGACGGGTGGGCTTGCCCCCGCTGCTCAGATTGTCAGGCACTGCGGGGATACTCGAGCTGTTCCGATTGTTGACACGGCAGGCAGCGGGGGCAGACACCCTTCCCGACCTGTCATTGTGCGGAGGTTCGACGTCGCCCGATTTGCTCTGACCTTGTCTGCGGACTTCGGAATACAGGCATAAGGGAATTCTCACTCACCGATGATTTCGCGAAAGCGTGGGTCGTCCCTCAAGCTCTCGAAGTCCGGATCGCTCTTTGCGCGAATCGTGTTTAGTGTCTTTAGCCGATCGAGGGACTCGCTTAGATACTTGATCGCACTCTCGGAGTTCCCTCGAAGCGCGTGTAGGCAGGCAATGTAGTACTTGGTGAACGGATCGGCAGCGCCACGTCCGAGCCGCTCTTCAAACTTCTTCAACCCTCGTTTGAAGTGCTTCTCCGCCTCTTCACTCATCCCTTTGCGGAAGTAAGCCGCGCCGAGTTTCTGGTCAAGCTCGATCATCGAGCGGTCGCGCAACGCGTGGTCGCTCGAAGCGAGAAACTCCAACTCGCGGTTGTACTCGCCAATCGCTTCATCGTAGCGTTGCTGGCGATAGTAGCAGTAACCGAGCCGCGTGTGCGCGCCCACGACTTGCAAGCCTTCCTGCCCCGAAATGTATCGCTCTTGAAGCTCGATCGCGTGCTTCGCCACCGCTTCCGCGCGCTCGTAGTTGCCTTGAAGCGTGTGCAGAAAGACGAGCTGCAAGTACGCGTACCCTCCTTGAGGATTGATAGCGATGGCATGTTCCAACTCGGCGATGCCTTCCTCGATCATCCCCTTGCCGACCCAGTAGGCGCGGCCAAGCGACGCGTGGGCGCCCGCGTTGTTCGGCTCCAGCCTGATCGCTTCCTGCATGGATTCGATTGCCTCGTCGTAGCGGCCAGTGCTGCTGTAAGCGCCTCCCAGGAATTGGTGCGCGTGGGTAAGACGCGGGCTCAACTCAATGGCTTTCTTGGCGAACTCGATCGCCTTGACTGAAAGCTCGGGTATTCCGAGGAAGCTGCCCTTCAAGTCGTACGCTGCGCTCAGCGCCGCGTACGCTGCGGCGTAGTTCGGGTCAACCTCGATGGCTTTCTCGAAGAAGTAAATCGACCGGTCGAGCGAATCCCGGCTTCCGTTGCGCAGGTTGATCATCCCGCGCGAGAAGCTCTCGTACGCCTCGACCGATTTGGTTTCGTCGCGCTCGATTTCGCTTATTTCCGAAGTGTCGATCTCGAGGTTCAACCCCTGGCTCAATTCGTAGACTATTTTGTCCTGGAGGGCGAATATCTCCGCGATCCCGCCGTCGATCTTCACGGTGAGAACGACCTCTCCGGAGTTGACATCGATCACGCGAGCGGTTATTCGAATCATCTCAGCCATGCGCTGATAGCCGCCCGTCAGAATCCAACGAGCCCCAAGGCGGCGGCCTATGTCGATCGCAACCGCTTCTTCAGAGTCGGCGAGATTGCCGGTAGTAAGCCCCTTCAGTATCTCAAAGGTCCGCTCGCGCCCGATGACCGCCAGACCCTTCACGTTCTTCAAGTCGGCGGTTACCGTCTCGGCAATACCCGAGCCGATCCAGTCGTCTGCCGCTTCTTTGGTGATGTTGGAGAAAGTCATGACCGCAACCGCGTTCTCAAGCCGCGTGGTCGCGCCGCTCATGGCGCCGGTTGTCGCTTGAGTCACGTCTGAGAGCATTGCGGTCGGCTGATGCTCGGTTACGAGCTGGCCTACCTTGGCCGTCGGCTTGTTGGTGTCCAGGTCTCGCCTCAAGTTCCGCAGGTCGATGTACATCTCGCGCACTGACTGATACCTGAACGACGGATCTTTCTCGATCGCTTTACGAACAATGCGCTCAAGCTCTCCGGGCACGGTGTAGTTGAACCGCGCGACGGCGGGAGGCTCTTCGTGAACTATCTTGTCGATGATTTCTGTCGAGCTGTCACCGAGAAAAGGGAGCCTCGCGGTCAGCATTTCGTAGCTCACCACGCCGAGCGAGAAGATGTCCGAGCGATGATCGACTGCCTGGCCCAGCGCCTGCTCGGGTGACATGTACGAGACGGTGCCGAGCACGACGCCGACCATGGTTTCCTGACCGAGCTTGGTGGTGGGGTCGCTGTCGCGGCTTGCGGGCGGAAGCGGCGCGGTGTTGGCGACCTTGGCCAGACCAAAGTCAAGCACCTTCACGAGTCCGCGGTCGGTGACCATCAGGTTCGAGCTCTTGATATCGCGATGAACGATACCGGCTGCGTGAGCTTCGTCGAGAGCGTCGGCGACTTGCATCGAGATGTCTATGGCGTCGAACAACTGAAGCGGCCCACGCTCGATCATGTGCGAGAGCAGCGAGCCCTCGACGTATTCCATCACGATAAAGGCGGAGCCCTCGTGCTCGCCGATGTCATGGATCGCGGCTATGTAGGGCGAACGCAGAGCCGAGGCCGCGCGCGCCTCCGTCAAGAATCGCTCGCGCCGGTCCGGATCATACTGATATGAGGAAGGAAGAAACTTGAGCGCAACCGAGCGCCCGAGCCGCATGTCTTCGGCGCGGTATACCTCGCCCATTCCGCCCGCGCCGAGACGGTCGCCAATTCTGTAGTGGAGAAAGACTCTGCCTGTCATGGTTTCGCCGCTGAGATGCACTTCTAACACTATGACGTCAGCAACCAAATGCGCAAGAGAGTGGGACCAAAGACATTGAAAATTGAAAAATGAAAAATGAAAATTGCAAATTGGCCCGCCAATTCTCAACCTTCAATTTTCAATACCCTTCCTTCTTCTACAGGTGCAACCCCCCTAGACATGCACCTCGCCGTATGCAAGCTCGCCCGTCATCTCTCTGTGTTTCAGCATTATGTAAAGGAGCCATCCGTAGAAGGAGAGAATCCAGATAAGCACCAACCAGCCCGGGATATACCCAAGCGCCGCATTGTTAATCAACTCGCCGCTTGAGTGAATGATCTGGCTTGTGCCGGGCTGCAGGACGCTGGTCGTGGTCTTGAGTATCCACGCAAGCAGGAGAATGAGAAAGAGCCAACTGTAATTCCGCCGCAGCCGCCTGGCCATAGCCTGATTCTGTGTCATCTTAAAGCCCGGCAGTCGCAAGTCTTCGCCGAGCTGATTCATCCAGTGAGCGGGATCGATCGCATCGCGCGGCGAGAAGATTCGCGCGTAGTAATTGCGCTCCACCAATCGCACGCGGCTTCGGTAGACATGGAAAAATCTGTAGCGTCGCGACTCGATGAACAGCAGCAGGAAGACCAGCACCATGGCAAACAGCAGGACGCCGTGATGCGACTGAGACGACGAAAGCGAAATTGACAGCATCGCGCCCACACCGGTGATTGCCCAGTTTGTGGTGCGATCGAGCCGGTCGCGCCAGCTCATCATTCGGGAGAGCTCGCCTCGATAGTAATGCGAGATCGAGTTGACGAACTCGACTGAGTTGGTCGGAAAAATAGGCGGTCCCAGCCTTGCGGCGTCGGGCCGGATGGTCACGTCTTTTTCGCTGATCATAAGCTGCGCCCCACAGCGCGCCAACTCGATCGCTAATTAGAGACGCTTGGCGAGCCGGCGGCTTGCGACTGCGGTTTATCACAAGCGCCGAAGCGGGTCAACAGGAGAGGCTTTATCCGCGCGAACTCTCAAAGAATAGCTGGCCGTCACCCTGGTAGTCGGCCGGCATCATTGCCTGTCGTTGCGAGCGCGACTGGCATTGTCGGCCAGCATGCGCGCCTGGTCGAGGGATTCGATCGCTTTGCGGAACTGGGCATCGTCGGGAAGGTAAGCCTGCTCGCCCGCGTCGGGACCATAAGCTGCGGTGATGAGTTCGCGTCGCAGTTGCGTGCGGACGTATGCGAAGTTTGCTGTGAAGCGGTCATCGGAAAGATTGAACTGCGGCTTTGCGGCGATGTACTGGCGGAACGCCGCCACCAGTTCGTCGGTGATCGGGTAGCGGTTTGTCTCTTCGGAAGTGATCCTGGTCCGGTGCTGAGTCTCGGCGATTCTGTACTCGCGCAACCCGGTTATCTGTCCGGCCACCAATTGCCGGACGAAGTCGAAGATGCCGTAGAAGAGTCGTCCGCGCACACGACCCAAATCGGCCGACTTTACTTCTATGTCGGGTGTGATTCCGCCTCCCCCGTAGACCGTGCGCCCAAGGTCGGTTGTAAACACGTCGCCTTCCGGGGTCGCGGTTGTTTGCTCGACTTCGCCCCGGTTGAGATAGTAGTCATAGAACGACACGTTCGAATAGTTTCGTTGGACCGAGCGGCCCTTCGGCGTGTAGTACTTCGCGGTCGTCAACACAAGTCCGGTGCCGCCCCACAAGTGGAAGACCCCCTGCACAAGCCCTTTGCCGAAACTGTTCTCGCCGACGATCAGCGCGCGGTCGTGATCTTGAAGGGCTCCGGCAACGATCTCAGACGCCGAAGCGGTCTGGCGATTGACCAGTATTACCATCGGCATCGTCTCAGGCGCGTTGTCGGCCGGTGCTGCGTGACTCTTGTCCGACGAGTCGCCGCGCCGGCCGCGCACTTCGACGATCTTTTCGCCGGGGGCGAGGAACTTCTTCGAAATCTTGATGGCTTCGTCGAGCAGCCCGCCCGGGTTCCCGCGGAGATCGAGCACAAGCTGTCGCATCCCTTCCAGCTTCAGCCGCGCGAGGGCTTCGGTCATCTCTTCATCGGTCTTGCTCGAGAATCCGCCGGTCAGCGCAATGTAGCCGGTGCCGGTTTGCCCGGTCATGAACGCGCTTCGCACCGATGGGAGCTTCACTTCGTCGCGTCGGATGCGCACTGTTATCGGGTTGGGCGCGCCCGCTCGCTCGACCGTGATCTCGACGGGCTCACCCTTCTCGCCGCGCACCTTGTGCATCACTCGGTCCGAGGTCCAGTCCGCCGCAGGCTCTTTGTCGATCGCGACGATCGCGTCGCCGTATCGAAGTCCCGCTCGATGTCCCGGCGAGCCGGGAGTGGCCGAGAGAATGTAAACGTGGTCGTGGCGCTTGGCGATCGTCACGCCTATGCCGTAAGTGCGGCTGCTCTGTTCGGTCTGAATGTCGTCGAACTCCTGTTTGGTGAAGAAGGTGGAGTGAGGATCGAGCTGCCGAAGCATTCCCTGAATCGAGTCCTTGCCCAGCGCTTCCAGGTCTACCGTTCCGGCATAACTTTCCTGAATGGCCAGGAGAGCTTCTTTGAATCCATCGGTGAGATCGTCCGGGACTTCGTCGGCCGCGCCCGATACCGCGCGCTGAGCGCGTGCCGAGCCGAAGTAGCCCCCAACCAGCGTGGCAACGGTGAGGACGATGATCGCAACCAGCGGCAGGGCCTTGTGCCTCATAGACTTCAGGACTCCTTGTGACGCCAATGATACCAGCGGTCGGTGGCCGGTGGCCAGTGGGCAATGGTTTTTAGTAGCTCGTAGTCCGCAGTCCGCAGTCCGTAGATTAATCCAGTTTGCCGTGTTCTTGATTCGGATATACTGTACCGACGACTGACGACTGACGACTGACTACGGACTAATGACTGATACAGCAGACGTCGTGATAATCGGGGGCGGGATCGTCGGGTCGAGCGTCGCCTACCATCTCGCGGAAGCTGGATGCACCGACGTCCTGATCGTCGAGCGTGAGGCTCATCAGGGACTCGGCTCGACCGGGAAGAGCGCCGGGGGAGTCCGCGCGCAGTTCGCCACCGAGATCAATATCCGCATGTCGCTCTACTCGATCGGCTTCTTCAAGCAGTTTCAGGAGGAGACGGGGCAGGACGTGGGGTATCGGCCGCACGGCTACCTGTTTGTTGCGACCGACCAGCGGCACCTCGACTACTTGAATGCGAACCGCGAAAAGCAACAAGCGTGCGGGCTGAACGACGTCGAAATTCTCGCGCGCGAAGACATTCTCAAGGTTCTTCCACAGATGCGCGCGGATGACGTGGTCGGCGGGAGCTTCTGCCCGACGGATGGGTTTGTCGATCCCTACAGCATGATGACCGCCTTCACGTCACGGGCGCGGGAGCGCGGCGTCAAACTGTGGCTGGACGCTGAAGTTACCGGCATCGACGTCGACAGCGGCCGAGTCTCTGGAGTTGTAACCTCGCGAGGACGCGTGGCGACTCGGGCGGTTGTTAACGCCGGGGGACCGTGGGCCGCGGTTGTCGCGCGGCTTGCTGGAATCGAGATACCGGTCACTCCTCTTCGCAGACAATTGGTACACACTCAGCCGTTCGATTTGTTACCTGCGCGGTTGCCGATGGTCATAGACATGTCGAATGGTTTTCACTTTCGACCCGAAGGCCCGGGCTTCCTGCTGGCGTGGCCCGACGAGCACGAAACCACGGGGTTCAACACTCAGTTTGATCCCGAGTTCATCGAGAAGATTCTCATACGCGCGGTGAATCGCGTGCCTTGCTTTGCAGAAGCCGAAGTGAACCCGCGCCGATGTTGGGCAGGGCTGTACGAAGTGACGCCGGACCATCACGCGATAATCGGCCGGGCGCCGGGCGTCGAAGGTTTGTTTCTGGCAAACGGCTTCAGCGGCCATGGAGTTATGCACTCGCCCGCAACGGGCCTGATAGTCTCGGAGATGATACTCGGCGGCAAACCCCACACAATCGATGCGACGCCGCTGAGGGTGGAGCGTTTCGCCGAGGGGAAGCTCTTAAAGGAAACCGCTGTCTTATGAGCCGGCGCGCGGGGATGGCTCAAAGATAAAGCGAGTCACAAATCACGCCCAGTGCCGCGAATTCTGCCTTTTTGTCCTCTTCGTCATCTCTGTACTGTGGTCTGTACCGAGGTACTTGACTTAAATTGGCAAAAGCCATAGTCTGCGGACGTATCCAGCCAGTGTAAGGTATTTTAACCTCCGGGAGGTATCCGCTATGCGAACCATGAAAAAGCTCACCTTGCTAGTCATTTTTCTACTTGTGGTCGGAGCCCAACCTGTGTTCCCGCAGGCGTCTGTTTCAAACGCGGAGATCCGGGGACAAGTGACCGATCAAAATGGTGCGGCGGTAGCCGGCGCCACCGTGACGACTATCGACGTCAACAAAGGCACCACGCGCACGGTCAATAGCGATGAGAATGGGTTCTATGTGATTCTGGCTTTGCAGCCGAGCACCTACAATCTGAAGGTCGAGGCCGCAGGCTTTGCCTCTAAGACGATCAACGACATCAAGATCGACGTGGGGCAGGTCTCCAGTATCCCGGTCGCGCTCGGCGTGGGCGCCGTTCAGGACGTAGTCGACGTGACGGCGGACACCCAGGTGGTCGAGGTCGAGCGGACTCAGCAATCTTCGGTTATCGGCGAATATCAGATAGACAACCTGCCGATCAACCGGCGGAGCTTTTTGGATTTCGCGCTGCTGACGCCCGGCGTGACTGACTCGGACAACATCAGCGACTCTTCGGATTTCCGCGTAGCCCAAACGCCGCAAACCGGGTTGTCGTTTGGCGGCAACAATGGCCGCAACAACTCGATCATGGTGGATGGCGCGTCGACGGACACTAATTCCGGCGCGTCCCGTGTGGTTGTTAGCCAGGAAGGCGTGCAGGAATTTCAGGTCAATCGCAACAGCTACAACGCCGAATATGGCGGAGCGTCGGGCGGAGTAGTCAACATCGTTTCCAAGACCGGATCGAACTCTCTCCACGGCAGCCTCTTTGGATACTTCCGCGATGAAAAGTTCGACGCGCACAATGCCTTCGACTTTAACCCGCAGGGCCAATCACCGTTCGACCGGCAGCAATATGGCGGCTCAATAGGCGGGCGCATAGCCCGCGACAAGACCTTTTTCTTCACGGCGATTGAAAGGCTGCAAGAGAACCGGACGACCTTCGTAAACCTGATCAATGACCGGAGCATATTTGACATAACTGGGTCGCAGAGGGCGCTGTTTAATTTTCTGGCGCCCACTCCTTTCGCGCCGCTGGCGACTGCTCTCACAGGCGCCCTAACCACGACCAACTTCCCGCGCACCGTCCAGTTGTTTGAAGACGCCAGCGGTCAGTTCCCATTCGAGGAAAGCAGCACGGTCTTTTCAGCCCGCGTTGATCACACCTTCAGCGCAAGCGATAACGGGTACATACGCTTTAACCTGGCCGACTCTCACTTCGAGAACGCGGCTGCAGGAGCGTTGAACGCCACCTCGCGCGGACGCACGATTGACACGCTCACCGGCGGGTTGCTGTTATCTGAGACTCACTTTTTCTCTCCCGTTACGATTAATGAAGTGAAGGCTCAGGTCAGTTACGTTCGCAACGACGTCATTGCGAACGACCTGATCGGCCCGGAATTCAACATTGAAGGGGCCGGCAACTTCGGGCGCGATATATTCTTGCCCTCGGAGGCGATTGAGCGTCGGTACGAGGTGAGCGACAACGTTGCACTGGTGAGAGGCAACCACACATTGAAGCTCGGCGGGCAGTTCCAGGCCGTAGACAACTCAAGCAACTCTCAAACATTTTTTGGCGGGCGGTTCAATTTCGGCAACGTGCTGCCGTTGATAACCCTCGTGCCGGCGGCGAATCGACCTGCATTGATCGGGTTCTTACAGGCGAACGGGGGCGCGCTTGGAGCCGACGCCAACGGGAACGGCATACCAGACTCTCTGGATGCTCCGATCACTGCATTGCAGTCTTTCAATCTGAACCTGCCGATAGTCTATCAGCAGGGCTTCGGTGAGTCCGGCTTCAACTCGTGGGCCTATCGGACCTCGTTCTATGGCCAGGACACCTGGAAAGTGCGTCCGAACTTCACCTTCAACTACGGAGCGCGCTACTTCATAGAAAAGAAAGAATTCTTCGAGCCATCCGATCTGGACAAAGACAACATTCAGCCGCGACTCGGCTTTTCGTGGGACCCGTGGAGTGATGGCAAGACCGTCATACGCGGCGGCTACGGAATCTTCGTCGGACAGGTTGACAATCAGATTGTCAACGTAATCAACGAGCTCGCGGGCCGCGGCAATCCAAGCGAGATCAACATAGTGCTCGCGACCGCCACTTCCGGCGCGCTCGGGCTTCCGACCTCATTCGCGGTTTACCAGACGCTGCTCGCGCAAGGCGTCATCGGCAGTCGCGTGATTACGGCAGCCGACCTTGTTCAGTTCGGGGTCGTTCCCAGCCCAGGAAAACCTCTGGAAGTTCGCTTCCGCCTTGAGCCGAATTTCGAGAACCCTTATTCGCAGCAAGCCAGCCTCGCCGTTCAACGCGACCTGGGAGGCGACTTCGGAGTTGAAGTCAGTTACCTGTTCAATCGCTCCGCGCACATCACGCGCAACCGCGATCTCAATCAATTCAAGGCAAGCGGGCCGATCAATCCGTTTTCAGCGACACAGGCGTTCGTCCGGTTCCCGACCGCCGCGCAGGCCGCCGCGGGCATAACCAGCGACTTCCGCAACCCGCTTATCCTTCAGGACAACGTTTACGAATCCAGCGCCAGTTCGTTCTATCATGCAGGAACGATTCAAGTGACGAAGCGATTGTCGCGCGGCTACAGCATCAACGCCAATTACACGTTTTCGAAGACAATTGATGAAGTGACGGACTTCAACAGCGACTTTTCGGCTCAAAACCCGTTAAGTATTCGCTTGGACCGATCTCTGTCGTCCTTTGACCAGCGGCATCGAGGCGTGATCAGCGGCGTTTTTGAAAGCCCGTTCAAAGGCGAATCCACAGTCGATAAGGTCTTGGGTAATTGGCTCTTCTCGACCATCTTCATAGGCGGGAGCGGTCGCCCGTTCAACCTTCTGCTGGGATTTGACGCCAACGGAGATGGTCGCTCGCAAAGCGACCGTCCGTGCATTCGCTCGGCAGCCGACCAGCCTTGCGGGCCGAATTCCAACATAAGCCGCAACGCGGGCAAAGGCGAAGGTTTCTACAACGTTGACATGCGGCTGGCGCGCCGCTTCACCGTCACGGAAGGTCGCTTCCTTGAGTTCACCTTCGAAGCATTCAACGTATTCAACCACACCAACTTCATTGGCGTGAATAACATTGTCGGGACCACGCCGATCACCATAGGCAGGCCGCGCGGCATTGAGGGGCCATTCTCGACATCGCCGCTGGCCTTCACCTCGGCGGCCCCCGCGCGCCAGCTTCAGTTCGGTGCGCGGCTCAGCTTCTAGCAAGCCGGTCGGCTGTGAGGAGCCGAACCAGAGCCACGCGTCCACAGAGACTGCGGGTTCGTGCGCAGCGCATAAATAAACAGCCCTCTCGTTGACCAAGAAGCAACGAGAGGGCTGTTTCGCCACTACCGACTCACCGGTTCAAAGTTTCTCTTGTCAAACCGTTTGCTACTCACTTATCGCTCACCTAAAATCACCGTTCAATATGAAACAGGGACTGGAGAAAAGCTGGCAAGTGCCGGGGTATCTCGAAACGCGCGGCGGCCGACTGACGATTGACGGCGCCGACGCTGTTCACCTCGTTGAGCGGTACGGCTCTCCCCTTTACGTTTTCTCTGAGAAGCGCATTGCCGAGAACGTCCGCGGTTTGCGGCGCGCGCTTGAAACAGTGCATCCGCGAGTCAAGCTCTGCTACGCCTCAAAGGCCAACTCGAACATGGCCGTGTTGGACGCGGTTCGCCGAGCCGGCGGCGACGTCGAAGTAAACTCCGGCGGTGAACTTCACAAGGCCAGGCGAATAGGGTTTCGCCCGGACCAGATGGTCTTCAACGGAGTGTCGAAGACCGATGAAGAGATACGCGACGCCGTCGAGTACGGAATACTTGCAATCAACATCGACTCGCTTTGGGAGCTGGATCAGGTCGCGCGAGTCGCCCGCTCGATCGGGGAGCGAGCCAACATCGCGATACGAATCGTCCCGGAAATAGTGACCCGCTCGCACATTGGGCTTCAAACCGGGCTGTTATCATCGAAGTTCGGGCTCTCGCCTTCGCAGATCGAGGAAGCGTTCGCGCGCGCCCTTGAAGCAAGCGACGCAATCAATCTCACGGGCGCTCACATACACATCGGCTCGCAGACGCCCGACTCGGAGCCGTTCGCGCGCGCGTTCGAAGAGATGTGGGTTCGGCTCCTAGATCTCTACCAGCGCACGGGTCATCGACTCACTCACATAAATGTCGGAGGCGGCTTGCCGATCGACTACCTGGCGGACACGCAGATGGCGGTCCATATTGGCGAGAGCGAGCGCCAAATGTTATCGGCCAGACTTGATCCCGGCCGCGTTTTGAAGGAAGCGCTTGCGGAAGTCAATGACGAAGCGGGGCTGCTGGCGGGGCTGACAATCGTGCTCGAACCCGGGAGACGAATCGTCGGCGACAGCGGCTTGCTGCTAACGCGAGTGTGCAACATGAAGACCCGACCCGAGACGGGAGATACGTGGCTGCTCGCCGATGCGGGCTACTCTCTGGCGCTTTCGATGGCGATGTACAAATGGTACTACCATCTGGTTTCAGCGTCGCGCGCCGAAGACACCCACGACTCGCCTTTCAAAGTTGCCGGGCCGTTGTGCGATTCGGGAGACGTGTACTTTGACCTTGAGAAAGGCACCCGGCTTCCAAACTATCGGTTGCTGCCGGCGGTTACCGGCGTGGGAGATGTTTTGGCTCTGTTGAACGTCGGGGCTTACGCGCTTGATCAAGCGTCGCAGTACAACGGTCGTCCGATTCCCGGTGGGGTGATGGTGACAGAGTCCGGTGAAGTCCAGATAGTGCGCCGAGCGCAGGGTTATGAGGATTTGTACTCGATGGATTGCTGGTAAAGCGCCGCGCTACTTCTTCGCCTTCAACTTCTCGACAATCCTCTTGAAGCCGGCTTCCTCTCTGATCGAGTCGAAAGACTTGTCGCTCTCGAGCAAGCCAATGATGGAGAACCCTCTCCCAACCGCCTTGTTCAACACGTCGATCGCTTTCTTCTTGTCGCCCTTCAGCGAGTACGCACACGCAAGGTAGTAAAGCACTCGCCAGTTGTCCGGCATTATCTCCGCGTCTAACGCGAGATTCTCCGACGCCCCGGCGTAGTCCTTCCGATCGAGGAGTGCCGTCGATCTCTCGATGGAGGCAACCACAAACTGATTCAATAGCCGGCGTGCGAGCCCCCGGTCAGGGGTGCTCTCTTTTGCTTCGGATCGCTTTTTCAAGTCGGCAACCGCTCGCTTTAAATCTGCTAGCGCGATCGCTCCATCATCGCCCTGCTCCGCAGTCTGAGCGGGGTAGCGCAGCTCGCCTGGACCCGGCGCCTCCGACTCGCCCGAGTAGCCCGGCTTTACTCGGGCGCTAAGTCGCGCCCTCAACCTGTACAACTCGACTGACCGTCTGCGCTGCTCTGACTCCTGGTCCTTTTCCAGCTTCAAAGCCTGCCTGACTTCCTTTCCCTCTTTGAGCGCGGCGGCCTTCTGTTGAAACTCGGTTACGTTCCTCAACCCGTTGAATGTTTCGGCGATTCCCGAGTAGCCGTCATATGCCTGATAGATTGAGCCGGCGGCTTCCTGTGCTCGCGCGCGCTGGACTTCTTTCTTGAAGAGCGCGTCAATCAACTGCTCGCTGCGCTCGCGGAGCGCGGACTTCATCGCCTGGAGCTCCATCCACTCAACCGCACGAGTGCAGAGTTCCGAGGGCGGCCATGCGTGTCCGCCCTCGAAGATGTCAACGCGATGCGTTTGGCCGAGCTCATCAAGGGTGCGGTCAAGCTGTCTCATCTCGACATAATTGAAGTCCTCGACGCCTGCCGTTCCGAAGAACACAAACGGCATCGACTGCGTCGGGGCAGTCTCGGGCGGAAAGCCGCCGCTGCAGGCGATCACGCCCGCGATCTGCCCCTTTAACGCATTGCCAAGATGACAGGCTACCCGCGCGCCTCCCGAAAATCCGGCCAGGTAGACTCGCCGCTGGTCGATCGCGAATCGTTCAAGCACGTCGTTCCACATAGCGGTTATCGCTTTTACGGACGGCGCCCATGGTCCGTTCCTCGAGTCGTTCGAGCCAGCCACGATATATCCGTAGGTCTCTGCTGCGTCTTTGAAGTGCTCGACCGGCACGAGTCCGCGCGCTCCGGGATCGAACGCAAACAGGACCGGCCATTTCTTCTTCGAGTCATAGTTCGATGGAACGTACAGAGCATAAGAGAGAGTGGCGTCGGCGCGACACGCGACCTTCTCGATGATCCTCCCCGTCGGGAGATCTTCGGCTCGTGCGGAGCTTGGATAAGCGACGAGAAGGGTTAATAACAATCCGACTGGCGGCAATAAAAGTCGAAGGCTGCTGCGATTCATACTCGTTTCTTTCTCTCTAGTGACTTGAATCGGCCATTTCGCTCGACAAGAACCCGTGCAAATCCGTCAAATCCGTTTCATCCGCGGTCTATGCTTTCGGCGTATGACCATCACGGATGACACTGATCCGGCGGATTTGCACGGATACCACCTCATCACTCACTGTGGGTCGACGATCGAGCCGAGGAACAACACACTGCCGGTCTTGTTGTCCCGAATCGCAAAGAAGAACGGCCGATCGACTACCATCCTGAAAGTCTTTCTTTGCGCAGGCATCGACGTCACAACCATCTCGGTTGAAGTTACCGCCGCCGCTTCCGTTCCTTCTTCGTTCACTTCCGCAAAGGTTTTGTGCTTGACCTTGCTGATGAACGCGTTCTGCCCGCCCTGGAACATACTTGTGAAGTTCGCGAGGTCCGGATCGAACGCGACTCCCATACCGAGAGTCTTCAACGATGCGTTTAACAATATCTCGTACTCGACCTTGAAGCGCGGGAGAACGATCACTCCTTCGGTCTTGCTGAACTCTCTCATCCACGTGTCCCAGTTTGCGGTCTTCAACGAAGGGAGAAACTGGCTGAGGCTGGTTCCGGCGGCGGGAAGAAACACGTACATGCTGACCCGGCCGCCGCCGTATGGAAGACTCACCGCCTGAAAGTTCCTGGCTTCGTAGTAGTTGTACTTGCCCGACTGAGTCATCATCGGGAGTCGCCTCTGTGAGCCGGAGGCGGTTGTGAATACGCCGTCTTTGGTCCTTGCTTTGTCGAATTCGGCCGACCACGCCCCTTTGAAGTAGATTGCGTTGATCAGAAACAAAACGGATTGCGCATCGATGCTGTCGACTATCTTGTCGATTTTGTCTTTGGTCTTGTCTTTTACCCAGGCGTTGATGGTTGCCGGCGCAGTCGGGTCCGCGAAGTCCAGCGTGGTCACTTCAGCGCCGTAGAACTGCTTGTTGCGAGCGATGAACTCGCGGTTAAAGTCGATTCCCTTGCGAGCCCAAAGCGAGTTTGCGATTTGAAGCTGGACCTTGGGATCGGGGTTTTCGAGCTCGCCTTTCAACCCGGCGTAACCGCGATTCAATTCATCGACGGTCAACCCTTGAGCTTCGAGAGCACGAGCCATCGCCTGCTTCGTTTCCCCTTGGGCGCCGTTGTAGGTCATCGCCAGGCACAACGCGACGCTTGCGGGCGAGATGAAGACATTTTTGCCTGCGCTCTCTTTCGCTACTTCGTGGTAGAGCTTGAATCCAAAGGTCGTGTTCGCGGAAACGAGGCGCGCATCGGTTGCGCTGCCCGCTGAATTGTTGTGGTCTTTCATAGTCGAACCGTTGTCATTCGAAGCGCCCTTGTCGTCTGCCGCGGCGTCTGATGGTCGGCTGCCGTGCGACGCGACCTGCGATTCGCTTACACTCGAACAGCCCACCAGACAGAACAGGATCGAGATGCCGAGCCATCGGCGCGTTCGACTTGTTTGCAACCGCTGCTTCTTCATTTTCTTTCCTTCCTCTGTTGATCGGCGATCCACTCGCTCATTCGTTTCTCCAGCAGATCGAGCGGCAACGGGCCATCGTCCAAAACCGCGTTATGAAACTTTCTAACGTCGAACCGCGGGCCCAGTTCCTTCGAAGCTCTCGCGCGCAGCTCCTTGATCTTTAGCGCGCCCAGTTTGTAAGCGAGCGCCTGCGCCGGCCACACGATGTAGCGATCTATCTCGACGATGATGTCGTTCTCGGTCTTGGCGGTGTTCTCTTTCATGAAGTCGATCGCTCGCTGGCGAGTCCACCCGAACGCGTGCATCCCGGTGTCGACCACAAGCCGGCACGCCCGCCACATCTCATATGTTAATTGTCCGAACTTCGAGTAAGGATCCGTATAGAAGCCAATCTCGGTTCCCAGGCTCTCTGCGTACAGCGCCCACCCTTCGACGTAAGCGGTGTAGCCGGCGTTGCGCCGGAAATCAGGCAACCCCTTCAACTCCTGGGCGCGGGCGATCTGCAGATGATGGCCCGGCACCGCTTCGTGCAGCGTCAACGCTTCCATCTCGTACCTGGGCCGCGTGTCGAGCTTGTAGGTGTTGAGCATGTAGTAACCCGCTCGCGAGCCGTCCGCCGCGCTCGGCTGATAGTAAGCCGTCGTCTGCGCCGGTCCTTCGTAGTCGGGAATCACGCGCACACCGTAGGGAGTGCGCGGAAGCTCGGCGAACAGCCTGGGCAACTGGCCATCCGCGACCTTTGCTATGTGGGAGTAGCCGGCAACCAGATCGTCGGCCCTCGTGTAGTAGAAGCGCGGGTCGGTGCGCAGAAAGGTCAGGAACTCGGCGAACGAACCCTTGAACCCGGTCTTCTGAATGACGTCTTCCATCTCGCGCCGAATCCGCGCGACTTCCTTCAAGCCGATCTCATGAATCTGCTTTGCCGTCAGACTGGTCGTGGTCTGGCGGCGAATCGAATATTGATAGAACGCTTCGCCGTCCGGAAGCGACGAAGCTCCAATGTCTTGCCGCGCTGCCGGCAGGTAAGTCTCCTTGAAAAACGAGCCGAGCTTCTTCATCGCAGGAGTGAACGAATCAGCTATGGCTTTCTTGCCTGCCGCCGCAAGACGGGCGGCCTCCGGCTGAGATAGTTCGTTCGGAAGGCTCTGAAATGGCTGAAAGAGCGGGCTTCGCGCTGGATCATCCGCAATCTGCCCTTCGATCTGAGAAGCGAGCGACCGAAGCGGCACCGGAGGCTGCACCCACCTGGTCTCGATGCCGCGCTTCATCAGCTCAATCAACTGATCGATCTGTTTAGGAAAGGCCGCAAGCCGCGCCAGGTAGTTTTCGTAGTCCTTCGTGTTGCGGAAGGGCGTGTTTGTGATCAATTGACCGAACGTCAAATGCACGCCGTTCATCTGATCTATCGGCATCAGCTCCGCCGGGAAGCGCTGGCCCTCGACGTTCAACTTCTTGTCCAGCAGGAACAGATCGTACGAGATCAAGTCCTGCCCTTTGAGCCGTGACCTGTCGATCTTCTGGATGCGGTCAAGCATGGCGCGCTCGTGGGCCTTGCGACGCTCGACGGCTTCCGGCGAAAAGTCTGTTAAACGATCGTTGAAGCGATTATCGCCATACAACGTCGCGCCTTCCGGGTACTGTTCGAGGTTCCATTGCCAGTCTTCATCGAATAGAGCGTGAAGTTTTTTCGAGCTATCGGCGGACGATGACAGCACCTGAGCGAGAACGGGAGCAAGAGTTAGAAGAATTAGGGTCAGCATTGCGATGAAGCGTCTCACGACTCCTCCTGGTTTGAAGCTCAGATGCGTTTTTTAGGTTGTCGAGTTGAGTGTAGCAGATGAGGGTTGAAGCCCGTAGCGTGTGGTTGGCGGTCTGGAGCATCCAATGGTTGCCGAGGGTCAAACCGCCCTGCCACTAAGGCTCGAAGGCTCAAAGGTCCACCAAACAACCCTGCCCGGCTTCGTGCGGCTTTGTGTCCCGGTGCCTTGGTGGCGACTCTTCTAACTCCGTCCATGCAGTAGCCGAAACGAGCGGATGACGCTGTACGTCATTCGGGCTTCGGAACATCCAGCGCGGGATTACGAACGAAGAAACCGTTCGGCATCAGCTTGAAGCCCGCCTTGTGACACACCATCACCGGCCACTCTTCAGGGCGCGGAATGTGCGTCAAGCCCATCGTGTACCACAACACCACGTCTTTGTTTTCGATCGACCGATTAGCTCTCGTCCACTTTGCCAGGCCTTCGCCGCCTCTGCTCTGGTTTATGTAGTCGCCAGCCGCATAAATCTCGGTCTGCTCGTAAGGCGTCACCCACAGATGAGCGTTCAAGAAGCCCGCGCGCTTTCTGACCGACGAACTGATCGCCGCGTAAGGCACTGAGTTCTCACCCGGGAACAGCAGGTACCCCGTCGACTGCCCCAGTGCGTTCCTGGCCGACGGATTGATCACTTTCCACTTTCGGCCCGAAGCGAGATTGAGATGCCGCTGCGCGAGCGTTTCGTTTTTAAGAGTCGTCTCCGCCATGGTAAACGAGTTGTTATGGGGATTTGCCGGTCCAGCCGGAGTCGCGCGGGTATTCAGTTCGACTACGCTGTTCGCCGAGCCGTCGACGTCCATATCGAGCCTGAAGTTGAAGATATGCTGATGGTGAACCGCTTCGACGCCCGCGGCTACAAGGTGACCGTGGCTCTCTTTCCCGTGACCGTGCGCCGCCGGCTTCACGCCGCGCGCGGCCATTATGCCCGTCAGCAGGGTTTCCATCTCGAGCGTGCCGTCCTGGTGAAATACCCAGTTGAACCCGTACTCGTAGTTGCCCACGTTGGCGAACCATCCAACTACAAGCTGGCGCGCGCGCCGCGATTCGTTGCGGATCAGCGGAAACGAAGCGTAGTCGGCGTGCTTCCACAGCACCCCGGCGTCCCGCTCGTAGATCGCGACCGCGCGCGGCAACTCATAGCCTCCGCCCGTGTCTCCCGCGAAGGTCGCGTTGAAGAGCCGCGCGTTGGCGGGAAAGTCGTTCTTCGGTTCAAGTGAAAGCGCAAGCTTGCCGATGCCGTACTCGCCTTCGTCGAATGCGTTGCGGAAAAACCAACCCTCCTCGGGATCGCCGTAAGGCACGACCATCTCCGATAACGACCCGCGATACATCACTGAGCGCAGCTTGCCGTTGTCTTCGTAGCCGACCGTGTAGAGCACGAGGCCTTCCCGAGGGTGGAGCGCGAACCGGAAGCGCCAGTTCTGCCAGCGAACCTCGTTGCCGCTGACGTTAAAGCTTGCTCCCTGCGCCTGGACGATCTCGAGTGGCTTGGGCGATTCGCGTAGCTTTCCGATCGACTTCATATCCAGATCGCCGGTTTCCTTCGGTACAGGGACCACGCCGGTGTCGATAAGCCTGAAAACTTTCTTTGTGTTCAGATTCACGTAAGCGACCACGCCTTCGATCGGCCGCGCATAAGCATTCTTCGTGCCCTCGTTGTAATAGGAGATCCCTTTCGCGATGCGCGCGCCGTTTTGGTCGGCGACGCCGAAAAAGCCCGCGCTCCACGGGTCCACCTGAACGCTTGCGAAGTTTGTTATGCCTCGTTTGCGCATCGCCGCTTGCCATTGCGGATCGGCCTGAACGATCTGCTGGGTGAGCAGGAAGTCCTCGATCATAAATCCCGGCTGCACACCGGGGATTTCCTTCCACGACGCCAGCTTCTTGCTGGTGAGATCGACGACGGCCTCGAAGGTCTTGTTTGTTGCACGCTCGAAGACGACGACGAAGGCTTCGCGGCGGATCGAGCTTCCGGGTTTGTAGCTCGAGACTTCCTGTTTTGCCGGCTCGCGCAAGACGATCATCGGAAACCGGCTGGTGTCTATCGCTTTGCCCTCCGCTTTCAAGACGGAAACCGCTGTTGCGATTTCGTCTTTGCTTAGCGGGTCAAGGGGGTGAGCTGACTTGAAATCTGTAGCACCCAGGGCACATCGCCCAATTAGCAGGGACGCAGCAAACGACGTTAAGACCCGACTGCGTGAGTGATGGATCGATTTCATTCGTTTCTCCTCTATTGTCCGTCTAAGAACTCCACGGCGCGTGCGAGCACAATGCTGACCTGGTGGCCCCGGTGTCCCGGTGTTTGAAGCGACCGTCCGGCTCTACCGTTAGAGCTTTCTGAGACCTTTACCGATTCTTCGGATGCCCTCCTCGATAAGCGAAGGCGCGAAACAATAAGACAACCGCAAGTGGCCTTCGCCCTCGGTTCCAAACGCGCCGCCCGGCACCGTGATCACCCCGGACTCAAGCAGCTTGATCGCGACTTCTTCTGACGGCCCATGACGCGAGACGTCCAGCATCACGTAATAAGCGCCGTCTCCAGCGACGTACGGCAACGCAAGCTCGCGTTCGATCGCGCGAGTCATTACCTCGCGCCGCCGCGCGAGTTCCTCGCGCATCGCCGCAGTGGCCCGACGGCCTTCGTCACAGAACGCGGCAACCGCCGCTTTCTGGGTTATCGCCGAAGCGCACGTCGAGACGTATTGATGCAACACAGTGACGTGCTTGATCACGACTTCGGGGCCGACCGCCCAGCCGATTCGCCAGCCGGTCATACTCATCATCTTCGACAAACCCGAGACAATGATCGTCTTGTCATAGAACTCCGAAAGCGACGCGGGCTGCTCGGCGAAGTAGAAATCGCGATAAATCTCGTCGGCCATCGCGTAGATGTTCGAGCCGGCAAGCCGAGCGGCGATGAATTGAAGATCCTCACGAGTTAGCGACGTGCTCGTCGGGTTCGCCGGCGAGTTGATCACAACGAGTCGCGTCCGATCTGACAATGCTGCCTCGAAACTCGCGCGGTCGAACTCGAATTGTCGGGAGGCGCGGAGGTGATAGTACGCCTGGGTGGCGCCCGCGATCTCGGCGATCGGCTGATAGGCCAGGTAGCAGGGATCGGGTAGCAGAGCTTCATCGCCCGGCTCGAGTATGCTCATCATCACGTTGAAGATCGCTTCTTCCGCGCCGTTCATCACACACACCGAAGCAGGCGAGTAAGGCGTGGCAAGCCCGCCGCTGTGATATTCGGCGATCTTTGCTTTCAGCGGCGCGATGCCGGAGTTTGGCGTGTAGCCGAGGCTTTCTTCGTTGATGACGCGGATGGCTTCGTCGCGCACGACCGGCGGGACGGCAAAGTCAGGCTCGCCAAGGCCGAGGTTGATCGAGCCGGGTGGCGCGAGATCGAAGAGCCGCCGCGTCGCGCTCTTGCGAATGGTCTTGAGTCTTTGCGCTGGTGTGAAGGTCATCCTCTCGCTCGATTCAATGCTGCGAGAAGTCGCCGCCCGTTTCTCGGCGATCTAAGCAAGTGAGCAGTTTCGGCCAAGCTTGCAAGCTCCTCCGCAGAGACCAGCGCAACATCGCCGCCGCGCCGTTTGATTATTACGATCTCTCCATTCTCCGCGACGCGGTCGCACAGTCTTGCAAGATTCGCTTTGGCCTTAGTGCAGGTTGTTTGAATAGCCATGTTCTGTGTCGAAAGTTGTACAAAGTCACGGTACAGCCTAGCGCTAGCCGGTCGCAAACAGAGTGCGTCAATACCCACGAGATAGCCGACGGTTAACGCAGAAAGTCTTCAAGCCTCACCGAAGCGTCCGTCTTCTTATCTCGATACTTCACAATGATCGGCGTGTAAACCGATAGTCCAAGCTCCGGGCCGCGACCGCTGGTTATCGCTCGCGAGCCCGGCACGACTACCGCGCCGGCGGGAATCTCGAGCTGAGCGTCGGCCGTCTTGCGATAAAACTCGTCGTTTATCAGATCGTAGATCGGAGTGCCGCCGGTCAGGATCGTACCCGAAGCCAGAACCGCTCGCTCGCGCACGATGGCTCCTTCGTACACCCCGCAGTTGCCGCCTACCAACACGTCGTCTTCGATGATCACCGGCAGCTCGCCGATCGGTTCGAGCACACCGCCGATCTGCGCGCCCGCCGACAAGTGAACCCGCTTGCCGATCTGGGCGCACGAGCCGACCAGCGCGTGCGAGTCGATCATCGTGTCGTCGTCTACGTAGGCGCCGATGTTGACGAACATCGGCGGCATGCAGGTCACTCCCTTTCCGATGTAGCAGCCGTCGCGAATAGACGATCCGCCGGGAACTATGCGAACCCGGTCGTCGGCGGTTATGTGTTTGAGCGGATAGGTATCTTTGTCATAGAAGCGAAACTGATTATTGATCGAGAAGTTCCGGACGCGTCCAAGCTTAAAGCCGAGCAGGATGCCCTGCTTGACCCAGTGATTGACGCGCCATCGGCTCTCCACTCGTTCGGCGGCGCGCACTTCACCGGAGTTGAGCTTCTGTTTGAATTCGTTGAATAGCTCGCGATGCTCGTCGGTGATTTCGGCGGGAGGGTTGTCGAAGAGGCGTTGGATTCTTTCAGCTAGATCATTCACGAATGCGATCACCTCAGTGCGTTCAAACGGGTGCTGAAAAACTAACCCATCGCCACTCAGCCACGGAAGCACCAGGCAACACGAAGCCCACACCGTATTGCACTCACTGACTTGGTGCAGCTTCGTGACTTTGTGTCTTGGTGGCGCCTTTCCTTTTCCAGCAGTCTTCTAGATCAACTTCAAATCGACAAGCACCGCGCGGAGCTTCTCTTTCGTCGCGTTCGACACCGGCACCATCGGCAGACGATACACCTCTTTTATCTTGCCCATCATCGCAAGCGCCGCCTTGACCGGGCCCGGACTGGTCTCAACGAAGTTCACCTTCATCAGCGGGAATAACTCGCGATTCAGCCGGCGCGCTTTGTCCCAATTGTTCTCAAGTGCCGCGCGGGTCAGCGCGGTCATCTGGCCAGGCGCTTCGTTTGAAGCCACAGAGATCAATCCCACTCCGCCCAGCGCTACGAGCGGCAACGTGATCGAGTCGTCGCCCGAGAAAACTCTGAACGTCGAAGGCGCGCGCATGGTGATCTCGGCTATCTGCGAGATGTCACCCGAAGCCTCTTTCACACCGATGATGTTTGGTACTTCGGCGAGCCGCACCATCGTGTCGGCGGTGATGTTGACGTTCGTTCGCGGCGGCACGTTGTAGACGATGATCGGCAGCCGCGTCGAGCCGGCGATCGTCTTGTAGTGCTGATACAGCCCTTCCTGGGTCGGCTTGTTGTAGTAGGGCGAGACCGACAGCAGCCCGTCTACACCGAGGCGTTCGTACGCGCGCGCGAGCTCGATCACGTGAGCCGTGTTGTTTCCGCCCGCTCCCCCAATTATCGGAACGCGGCCACGCGCCGTCTTGAGCACGATCTCGACAACGCGGCAGAGTTCGGCAGTGCTGAGCGTGGGACTCTCGCCGGTTGTGCCGCAGGGAACGAGAAAGTCTATGCCCTCGCTGATTTGAAACTCGACGAAGCTGCGAAGCGCGTCTTCGTCGATCGACAGGTCTTCTTTGAACGGCGTAACGATCGCCGTTCCGCAGCCCTTCAAGTTTGTTGTGTCTGACATTTCGTTCCTTGAGATTCAGAACTGAGCACTACAGTCCGAATCGACGCTCATTCCTCAGTCCTCAGCCCTAGCTGTTCATCGATGATCTCTGAGAACTCGTAAAAGCCTTTTCGTCCCGCGATCCACTTCGCTGCTAACACTGCGCCATCCGCAAAACCCGCGCGCGTTCGAGCGGTGTGAATTATCTCGAGGGTGTCGGCTTCTGAGTCGAATCCAAGAGTGTGCTTGCCGGGAAAGTGGCCGGCGCGTGTGCTCGAGGTCGGTACCTCGTGGTTGTACTTTTCTTCGACGATGCGCTTCAACGAGAGCGCGGTGCCCGACGGCGCGTCCTTCTTGAACTTGTGATGGGCTTCTTCAATAAACGGATCGTGCAGATCGAAACGCCTGAACAGTTCAGCCGCGTATGCCCCGATCTTAAACATCAGGTTCACGCCAACGCTGAAGTTCGATCCGTAGACAAACCCGATTTCGCCGGCGTCGATTATCCGGCGCGCCTCGTCGAGGCAGTTGTACCACCCAGTCGTGCCAACCACCATCGAGACTCGCGAGTCCGCCGCCGTCTTGATGTTTGCGATCACCGCGTCCGGTTCCGAGAAGTCAACGCAGACATCGGCATCAGTAAGCTTGCCGCGTGAGCCGGCTATCGGATCGATCACGCACGCTATCTCGAGGCCGGCTCGCGTTGCGGCTTCCTCGATCATGTGACCCATCTTTCCGTAGCCAAGTAGTGCGATTCTCACGTTAGTTTCCGCATCCTTGTACGGGCGGTCCTCCGTGGCCACCCCTCACTGGAATACCTCATTCAAAACGCCTGGCAAAAGAGGCGGCACCGAGACCGCCCGTACAAGGCAGCCCTGGCTTCACAACTACCGCCGCTTCAAAACACGCATTCGGTGTTGACCGCCAGTCTTCGAACGTCGGCTCGCGAAGGCTGATAGATCATCGTCTCGAGCGTGTCGCTATTACGATTGAACTGATAAGCCACACCGGTGTCGCTGATGAAATAGTAGAAGCTCCGATCGCGTTCTTCGGTGCAACGCTTGAATCTCCGGCCGAGATTCAAATCCGCGCGACTCATAGACAGGCTTGGCTTGAAGTAAATCGTAAATACCTTGCCGACCATCGATCCGGGCGCGCGGTAGATCTTCGCGAGACTTGGCGTCAAATAAGAAAAGGTGACTTCTCCGCCCTCGACTGGGAAGGGTCCACTCGACGGCGCGGAACCGTGCTCTTCGTCCACGCCTATGATTCTTGCGACGTCGGCCGCCGACGATCGAAGCGGAGTGATTCCCCGCCACGAGTTGGTTTGCGGAACTCCCACCCCGGAATCTGCGGGCGAACCGCTGACCATCAGAAGCGCGAACGCAGCCGCGCAAATCAACACTCGCTTGTATTGCCGCTTCATCTGAGTATCAGTGCTGCCTTTCTTGGCAAGCCCGGGAATAGAAACCAACCGAAAACCTCTTGCCGCCGGACCAGAGAAAAGATAATAAGCCAAACGGCTTCGTACTCAAACGAGAACTTGCCGTTGCGAACATCATTCGAAGATCGATGGATCGATCTCTCGGAAGAAAACGTCGTGCAAGCGCGCGATCACGCTCTCGACTTCTGCCTGCTCGACCGTGAAGCTCATGGATATCAGAGACGAACCGTGCGAGATCACGTCGATGTTCGTTTCCTGCAAAGCCTTGAGCGCGCGGCTAACCGCCGAGTGATCGCTCCCCAGCTCTTCTCCTACAAGTGACACGACTGCTTTGTCAGGCTCCACGCTCACGCTGGCGTAGCGCGAGATCGATTCGACCAGATCGCGCCCGCCGTGCTTGAGATCGCGCGAATCGAGGGCCAGGACCACGTGCGAACCCGACATCGCCGTGAACAAAGCGCGCGCGCGTCGTTTCGCGAGCGTGTCCAGCACTGCTTTCAGCAGGTCATCGGTCGAAGCTTCGCCCGAGCCGCTTGCCCTCGTTTCCGCGTGAGCGCGGATGATCGTCACCGGCCGCATGTACGCGATCGACTTGATCAAATTCGATGAATGCGCGGCGGCGCCTATCGTGGTGCCGGTTGCATCCGGCTGCTTCGAGTTGTAGATGTGCAGGGGGATATTCCTGTGCGCCGCCGGGTAGATCGCCTTTGCGTGAAGCACTTTCGCGCCAAGGAAAGTGAGGTCGGCCGCTTCGGCAAAACTGCATGCCTTGACCGTGCGCGCGCCGGCAAACACGCTCGGGTCGGCGGTCATCAAGCCCGGCACGTCCTTCCATATTTGAATATCTTCGGCGTTCATAGCGGCGCCGATAATCGATGCGGTGTAGTCCGAGCCTTCAAAGCCAAGCGTCGTCGTGGCTCCGTCGCGAGTCGCCCCGATAAAGCCCTGAACGACCGGCACCTCGCCCTGCTCGATTACCGGCGCAACCCTTTCCAGTATTGCCTGATTTGTCAGATCGAACAGCGGCGACGCGGCGCCGTACCGGTCGTCGGTCTTTATCAGCTCCCGTGCGTCCATCAGCCTTGTGCGAATACCGCGCTCCGACATCGCGTCGGCCACGATGAACGACGAGAGCAATTCGCCGTAAGCGAGAATCTTGTCGAGTCCTCGCGGCGGGACTTCGCCGAGTATTGCGAGACCTTCGAGAAGCGTCTTAAGCTCGTCAAAATGTTGTTCGATCAGCGGGAGCGCGAGCCGCCCGGTCGCTTTCTGAACGAGGCGGCGAACCTCGCTGGTGTGCCGCGTTTTTAAGTCCGCAAGAAAACCAAGCGCTGTTCGAGAGTCGCCCGCCGCGGAAGCTTCGGCGGCAGCGAGCAGCTTGCGAGTAGTCTTGCCCATCGCTGAAACAACAATGACGGGCTTCTCGTTCAATCGCGCGCGGACGATCTCCGTCACGCGCTCTATTGAAGCCGCGTCCTCGACCGAAGTGCCGCCAAACTTCATGATAATCATAAGAAAGCAACCACAGATGAACACCGATGAACACTGGTCTCATCAACAGTTCGGACTACAATCCGTAGTAAGAGGAGAAGTCGCTCTTTCCTTTTGGCAGTTTCCTGCACAGAATGATCAACCCGATTAACCCAGATGCCGCTCCTAAGGTCATCCCAACGATCGCGAAAAAGTAGGGAAGGAACACTAGACCTGTTCCGCAGACAAATTCCTGGCGGCTAGCAAGGCCTGTTGTTATTGACTGAACCGATCGGACTCCATAGAAGAAGCCGGTCACGGCGCCGACCAGAAGCGCGGAAGCCGATGTAAGAAATGATAGCGCGAGCCATTTCGTGTTCGACTCCCTCTTCACGATAGAGCCCCAGTCAGCCGAGGTAACCCTGAGCCCTCATTAGTTCCGCGTTGAGTATTGCAGCGCCGGCGGCGCCGCGAATAGTGTTGTGCGAAAGCGCCACGAATCGTATGTCGAACACCGGGCATACGCGGATGCGGCCGACTACCGCGGTCATGCCCTCGCCCGCGTCGCGATCCAGGCGAGGCTGGGGCCGGTCGCGATCGGCCGTAACAATAATCGGATGTCTGGGAGCGGAAGGCAGGTCTAACTCTTGAGGCAGGGAAGTGAACTCCGTCAGCACCCGCGCAACATCATCAGGCATTGCCTTCTTTTTAAGCTCGACCGAAACGCATGCCATGTGACCATCTTCGACGAACACACGATTGGTGTGCGCGCTGATGCGGCAATCTGAAAAGTGAATCCGGTCGCCTTCGAGCTTGCCCATGATCTTAAGCGGTTCGGACTCGAGTTTCTCCTCTTCGCCGCCGATGAACGGGAGGACATTGCCGACCATGTCGATCGCGGCGTGCCCGGGATAGCCCGCGCCCGAGAGCGCCTGCATGGTCGTCACGATCACTCGCCGGGCGCCAAACGCTCGCTCGATCGGAGCAAGCGCCATCACAAGACCGATAGTTGCGCAGTTGGGGTTGGTGACAATCGCGCCTTTCCAGCCGCGCCGCTCGCGTTGCACTTCGATCAGGCCGAGATGATCGGGGTTGATCTCGGGAACGAGCAGCGGGACGTCTTCGGCCATGCGGTGGTTCCTCGAGTTGCTCACCACGATATAGCCCGCTCGCGCGAAGTTCTCTTCCACCTCGCCCGCGACCGATGCATCCAGACCGGAGAAGACTACCGGGCAGTCGAGGTTTGGCTCGCAGGGTTTGACGAGTTTGTCTTTCAGCGATTCCGGGATGGGTGAGTACTGGCGCCAGGTGACGGCTTCTTTGTAAACCTTTCCCGCGGACCGATCCGACGCGGCGAGTTCCGTCAGTTCGAACCACGGGTGGTTCTCGAGCAGCGAGACAAACTTCTGCCCGACGGCGCCTGTTGCGCCCAACACGCCGACTGCGATCTTCTTGCTCATAGTTCCTTTGATGCGTCTTCGCGTTCTTGCGACTTTGTGTGAAAAGATGGATCCATCTCACGCCAAGCCGCTAAACCGCAAACATACCCGCTACTAAACGCTCGCCTTCAAGCGCTTAACCATCTGTTTGTACGCGTCGACAGCGGCGGCAAGCTCGCGCTTTGAGATTTTCTCACCCGCAGTGTGCGCGTCAAGTATCGAACCCGGTCCGAACAGCAACGGACGGCCCCAGGCTGTCAGCATCGGGATGTCGGTCGTGAACGACACAACCGTCGTTTCAAACCCGTCGAGTTTCTCCATGAAAACCGGATTGCACTCGAAGCCGTATTCGATGCCGGTTCTTCCCCCGACGATGTCTTCTATCTTGCGCTTGAGTGAAACAGTGTCGGTTACGACACGAAACATAAGCTCGGCTTCCGCATTCGGCGGGATGACGTTAGCCGCGACTCCCCCGCTCATGAATCCGATGTTCATCGTAGTCCTGCCCATTATCTGGTCTACGGGAAACTCGGCTCGTCTCAAGTCGTCGAGCACATCGATCAGCTTCTCGATTGCCGACTCACCCCGCTCCGGGTAGGCAGCGTGAGCCGCGCGACCCACCGACTTAAGAATGGCTCTCAAAGCCCCTTTCGACCCGAGAGCCAGATTCGACTCGGTGGGCTCGCCGTTGATCAGGAAGCGCGAGCGGTTCGGGATCGTGTTTGCCGCGCGAGCGCCCTGGCTGCCGGCTTCTTCGCCGACCAGAAACAGTAGGCCAAAGTCTGTCACATCGGACTCGATCAGCGCTTCGGCCGCTTTGACCATCGCTGCAACCAGGCCTTTCGCATCGCAGGCGCCCCTGCCATAGATGAACTCGCCGTCTTCCCTGAATTCAACATACGGCGGAACGGTGTCGATGTGCGTCGACAGAACTACATCAGGTTCGCCGCGCCGGGCGTAGACGTTTGGCCGGTCGTCGCCGATGTCCTGAAGCTCGACTTCAAACCCGGAATCACCAAGACGGTGTGCGAGAAAGCGTGCGACTGATCCTTCGTCACCGCTGATGGAAGGAATCTCGATCAGGGCGCGTGTCAGTTCAAAGACGTTCATAGGTCCTGGACTTGGGGATCGAGTGATCTCGTTGGAAGGCTCATCGAATTGCGCCGATGTTCTCTTCGTTTGTCTCTTGATTGGCTTCGGGTTCCGTCGCGCGATACAACTCGTAGCACGACCGGCAGCGAGCTTCATACGAAACATCGCCGACTTCTATCTGCGAATCCCCGCCCGCGACTCGCTGTGAGTAATGCGCGGGCCCTCCGCAACGAACGCACACCGCATGCATCTTCGAGACGTACTCGGCTACGGCAAGCAGCGCGGGCATCGGGCCGAACGGGCGGCGGCTGTAGTCCTGATCCAACCCGGCGGCGATCACGCGAATTCCGGCGTCGGCCAGGTCCATGCAAAGATCGACGATCGGCGGGTCAAAGAATTGGATCTCGTCGATCCCGACCACTTTCACGCCGAAGACGAGGCTGGCTCGAAGCTGGGCGGTGTTGTTCACTGCGATGGCGTCGATGCCGCGGTTGTCGCGCGAGATGATCCGCTGATCGTCGAACCGGTTGTCGATCGCCGGTTTGAATATCTGAGTGCGTTGCCGGGCGATCTCGGCTCGGCGAACGCGGCGGATAAGCTCTTCGCTCTTGCCGCTGAACATGCCGCCGGTTATGACTTCAATCCAGCCGCCTCTGGGGCTTAAGTTTTCCATTGCTGATCCTGTGAAAACGCTCCCGTCCCACCCGCGGTCCGCTCATTATCGAAGCAGAGTCGGAGCATTTTGAGGCTGCGTCCGCTCCAAGCCTCTCAATTCAATCTCGCCTGCAGCCTTCTTAGTGCCGTGATCGCAAGGGTGTACTTCGGATTCAGCACCACCGCCTCCCGATACTCTCTAAGAGCCTCAAACCAGCGGCCCATCGCTTCGTAGACGCGCCCCAGGTTGAAGTGCGGATAGAAGTACGCCTCGTAGCGCGGGGCCGTCATACCGCGCTGGAGCCACGGAATGGCACCGTGCAGGTTGCCCGCTTCGATCAAGTATGCCCCGATGTCGTTGTACGGATTGCCAAAGTCCGGATCGACTTCGATCGCGTGATGACACTCCTCGATCGCCTCGTCGCGCAAACCCATGAAGCTGTAAGTCCAGCCCAGAAACGTATGTGCTTCGGCCGTAGGGTAGCTCTCGATTGACCGCTTGTAGAGGTCGGCAGCCTCGTCCAGTTCGCCGCGCATCTGCGCTTCATAAGCCTGCTGAAAATAATGAAGCGCCTCACGCTTTCGTTCGGCTTCGTCTTCGGTCAGGAACTCTTCGCCGCCAAAAGGCATGCCGCCGATCCCGGTGTCGAGCGAGATAAGCTTTCTCGAGCCTTCTCCAGGATGGGCTTCAGTCTTCTCAGTCATACGCGTTTCTTTGTAGTGAAAGGCCGCTTCGAAATTCAAGCGGCACTTGTACGGGCGGCCCTCAGTGGCCGCCCCTTTCACGCTACCGTTCAGACTCGCCCTGAGGACCCCCGGGATGCGCCTTTGTTGAGAGCATTTCAGCAAGGGGCGGCCACAGAGTGCCGCCCGTACGAGCATCAACCGCTCCTAACAGCTCCGCTAATATCCGAGCGCCATGCCGTCTTTGCGCGGGTCCGAAGCTCCCATCAATGTCCCATTCGACGGGTCGATCATTATCGCCTGCCCGCCGCCCATCGAAAACCCGAAAGCGTTCCCCCTCTGATGGCCCCTCTCGATCAATCGTGTTATGACCGCGCCGGTCATGGCGTCTTCCATTAGGACTTGTCTGCCGCTCACGTAGCGAAAGCGTGGAGCTTCGATCGCTTGCTGCAAGCTCATTCCAAGGTCGATAAAATTTGTCAGCACCTGTACGTGGCCTTGAGGCTGTATCCCTCCGCCCATCACACCGAATGACATGAACAGCTTGCCGTTCTTGAAAACCATCGCCGGGATGATCGTATGAAACGGCCGCTTGCCCGGTTCGAGACGGTTGGCATGATTGGGATCGAGCGAGAACCCGGAGCCCCGATCGTGCAGTACGATTCCGGTATCGCCTGCGACTATTCCCGAACCGAACGATTCATAGATGCTGTTGATAAACGAGACCGCGTTGCGATCTTTGTCTACAACGGTGAAGTAAGTCGTGTCGCTCGAGTTCGTAAACTCGCCAGGCTCGGGTGATTCGATCACCTTTTCGGGATCTATGAGCGCTCGCCGCGATGCCGCGTATTCCTTCGATAGCAATTGAGTGACCGGAACTTTGGCAAACGCGGGATCGGCTATGTACTTATCGCGATCCGCAAACGCGAGCTTCGAAGCTTCAATCAACGTGTGGTAGTAGAGATCGGGCCGCTTGTTCATCGCCGCGATGTCGAGGCCTTCGAGGATGTTCAGCGTCAGCAGCGCGGTGAGACCTTGTCCGTTCGGCGGGCACTCATACACCGTGTAGCCACGATAGTTCGTCGAGAGCGGCTCGACCCATTCCGAGCGGTGTTCAGCGAAGTCCTGCATTGAAAGAAACCCGCCGTTCTTCTCGCAATAGTCCACGATCGCGCGAGCGATCTCGCCCTTGTAGAACGCGTCGCGCCCGCCACGCGCCAGCGTCCGAAACGTCCTCGCTAGGTTCCTCTGACGAAACACCTCGCCGGCGCGCGGCGCCCGGCCATCGACCAGGTAGTTTGACGCGGCGGCAGGCGTTCGCTTGAGCTTGTCGACTTCGTAGCCCCAGTCGCGCGCCGCTTTCTCCATAACCGGGAAACCGTTCTCGGCGTAGTCGATAGCCGGGGCAAGCAGATCGCCAAGCTTCATCGTGCCGTACCTGTCGAGCAGCGTAACCCACCCGTCAAACGCGCCCGGCACGGTGATTGGCTCCATTCCGATCGCGGGTACGCTGGTCATCCCCTTCTTTTGGAAGTGATCGAGCGTCAACGCCCGAGGCGAGCGGCCGCTGGCGTTCAATCCTTTCAGTTCTTTTGTCTTTGACAGGTAGACCAGCATGAACGCGTCGCCGCCGATGCCGGTCATCATCGGCTCGGTGACGTTGAGGACGGCTGCCATCGCGATCGCGGCATCCACCGCATTGCCGCCGCGTTTCAGGACGTCAAGCCCGATCTGTGATGCGAACGGCTGGCTCGAAGCTACCATCCCGTGTTCGGCGCGCACGATAGACCGACCAGGCTTTATGGTATCCGACCACTTATTTGGATCGGCGCCAGGGAGAGCGCTTCCTGTAAGCATCAACATAACGGCAACTATCGAAGTTAGCTTGCGCGGCGAGAGCATTGAGTGGAGTGAGTGTGGCATGTTCTTGATTCGGCTTTGCGAGTGCACTCATCCGTGGCGCGCAATCCAAACCTAACCTGAGTACGCTACGACGCCGGTCGGGTCTGCCCGCGATGACAGGTGAAGCAGGTCACCCGTGCAGCGCCTCCGAGCTTCACGTTTGTCTCGCGAACAAGCGTGATCATCTTGCGAGCCACCTGTTTCGGCGGCTTATCGTCTTTCTCGAACTGGTCCTTGATGTGACAGTATGTGCAATCGACTCCAAGCGAAGCCTTGAACGCAAACATCACGCTCATAATCCGGTCCGACGGAAGCCCCTTTAGCATCTGGACGTTCTTGTATTTTTGTTCAGCTCGCTCTTCGCGGCTCGACGCGGGGAGCGGATCGAGCGACGGGAGTTGCGACTCCTCCGAGCTGGCCGGGGAGGGCGCACTCGGCGCGCCGGCGCCGGCGGGCAAGGGCGGAGCGGGAATCGTTTGACCTGTGTCGACAGGCGGATGATTCGGCGGAAGCGATTGATTGGGGATGCTGTTCACCGAAGTCGCCTTTTCGCCGGTTGACGCTGCTATTGCGCCCGGGATCGGCTTCGGGCCAAACCAGTTTGCCGAATAGAACCCGAGGGCCAGACCAAGCACGATGCCTCCGACTCCGTAGACGATATAGTCCTTAATCATTGCGAACTCCGCTCTCCGAGATATTAATTCAAAGGATATACCTTACCGGCTGCCGGCGTGACGCTTCTTCTGACTGATCAATTCACAGAAGCGTATCATGACCCAGCAAGGCAAGCAGGATTCTAGCACAGCGCCCGAAAGAGATCGAAGCAGAACCCCGCAGCTAGCTCGGGTTTGCGCGAACATTCGGGAGTCAGCACGAGAGGCTGGCTGCTTGAGTCGACGAAGGGCCGTTGTCTGCGCCGCTGTCAAATGGTACTTTAAGACATCAGTCAATAAGGGTGATGGCCATGGACACCAATATCGGCTCGCTGATCGTGCGTACGCCAAGAGTGCTCGGAGGAAGACCGCGCATTGACGGTACCCGTATTGCAGTTCGAACGATTGCCATCCTCTATAAACAAGGGCTCTCTCCCGAAGAGATTGCGGATCAGTATCCGCAGTTAAGCCTGGCGCAAGTGTACGCCGCGCTCACCTATTACCATGCCACTCAGGCCGAGATTGAAGCCGACATTGCTGCCGAACAAGAGGAGTACGACCGCTTGGCTCGTAAGCATAACCGAACTCGAAAAAGTGCCTAGCAGTAAGGCCCTCGGCAGTTTGCGAAACGTCGAGTTTCTAAGCCATTGGGGATCGTAAAGCATCACGGAAGATTCTGTAGCAGCAGCCGCAGCGTATTGCGTCCCATTATCTTGCTGATCTCTTCATCGGAGAAACCTTCCGCGATCAGCGCCTCGGTTATCTGAACAAGACCCGTCGTATCGAAAGGCGCGGCAATCGCGCCGTCGTAGTCCGAGCCCAGCCCGACATGCTCGACGCCAATCAGATTCGCAGTGTAGCGAATAGCTTTTGCTATGGCCTTCGCGTCCCCGCTGCAAACCGCCGTCTCCCAGTATCCGATCCCTACGACGCCGCCGGTTCGCGCAATTCCTCTCAACTGCTCGTCGGTCAAGTTGCGCTGGTTGTCGCAGGTTCCCCTCACGCCGGTGTGCGAGACGACCACTGGTCGAACGGCAATCGCCAGCACATCGTCGATCGTCCTGGCCGATGCGTGCGCGAGATCGACGGTCATTTTCATTGCTTCCATCCGGCGAATCATCTCGCGGCCTCTGTCGGTCAGACCGCCCTTCTGGACTCCCTGCGCCGAGCCGCCGATGTCGTTGTCGAAGAAGTGGGTCGGCGCCATCATTCGAAAGCCGGCATCGAACAGCGCATCCACGCTGTCAAGCTTGCCATCAAGCGCGTGGGCGCCTTCGATTCCCAGAAAGCCCGCCGTGATTCCCGGCTCGCCGGTGCGCCGTTCGAGATAACTCGAAAGATCGGCCGACGTTCGGATGATCACGAACTTGCCATTTGATCGCGCCTCGACGTCATGGAGCTTGCGAGCTTGATAAAGTGCGCGCTCGGTCAGACTGTTCCAGGTCGAAACGGGCCAGCGCTCCATTAAAGCAACGAGCGTGATGTTATCGCTCGAATCGTCGTTGCGCTCGATGTTCATCTTCCAAACGTAGGGCGTCTTGGTGACGACGGTGAAAGCCTGAAGCGCGACGTTGCCTTCAATAAGTCGCGGAATGTCCACGTGCCCGCGAGCGCCTCGCTCCAACAAGTCGCGATCCCACAGAAGCGAGTCGGCGTGAAGGTCGCAGATGAGCAGCGTCTTGTGAAGCTCGACTGCGCGCTCCGAGGCCCGGTAGGGAGGCAAATTGAGCGAGACGTTGAGCCGTCTCTCGAGCTGGGCCGGCAAAACGAAAAAGGTAAGGCCAACCGCGACAACGGAAATCGCAGTCAGCGCGATCAGAACCTTTTTCTTAACACGGAAAAGTTTCTTGTTCATAACTTCCGGGAGCCAGAGTTGAACCGCAGATGAGCATAGATGAGCACAGATCGAGGACAGGAGGTCACCGTCGCGTTCCGGCCCTCCTTCGATCAGTGTTCATCAGTGTTCATCTGTGGTCGCTTTGTCTCCTCCCGCGGATCAAGCTTCGGCCATTACGCTCTTGATGTGAGTGTCGCGGGCCGCGCGAAGCTTGTCGAATTCGGCCGCGACGTCTTCATCGGCGGCGCTCATCTGCTCCACATCGATCTGGGCAAACTCGATCACGTTCATGTCGGCGAACGCTTTCTGAATTCGCGGGCCCCACAAACCAATCGCTTTTATCGTCGGCACGATTCGCGAGAACAGCATTTTGGTGTACTGCTGCATGAACGGTGAGTTGCGCGTATAGGTCACGCACCCTTCGACGTCCAATTCGAGGTTCTCCCAGATCTCTTCGGCCATGAAGCGGTCGCGCATCAGGTAGCAGGCTTCGACCGCGAACTCTTCGCGTTCGTCACGTTCCTTCTCCGAAAGCCTCGGATAGTAGTCTTGAAGCGCCAGCCTTCCGAAGGCCACGTGCCGCGCTTCGTCTTGCATAACGTAAGCGTTCAACGCACGGCCAAGCGGCTCCGTCGCCAGGTCGCGGATCGTTCCGAACGCCGCAAGCGCGAGCCCTTCGATGACCACCTGCATCGCAAGATAGGTCAGATCCCATCGCGAGTCGGTGATGGCCTGATTCAGAAGATGCTTCAGATGAGGATTGATCGGATATGCTAGTCCAAGCTTCTCTCTCAGGTACCTCGAGTAGACTTCGACGTGGCGTGCTTCATCGAACACCTGGGTCGCGGCGTAGAACTTCGAGTCGATGTCGGGAACAGTCTGGACGATCTTGGCCGCGCATATCAACGCGCCTTGCTCGCCATGCAGGAACTGAGAGAAGCGCCAGGCGTCGAGATGAAGCCGCGTCTCGCCGCGCTTCTTATCGTCCATCTTGTTCCAGATTTCCGAGCCGTACAACGTGGTGTAGTGGTCCGGAAAGCCGAGCGGGTTCGACAGGTCTATCTCCGCCGACCAGTCCAAACGATCGTTCGCGTTCCACTGATTGTTCTTGCCCTTCTCGTAAAGACCAAGCAATTTGTCGCGGCCTTCGTCATATTCCCAGTTGAAAACCGTGGTTGAGCCGACACCGGGTACTTGCCATTGGGTTTGTGCCAGGGGCAGGGTGTAAATGCGTGTGCTCATCGAATGCTCCTGTTAAGAAAAGTGGTAGACTGAACCGCACGAGCGAAGTTATGAGTTTTGAGAGTTCAAGTCAAGACGGCGGGATCCTACAACCCGGTCACGTCGGTTCGAATCGGTTTCTCATCGATCAGGGAGAGAGAATGCCTGCCGATCGCCTCGAGGATCGGGTGTTCGAACTGGTCGTCGGTCCCGAGCACGTGATACCCGGCGAACGAAGTCAGCAGCGCCGCGGTGGAATCGATATTCGAATGCCGCACAGACATCTCCGCCATCCACGCGATCTCGAGCAAGTCTCCTAAACGATCGACGATCCGGCGCGCGTGCATGGCAGCCCAACTTTGATCGGCCAATTGCTCGCGCGATATGGTCCTCGCGGTTTCTTCAACCACGTGTTCGAACCTCGATCGGGTCAGCGACATAAAGTCACGCGGCCAGCGTTCGAGAGCCGTCGTCATTTCGGATCGCCAACGGGCGATCAAGTCCGAACGCGAGGCGTCGCGCACGATTTGCAAGCAAAGCGTGTTGTGCGCGCCTTCCCAGGTTTCGATGATCATCGAGTCTCGAAGCAACCGCGGAAGCACGGTGAAGTCCTCGACGATCCCGTTGCCGCCAAACACCAGAATCGCTTCGCGAACCCAACTGGTGAGATCGATTGCTGTGCGGTACTTCGCGAGGTTCACAAGAAACCTCTGCCACATTGTCTGACTCGCGTCTTCGGGAACAAGACCGAACTGATCGACAAGAGCCACAAGCCGAAAAGTGAGCACACGGCTGCGCCACAGTTTCTCAAGCAGACCGGCGAGTGTTTCCTGAATCAGCGGGTAGGAGGTGATCGGCCGGCCGAACGCCTCGCGCTGGCGGGCGTAGTTGCGGGCTTCCAGAAAGGCCCGGTGCAGGAAGCCGCAGGCGTTCGCCGCGTTATGAATCCGAGACGTATCGATGACGTAGTTCATCAACGTCTTGAAGCCCTCCTCGGTGCTGCCGATCGCAAACGCGGTTGCGCCCTCAAAGTCGATCTCCGCGGTTGGAAGCGATTGCGTGCCGAGCTTGTCTTTCAACCTTTTAAACGAAATCTTGTTGACCTGGCCGTCGGGCAGTACGCGCGGGACGAGGAATATCGCAACCCCCGAAGTTCCGGAGCGTGCGCCGGCGGGCCGGGCCGCAACCAGGAAGTACTCGTCGGGGTTTGAGCAGAACCACTTCTCGCCGGTGATCGACCAGGTTCGGTCGGCGTTGGGCTTCGCTTCACATTCGATAGCTCCGACGTCGGAGCCTCCGTCTCGCTCGGTGACGAACTGCGCGCCCGCAAGCGGTGTCTCGACCGAGAGAATTCGAGGCAGGTAGGTCTTTCGCAGAAACTCCGAGCCGCGAGCTTCGATGGCGCGAACCAATCCGTCCGTGCAACTAAACCCGCAGTTGAGCGAGCCTTCACCGTTGTGGGCGGTGAAATAGACCATTGCGAACTTGTGAAGCTCGCTGCGGGTATTTGCGAGCACCCCGAACCGGGCGGCTTCGCCGCGCAGCTGACGAGTATGCTCGCCGAAGTCGATCCGCTCGATGCGATTTCCAGCGCGATCGAACTTCAGGATGCGTGGCAGATTCTCTTTTCGGCTCGCCTCACGCGCAAGTTCGTTCCATTTGCCCGCGACCAACCGCGCGCATTCGTGAAGTGAAGCGAAGACAGGTTCGCGTTCTTCGGCAGGCAGCAAATCGCCGAGCAAGGTCTCGAATCCGCGATCCTGTTCGAAGAAGTCTGTGCCTTCGATTCCCTTGAAGTCTTTCAGCTTCGCCAAACCGTTCACCTCTTCTTTTTTCGCGGAGCGCGTGTTTTCTTTGTCACGGCTTTTCGTCTTGCCGCTTCGACCGAAGCCGCGGCCCATGCTTTCAACTGGTCGGTGTCTTCGAGTACTTCTACCGGGACGGCGTAGTAACTCATCGAAGCGTTGCCGTCCCCGTACGGGTCGAACGGTTTCGATTTCGCGCTCAAGTAGCCGGGTCTGGTCAGATCATCAACCTTGAAATAGAGGATGTCGTCGTCGATCAGCCCGAAGAACAGGGCGTCGCTGTAAAGGCCGATGCCGCCGAACATTCGCTTCGACACGACCGGGAGGCAACGTTCGAGCTGATCCATCACGTACTCGATATACTCTTTGCTGACTGGCATGATCAACGCCCGATGAATCGCGACCCCGCGAGGATTATATGAGCCCGGCGAAACTCAATCAAGCACCGGCGCTTGATGGTAGTGGTGCGATAGCGTGTTGAGAAGAGTCTCGCCACTAAGTCACAAAGGACATGAAGCCCACAAAGCTTTCTTTGTGCGGCTTTGTGCCCTAGTGACTTCGTGGCAGGAGAGGCCGCCACCCTCATCACACATTATTACCCCACTACCCGCTGGATTGATCGCCGCACGGCGCGATACCATCTTCTATTGTTAATGCTCAGACGGCCATTCCCACGATTCCGGTCTCGAGGCGAGCAGGTTCTCTTCGCGAGCGGTTTGTGCGTCTACGCATTGGCGGCGGTGCTCGCCGGCTACTATGAGTATTTTGACTGGGATCTTCGTCTGGCGCGCGCGATTCAGTCGCTGAGTGCGCCGTGGCTCAAGCCTCTCATGGTCTGGGTATCGGCGCTCGGAAGCGGGTGGATTGCCGTTGCGCTTGCGCTGACGGCCGGTCTCACGCTGATCGGTCTAAGACTTAGAACCGAAGGCCTTATATGCCTTGCGGGGCTTGGGCTCGGCAGATTAGTGACCAGCTTGTTGAAGCTCATCAGCGGGAGGCCGCGGCCAAACGACTCGCTCGTTCAGATCATCGGCGGTTTCCATGAACGTAGCTTTCCCTCGGGTCATGTGATCTTCTTCGTGGAGCTTTTCGGGTTTTTGTTCTTCCTCGCATTTGTGCTTGCGAAGCCGGGCCTTGCACGCACTGCTGGGCTTGTCATCCTGGCAACAATGATTGGGCTGGTGGGCGTGTCAAGGATCTATCTCGGCGCGCATTGGCCGAGCGATGTGATCGGCGGCTACATCGCGGGCGGCTTGTGGCTGATGCTGATGATTGAAACCTATCGCCACCAGACCACAAAAACAGCCGCCAGCGGTAAGTCTGCGGCATAGATTTTGGCAGCGGGATTCGGACATTCGGTCCAAACTCGAAAGCCAAAGTCGCAAATGTGTGTTGTGGGAGTTTCGAAAAACGAGCAAGCAGGCTACTATTTTTCGAGCGAGTTGTAGGCGTCCAGGAATGACGGGCCGAACGGGGAACCCAATCACTCGCGAACCTCTTTCCCCTCTTGAAGGAGCCGGACTCAGCCGTGGGATAATCGCAGGAGAAGTGTCCTATGAAGGGAACGAGGTTCCTTCTTATCGGTTTTTTGGTGGTCGCGTTGCTGCGGCCGGCGTCTCAAGTTGCCGCGATGAGCGCCAGGGATGTGGCCCCGAAAGCGGTTGAGATTGTGCTTCAGCCGGTATTGTCAGGTTTGAGCAGTCCGGTTTACGTCACCAACGCACAGGACGGCAGCAATCGGCTGTTCATCCTCGAGCAGCCGGGGCGCATCAAGGTGTTAGAGGCGGGCAGTTCGACGCCGACGATCTTCCTCGATATCGCCTCGAGGATCGTATCCGGCGGAGAACGGGGATTGCTGGGCCTGGCGTTTCATCCGCAGTTCTCGACGAACCGCCGGTTCTTCGTCAACTACACCCGCCAGCCCGATGGAGCGACGGTGATTGCCGAATACCGCGCTTCAGCTTCCAATCCTAACGTTGCCGACGCCAGTGAGACGGTATTGCTCGTGATACCCCAGCCGTTCTCGAACCACAACGGCGGGATGATCGAGTTCGGGCCCGATCATTTTCTCTACATCGGAATGGGGGACGGCGGCTCGGCTAACGATCCCGAGAATCGAGCGCAAAACATCAACGAGCTTCTTGGCAAGATCCTTCGCATTGACGTCGATCGCTCCAACGGAAGCGTGCCTTACACATCCCCGGCCGATAACCCGTTTTTCGGCGCGACGCCCGGGCGCGACGAAATCTACGCCCTTGGTATGCGAAACCCCTGGCGGTTCTCGTTTGACCGCGCGAACGGACGGCTCTTTGTTGGAGACGTCGGGCAAGACGCACGGGAAGAGGTCGATATCATAACGCGCGGCGGCAACTACGGCTGGCGAGTCATGGAAGGCAATACTTGCAATCCGAGCTTTAGCGGGGGAGCCTGCACGCGAATCGGCATCGCGCCGGTTGCCGAATATGATCACTCGGGCGGTCGCTGCTCGGTCAGCGGCGGTTACGTGTATCGCGGCTCGCAGTCGAGCTTGCCGGGCGGAGCTTATGTGTATGGCGACTTCTGCACCGGCGAGATATTCATGCTGAACGACGGATCTGCGAGCGTGCTGCTCGACACCGGTTTGAACATCTCGTCTTTTGGCGAAGACGAAGCGGGCGAGATCTACGTCGTAGGCCTTAACGGCACCGTCAACCGAATCAACAATCCCAATCCGCCGCCTCCGGGGACCCTGTTTATTCAGCTTGCAGGTTTGCGGAATCGATCGAGCCTGGCGCCGTTTCAACCGATCACGGTTAAGAACAAAGGTAAGAAGTTTGAGGTTGTCGTTGTTGGGACGGGGTATGTCGAAGGCTCGCGCATCTTCGTCAATGGCCGCAAGTTGAAAACCCGTCTGGAGGACTCGCCATCCGGAGCCCCGGTTCTTGTCGGACGGTTGAAAGACGACATGCTTTCGCAACCCGGGCTGCTCATCGTCGAGTTCGTTAATCCCAACGATATGCGGTCGAACGAGTTCACGCTTCAAGTGGTTGCGGCCGAGTGATAGATTCGGATTGCGAATTGTGCCGGCGGGCTCTTAGACTTAAGCGCTATGCGCATTTCGTCAACACCGCAATCCATAGCGACGAGGAGAGTACCGTTTTGTTGAAGTCCAAATCTTTCGGCGCGGTTTGCGTCGTTCTGCTTACTGCCGCGATGCTTGCGCCGGCCACGTTCCCGATTGCCGGCGCGGCCCAGACCTTCAGGCCTTCGACCGCGCCTGATTTTGAGATGCAGTTCGGACCCTCCCCTTTGTACGCGCCGCAGTTCGCCAGTCCGTCAAACGTGCCGGACTTCGGCGCCGACTACTTCACCGGTCCCGTGTCGATGGCGTTCGATTCTCGCGGCAGGCTATTTGTCGGGACTTTCTCGGGCAAGATCCTGATACTCCTCGACCACAACGAGGACGGCGCAGTCGATCAAGTGAAGACCTTTGCCACGGGCGTGCTGATACCGCTCGGTCTTGAGTTTCGCGCGGATGGCGATCTGTTTGTGACCAGTAACCTTCTGGGTGGAGTCGGCCGCATCGTGAGGTTGCGCGATCAAGACGGCGACGACGTGGCCGAGGAGAAGACGATTATCCTCGACGGATTGCCGAGCGAAGGCGATCACCAGACCGACAAGTTGAAGTTTGGCCCTGATGGGTTGTTGTATTTTGGGCAAGGCTCATCGACCGACAACGGCACCCCCGAACCTGGCCGTGTTCCGGAACGTCCGTTCAACGCTACCATCGTGCGAATCGACGTGGACAACCCGCAGGCGTCGATCTTCGCCAGCGGGCTCCGCAATCCGTTCGGGATGGCTTTCCATCCTGAGAACGGCCAACTGTTCACGACAGATGGTGGCTCGGGCGAGCTCTGCTCGTCGTGTCCTGAGGATACTTCCCCCCTCGAAGAGGTTAACTGGGTCGTACAAAACGGCCACTACGGGTTCCCGAGCTGTGAAGGCACACCGGACCCCGGCAATCCTGCGTGCGCGGGAGTTCGAGCTCCGGTTACTCAGTTTCCACAACATCTGACCCCGACCTCGATAACGTTCTACACGGGTCCGCAAGCCGGCGAGCCAAAGAATCAGATGCTGGTGACGTTGTTCAAACGGCTGGCCGGAACTGGGGGGAACCTGAAGCGGTTTGCGCTTGCCGGCAACGCGACGATAGGATTTCAAGCTACGGAAATCGTGCCTCCGATCGCAAATTTCGGATTGATCGATCCGGGTGACGGCCCGGTCGATACCGCAATCGATCCGATCACCGGGGACATCTACGTTGCGCGATTCGATCCTGTTCATCACCGCGATCAAAACGAGCACCATCACTACATCTACCGCATCCATCGCGTTGGAAGCGACGCGCTCACATTCATTGGCGCGCCTAAACCGACGGCGGTCAAGGCTGGCTCGCAGGGCGTGACAATCTCGCTGTTTGGACGGCGTGTGAAACCGGGCGCGGTAGTCTTTGACGTAACGGATGGGTTGGCGCTTGTGACTCTGCCGGGAACTCGCCCTTTTGAGTTTGTGGCGGAGCTGCCTGCAAGCGTGCTGGCCAGCGAACGCACAATCACGCTCGAGGTCAGGAACCCCGACGGCAGTCAGTCGAACCAACAAACATTTTCCGTTACTACGAGCGACCCTGACCCTCCGCCGCAATTGTCGCCGCAGCTCGCATCGTTGTTTGTATACAAGAAGAAGAGAAAGAAAGTGGTAAACCCACTGCGAGTCGAGGCCATCGTCAAGAAGCTGAGGCTAGTGGTGAGCGGGACTGATTTTGACGCAGGCGCGCAGTTGCTGGTAAACGACGTCGCGCTTCAGCTAGTCAGCTCGTCTGCGACCGAACTGGTGGGACGTGTCACCAATCAAATGGTAGCTGCGGCCGGCGAGCTGAACGTCCAGGTCAAGAACTCGACCGGGAAAGTTTCAAACACGCTTAAGCTTGTCGTCAGTCCCTGATGTAAGTGCACAACCCCGAACCGGTTGCATCCCAAAGCCCAGGGTTGCCGTACTCGGCTACCCTGGGAGCGCACGGCCAACGACGACCAACCCCAAAGGGGTTGCGGCCTTCACCTAACCCTGCGATCCCAATCGCGTCGCAGGTATTTCGTGCGGATGATCTCCATATGATGAAGCTCATGCCCGGCTATGATGTACGCCAAAGCCCGCACGCTTACCGGATTACCGTTTGCCTCGCCACGTCGATCCCAGGCCTTCTCGTTCAAGCCTCGCAGCAGGTGCAGGTTCGCGCGCCTGACGTGCTCAAACTCCAAAGCGAGATCGCTTAGGCTCTGCTCGTCGAATGCGGCCTCTCGCACATAGTCGTTCTGCTCGAACCCCGAGAGCGGCGTTTGATCGTTGCGCGCAAACCGCAGCACTCTATATCCAAACACTCGCTCGGAGTCGATCAGGTGACCGACTACCTCTTTGAGGCTCCATTTGTCGGGCGCATAGCGAAACATGGACTGAGCGTCCGAGACACCATTCAAAAAAGCCACGGTCTTGTCGATCTGCTCTTCGAGGGTCGTGATGATGTTCCCGTCCACAACGCGCGAGATGTATCGGTCATAGTAAGGCGCATACTCGGTTGGCTCAGGACGAGCGCTTAACTGGTGTGACATTTGCGAACCCCCTTTTCTGTTGTGATGATCTGCTTAACGATCAAACCGCCGTCTCGGTTTCACGGCTCTTCGAACATTCAGGCTCCCTTATCGATCGCGCATAAAGCAAGGAGTGTTCGTATAGCATCAGTCGGGATATTGGGTCGATTCGTTACTACGCGGCAGTTTCTTACAAAGAGGTCAGACCACGTCGCGCGTCTATCTCTGCAAGGTACTCCATCGCGGCTTGCTCTGCACGAGCATTAGTTGTCAGCGCTTTGGAAGCGAGGGCCGCGCGCAGTTCTCGGTACATCTCCGCAGCCGCCCGAAGAGCCGCCGCGCACGCCACGTCGTCATGGGCCGCGATGGTCGCCCGCATCTGTCGCGCGAGGTTCGGCGCAGCAAACTCGAGCTTGCGCACTCCCGAGGGCCGCTCGCCGCTGACCAGCAGTGAGAGAGGCCCGAGCACTTCCGCGCGCAGGTATGAGAGAAAGCCGATTGCCTCGAACAGCTCACCTCGCCCAATCTTCGCGGCGCCGTAGTGAATCCATACCCAAAACCGATCCTCGATCCACTGGATGTCGGGGTGAGGATAACGCGCGGCCCCGGTGCAAAGGGCCGCGCTAAGCCGGCCGTCACGCTCCCAGAGAACCGCGGGATCCTCGACGCGAGTTGCCGCGTCGGCCAGGCTGATAAACTTGAGATCAACGTGAAGTAGTGGCGGACCGTACAGACAGACCAAGAGCCTCGGCTCGCCCACGTGCTCGCCGGTGAACGAGGCAAGCAACGGGCCGATGCCCGCGGCGATTACGTTTCGCTCGTTCAAGACTGTTTCGTAAGCCGCCGGTTCAACGGCGATGATGAGGTCGAGATCGCTGAATTCGTCGATGGACTGAGTAAGGTAAGAACCACCAGCGGCAACTCCGACGAGACGTGAATCCTGTTTCAGCCGATCCACCGCGCTTCGGAGAAACCCGGCGTGGGGCTCAGGGAGTGCGGTGCTGTCCGCGTTGGGCTCCATCATCTTTCAACGCCTGCTCTCTTCTCGCGGAAGAACACCGGAAACGTGTGAATGGTTCTGAAGCCGCACGATTCATACAAATGCAGCGCGCTTGCGTTTGCGCTCGTCACCGCAAGCGAAACTGAATCGAAGCCGCGGCGCATGTACTCAGTCAGCGCGCTATTTATCATCCGCCGGCCGAGCCCGCGTCCTTGATGAGCCGGGTGCACCGATATCTGCCCGATATGCCCCGCGCCCGGAGCAATGCGAGACCCGATCAGCACGCCTACGAGCCGGCCGGTCGCGCTCTGATAAGCCACTCGCGAAACCCCATTCAAGAAATCGCCACACCAGATGTGATCAGTCAGGATGGTCAGAAGCTCGGCGCAACCCGACTCGGTGCGGTACTGGGTGTTGATGCGCGAGTCGTGCTGCCCTCGATACGAGCGGTGAATCACCTCGGCCGCCCGGGTGAAGTCGTCTTCTTCCCATGGCCTTATTGAAAGGCCGGCATTAGCGCCCTCAAACTCCTGCGTTCCACTCTGTGCGCTGTCGGCTGAACCGAGCTCCATCGTCATGTACTGGCGGTCGAAGCGCTCGAACCCGCAAGATTCCAGCAATGCGGTTGAAGCATCGTTGCCGACACCGACGCACTGGCTCTCAATTCGCCTCGCGGCAGGCGTGTGCTCCAACTCGTCGAGCACAACGGCGGTCATCCGCCGATCGATGCCGAGGCCGCGCCAGCTTCTCGAAACGTAGATGTCGCCGATCGAGCCGCGGCCGCTTTCGATCACGTAGTAACTGAAGCCTACCGGGAGCGCCCCGCTCATCGCGACAAAGCCGGCCAGCTCGCCCTCGCGCACCACTTGCCTGATCGTGCGGCTCGGCCAGCTGTAGTCCCATCTCAAAAGCTCGAGCCATTCGGAACATTGCTCGTCAAAGAGGGGTTCAAGCGCGGGGAAGTCCGCCTCGCGGAGAGGGATTATTTTAGTGTTTGGTAGCGGAGCCGTTGCCATTCTGGTTGTGTGTTGAGAAGGAGAAAACTCCTTGCGGGTTGTCTCCGTTCACGATGCCTTTATGCACACTCCTGTATGGGCGGCGCTCCGTGGCCGCCCCTCGATCCGAGATACACGAGACCAACAACGTGCAGCCTTCACCGAGGGGCGGCCACGGAGGGCCGCCCCTACGGGCTATTGCGCGCGCAGAGTCACCAACGGCTTTCGCGAGAGCACGTCAAAGGTCGAGATCGCGCCTACCACCGTCACAAGCGCAACCGTAGCCGCGACCCCGCCGAGATTGATCGCAGCAGTGAACATCCACGGGATCTCGAACACCCATTTCGACGCGGCAAAGGACAACCCGGCGCCTGCCGCCGAGCCGATGATTCCAGCCACCAAACCCATCAGCCCGTACTCGGCCAAAAGGATTTTTAGCAATGTTTTTCGCTTCGCACCCAGCGTCTTCAGCACTGCCGTCTCGTAGACGCGTTGGAACTTGGTCATGGCAAGCGACCCGGCAAGAATCAGAATCCCGCTCAACAACACGAACAGCCCGACAAACGAAATCGCCAGCGTGATGTTGTTGATGATTCGTTGAATCGCGCGAACGACGTCGACTACATCTATCACCGAGATGTTCGGGTACTTGTCTACGAGCGCGCGCTGGAAACGCGAGCGGTCGATCTCATCGGCTGGTCCGTTGAGCGCCCCGATCATCATTTGCGGCGCGTTCTCCAAAGCGCCCGGGCGAAACAGCACCATGAACCCCGTTCGCGAGTTGCGCCAGTCGACGTGCCGGATGCTTGTCACTTGTGCTGTCAACTTGCGGCCTTGAACGTCGAAGGTGATCGAGCCGCCCACGTCTAGCCCCGACAGACCTTTCATGCTCTCTTCGATCGAGACCTCTGGCTCGGGTGAAGGCGTCGTGTCCCAAAAGTTGCCCGCGATCACTTTTTCGTTCTCTGCAAGCGCCGGCCGGTAGGTCACCACATACTCGCGCCCAAGCCGCCCCCGTTCTCGTTTCATCTCCGGGTTGTCGAAGTCGACCTCGGCGCCGTTGATCGCAACGATGCGTGTGCGGATCGTGGGGACGAGTATCGGCCTTGCGCCGGTGAAGTTTTGCACGATGTCGGAGACGCCTTGCTCCTGATCCTTCTGCACATCGACCAGAAACATGTTCGGAGTGTCGCCGCGCTGGGTTATGTCAAACTCGGCCACAAGATTCGATTCAAGCGACTGGATCGTGATCACCAGGAACACACCCAGGCCGACGACCATGATGATGACCCGCGTCTGGTTGCCGGGCCGGTGAAGGCTGTTGATCGCCTGTCTCAATGCGAAAGACGAGAACGGCCGCGTGCGCCGAACCATCAGGATCAACACGGTAGCCGCGAGGTAGAGCGCGCCGGCGGTCACTGCAAGCGCCACCAGGAAGAATGATCCGACGCGAAGCGAGCCCGCTTGCCACGAGACCAGCAGCAACAGGCTCAACACAACCACTATTGCGGTCGCCCAACGCAACGGGTCAAACTTGCGATGGGTCTCTCCGGCTTCTTCGCGCAGCAGCTCGTTCGGCTTGATGTTGCGGATTCGCAAAAGCGGAAGCGCTGAGAACAATATCGAGATCAGCACGCCGGCCCCGACTCCCTGCGCAATGGCCGAAAACCGAAGCCCGTAACTCATGTAAGGCGGCAGCGCGGCGGCGAACTTTCCGGCGATCAACAGAAGGACTGCCTTGCCGAAGAGAACGCCAAGCAGGCTCCCTCCAATGCCGAGCACGACCACTTGCATCAGGTAGGCGGCCGTTATCCTCCAACCTGTCGCCCCTAGACACTTCAATACCGCGATGGTCTTCTTTTTCTGATCGATGAAGACTCGGGTTACGTTCGAGATGCCGATCCCGCCGAGCACCAGAATCACCAGCCCGGTCAACGACGAATAATTCTCGGCTCGCGAGAACTGCTCCTGCAATCTCTCCTGCGAGTCTTTATAGGAGCGAATTGTCACCAGGCTGTTGTTCTTGAGCTCGCCGCGCAACTGTTCGAGGAGCGGCGCCATTTGACCTGGCCGCGTGGTGAGCAGGATCTTCCGGCGAGCGCGGCTCCCAAACCCGGTGAGACCGGAGCGTTCCAGAGCCGCCCGCTCGATGAAGACACGAGGTCCGAGGCGAAAACTGCTTCCACCGCCCGGCTCCTGAGAGAACACTCCGCGAATCTGAAACGTGCTGCTGCCGATGTTAACTTCATCGCCAACCTTGAGTTCGAGCCGGTCGAGCAACGTCGACGCCACCACCGCGCCGTTGTTTTCAACGAGCGAATAGTAGAATGACTCACCGTCTTTGAGCTTGAACTCGCCGGCCAGAGGAAACCCGGGCTCGATGCCTTTGAGTTCAATCATCATCGCTCCTTCACGCGCGGGATCGGCGGGCCGCAGCATCGTGGGCGACTCGATCGTCTCGGTTCTGCCTTCGACAAGGGGAGGAGTTGCGATGCGATTGATCGAAGCGAGCGTCTCGTCGTTCCACGGGCGATTCGTGTCCAACTGAACATCGGCGGTCAACAAGTTGCGCGCTTCCGAGGCGACTGCGGCTTCCGCGTTTTGGAGCATGGAGCGGCCCGCCGCAATCGAGCCAACCCCGATCGCTATGCACAGGAAGAAGAACAGGAGCCGCCGCCACGCTGTTCGAAGCTCGCGACGCGCCATCTGCAGGATGAATTTCATCGCGACGCCTCCACTTCGGCGCTCCGGGCCTCGGCCCTCGCTTCGGTCTGGTCGCTGTCCGTTACGACTCGACCATCTCTCAAAGAGATTTGCCGGTCCGCCTCCGCTGCAAGCTCGTGGTCGTGGGTTACCAGGACCAGGGTCGCGTTTCGCTTTCGATTCATCTCGACCATTAAGTCAAACACGTGCCGTCCGTTTTGCGAATCGAGATTTCCGGTAGGCTCGTCGGCAAGCAGGATCGAAGGATCGTTAGAGAACGCACGCGCGATGGCTACCCGCTGCCGCTCGCCGCCCGAAAGCTGCGAAGGGTAGTGGTGCGCGCGAGCGACCAGATCGACGTCTTCCAGCAACCGGTCGGCTCGCTCTCTAGCGCCACGCGCTCCGGCGATTTCCATCGGCACAAGAATGTTCTCCAGCGCGGTCAGCGAGGGGATCAGATGAAACGATTGAAAGACGAACCCGATCTTCTCGCCTCGAAGCTCGGCAAGCCGGTCTTCATTCATTGTGGTTATGATCTGGCCGTCAATGCGAACTTCCCCCGATGTCGGCGCGTCGAGCCCTGCGATTAACCCGAGCAACGTAGACTTGCCGCTGCCCGAAGGCCCGACCACCGAGATAAACTGACCGTCCGGAATCACCAGATCGAGCGAGTGCAGAATCGTCAGCATCTCATCGCCGGACGGCACAACTTTCGAAACCTTGTATAATTCAATCATGAGATTTCCAGCTATCAGGCCGCGCCCGGGAGCGCGGGCTACCCACCCGCTTCTTTTCGTATTCTTACTAGCGGCGCTTGCGCCCGCCGCGTGCAACAGCGCGGCGTCCAAGCCCCCCGCCGACTCGCGCGGCGCGGCCCAGCCCGCCGCAACGCCTGTCAAGAGTGTACCGAAGATAGTCGCGTTCGGCGACAGCCTCACCGCCGGCTACGGTCTGTCGGAGTCAGCGAGCTACCCGGCGTTGCTTCAGAAGAAAGTCGCGGCCGATGGCTTCGAGTACGACGTGGTGAACGCCGGCGTTTCAGGAGACACGTCGGCGGGCGGGCTGAGGCGTATCGACTGGGCGCTCGAAGGCGACGTCCGAATCGTCATTTTGGAGCTTGGCGCAAACGACATCCTGCGCGGCTTGCCCGTCAATCAAATGAAGAAGAACCTCTCAGAGATCATCGAGCGCGCGCAGTCACGAGGCGCGCGGGTGGTGCTTGCGGGGATGGAAGCTCCAACCAACACCGGCGCCGAATATCGCCGCGAAGTTCACCAGGCTTATACCGATCTTGCGCGGGAGCATCAGATCGCGTTGATTCCGTTCTTTCTGGAAGGCGTCGCTGGAATTGACTCATTGAATCAAGGCGACGGGATCCATCCGACAGCTGAGGGGACAAAAATCGTCGCCGAGACGGTCTATCGCTCGCTCCGTCCGTTGCTGGAGTAGGTCTACGTAGCGCGCGCTGCCCGCTTGCGAACTAAGCCTTCGGGGCCAGGAGCAGTTTGACGGCCTCTTGCCTTCTTACCAGTTCAAACCCGCGCTCGAACTCCTTAAGCGGCACAGGCTCAGGCGAGATGATTTTCTCGAGTTTGGCTTTCAACCCGGAGTTCTCCGAAGCAAGCAGGTCGAGCATCGCATACCACGTCTCGAACATCCGCCGTCCGAAGATGCCCCGAATTGTGACACCCTTCCACACTGCGTACTTTCCAAAGTCGAACGACTTCAGCGGCCACGCTGGAATTCCCAGCAAGAGGATCTGCCCGCCGTTCTTTACCATCGCGCCCGCGTCGTTGTAAGCCGCTTCGGCGCCGCTCATCTCGAGCACCACATCCACGCCTCCGCCTCGCTCGGCGCTGGCCCGCTCGAGCAGCTCGGCCTTCTGCCCCGGCGAAGCAGTTTCGTTGGTGTCGAAACAGAAGTCCGCTCCAAGCTCCTCTGCGGTTTCGAATCGTTTTGCGAGCCGTTCGCTTCCGTCCTTGCCCGAAAAGTCCGTCACGTAGATGCGAGTCGCGCCCATCGTTCGCGCCACCGCCGTCGCCATCAGCCCTTGCGCGCCGCAGCCGAGAATGGCGACGGTTTTTCCCGCCACGTCGCCGTCCATAACCGTGTGCACGCTATTGCCAAGCGCATCGAGGAACGCTCCGATACGCGGGGGGATTACGTTGCGTCCGCCGAAGCGTTCCAGGTTGATCACGTTGTCCGAAGGCAGAACGACGTATTCGGCAAACGCACCGTCCATGTGCACGCCCTTGACTCGAATGTTGCGGCAGATGTGCCGCTGTCCGGTTCGGCACTGCTGGCAGTAGCCGCAGCTTATGTGCATCTCGGCGGTGACGTAGTCTCCGGGCCGGCACAGCCCCTGGTCCACGTCTTCGCCGACTTCCGCGACCTCGCCGCAGAACTCGTGCCCGATGATGATCGGCTGATAGCGCGAGACGTCGCCGCCGTTGTAGACCAGCATCTCGTCGCGCATGCCGGGACGATCGAGGATGTGGTAGATGCTTTGATCGGTGCCGCAGATCGAAGCCGCTTCGACTCGAATCTTCACATCGCTGTGACCGACGCGAGGTTCGGGTTCGTCGCGAACAAACTCGAGCCCATCCTTCGTAAGACTCTGCTTCTTGAGTGCTTGCATCCGCTCTCCTGTGAAATGACGGTAGAACAGCCTGCTGATGATAGCTTCAAAGCCGGCGACCGCCAAGACGCGACTGACGGCGGGAAAAGCGCCAATGCGTCTACTTCTTTCCTTGCGGCCTGGTGGGTTTCTTAGCTGCGCCGAGTTCCGCCTGTGCCTTCTTTGTTAGCTTCGCAAAGATCATTTGATAAGAGTTCTCGATCAGGCTCTTGAGCTCGCGATCGGCTAGCGCGTCCGGGCGCTCGAGCATCACCCACTTATTTCGAGCAGTGTAAGGCGCGGGAATGATGCCTTCGAGTTCGATCAACTCGTCAAACTTTTCCGGCGTGCACTTGAAGGAGAGCGAGTGAGGCGGATCGAGACTTATGCCTGCGAAGATCTTGCCTGAGATGCGAAACAGGAGATCGTTGCCCCACTGAATATCTTCGGTGGCGTGGGCCAGCGAGAGGCAGTAGGTGCGAATCGAGTCGAGATCCATTGAACCCTGAGCAACTAGTACGCAGCAGCGGCGGGCGATCTCAGAGCCGGAACAAATCGGCCAACTTCACACGAAAGCCGGGTAACACCGACGAGGTCATCTCATCGTCGCCGGCGAAGATGGCGGCCACTTCCAATCCTTCCTCGCCAAGCCGGCAGACTTCGACAGACCGGTTGACCAGATCCACAAGCCAGTATTCCTTGACACCGAAGCGGCCATAAACACGCCGCTTCAGAACTCGGTCGCGCCGCTCGTTCTCAGCTCCAGGAGAAATGATCTCAATGACCAGATCGGGCGCGCCGTTCAGTCGATCTCCGGATGCGATCTCCGCGCGCCGTTCATTTGTGAAGAAGACTATGTCAGGGATCACACCGTTAAAGTCATCAAAGATAACCCCTGGACCCGGCACAACGATCCCGATCGGGTTGTCGGTCAGAAATGACCCAAGTGCCATCAGAAAGTTCTGCAGCGTAATCTGGTGAGTGAGGCTGGGTGCGCGGGACATGTAGATCTCCCCCTCGATTAGCTCATATTTGTTGCCGTCGTCCGGGGTGCAATCCAGGTCCGCGATGGTAAGCACCGGTTGAATCTGTCTGTTCATAAAGCCTCCGCGATCATTGCCGAGCAGTAGGTTGGGGATCATCTTAGCAGACGAACATGCGAACGCGAACTTCGTAGTGGGGTAATAATGTGTTGATGCGTGGCGGCGCCTCTCCTGCCACGAAGACTCTAAGACACAAAGCCGCACAAAGAAAGGCTTTGTGGACCTTGGTGTGATTGGTGGCTTCGTGGCGAAACTCTTCTCAACACGCATTGCACCACTACCCGGACTTTCGGCCGTTCGCTACTCGGCGTCGGAAGCCGCCCGTCGCAAACGGTCCATAACTGCCGCGCCTTCGCCCGCTTCGCTGATGCCCTCCACAACAATGACGTTCACACCCCGTTGATCAAGCTCGCGCAGAGCTGAGTAGATCGACCGAGCGTACTCGTCAGCTGCGTTCTCCAGCAGGATCGCGCTGAAGCCGGGATTGTCAATCGCAACCCGGGTGTGTCCGATGAACCCGACTGACCCCTCCTTCAAGAGATCTTCGCAAAGTTGTCTCACCGATTCCTCCGGCGTGTTTTCAACAAGAACTACGCGCGCGCGGGGGCCGTAGTGCCGATGCCGCGTGCCGGGCGAGCGCCTTAACGCTTCGCCGTTCTCAGCAAGATCGACCCACCCGATTGTATCGGTAAGCTGCTCGCGCGTGATCCAACCCGGCCGCAGTATCACCGGCGGCGCGGTCGTCATATCCAACACCGTCGATTCGATCCCGATCTTCGTGGCTCCGCCGTCGAGAATCATGTCGACTCGCCCTTCAAGATCGCCGGCGACATGATCCGCCGTAGTCGGACTCGGCCGGCCCGCCAGGTTGGCGCTGGGCGCGGCGATTGGTCTTTCGGCTCGGCGGATCAGCTCAAGGGCGATCGGGCTGCGAGGCATTCGCACCGCCACTGTCGCAAGACCCGCGGAGACTGATTCTGCGACTTCGGGTCTTCGCTTCAAGACCAGCGTCAACGGTCCCGGCCAGAATGCTCCGATCAGCGCTTCGGCCTTGGCGCCGACATCGTTTGCTACGAGGTCGAGCATCGCGCGGTCGCAGATGTGAACGATCAGCGGGTTGTCGGCGGGTCTGCCTTTGGCTTCGAAGATCCCGCGGATGGCGCGCTCGTTCATCGCGTCCGCGCCGAGTCCGTAGACCGTCTCAGTCGGGAAAGCCACTAGCCCGCCGCTGCGGATGATCAAAGCCGCCTCCTGGATCAACGCCGGGTCGGGATGCTGAGCATTGACTTCAATGATTACTGTCATGGCGCGGAGATCAAGGCTGACTTGCTGTCTAGATGAGGCGATCAACATTGACA
>JBASRN010000334.1:0-11913 GCA_049273855.1 Blastocatellia bacterium
CGTTAATCCTTGGCTCGAGACAATCACGCGCCAAAGCTCTCTACTTTGCGCTCGGGTGGTCTTTCTTGTATTTCCCGATGCAGCCGTCGCAGCAGAAGTAGACCTTGCGGCCTTCGAACTCAACCGATTTCGCTTTGTCGATCGGCTCGTTTGATACCGGGCATGTTTCGTTGATCGCTATCAGGGCGAGTTCTTCCTTTGACATCTTGGCGACGAAGGTTTCCGGGTTCTTTTTGAACTCGTTCACGCAGCCTTCGCAGCAAACGTAGACGTACTGGCCTTTGTATTCCGCGCGGTACTTCTCGCTGACCGGCCCGCCGCTGACCGGACAAAGCTTGTTAGTAACCGCTTTCTTTTCGGTGCCATCGGCCGCCGCGCCAACGGCCACCGCGCCCGCAACCAGCATCAGCAGAAAGATTCCAACTGTTATCCTACGCATAAAGCTTCTGTCGCTCCTTGGGGTTGTTGATCGGCTGAGCTTCAGCCAACCACGGATTATACAGACTGACTCGAGAACGCGCAAAGGCACGAGGCAGCGGCGAAACCACGGCGCTGAGGCGTCAGTGCAAGTAGATCTCGAGGGCGCGGTTCTGAAGCAGCGGATCGTAGATGACCGAGACGACGTCGCCTTCGTTCAGCTCCGCCGCGGTGATTACTTCGTCGTCGCGCGGGTCCTCGGAAAGCAAGCCCAGCAGGTCGGCTCCGGCCTCGCGCCCTACGGCGCTTCCCACCAGGTCGTTATCACGCGCAAGCACTATCACTTCGGGAAACTCCTTAGCGGGTCTGACAGTGATGAGCAGAGAACCTTTCGATGGGACAGTTATCCTGACGACTTCGCCTCGAACCGCGCTGAGCTGTCTGATGCTCGCAGATCTTTGCTGGCCGGTCGCACTGGCGTCCGGCGCGACGCGCTGAGAAGGAAGCGACGCGGTCAGAGTCAGGCTTAACAGGACAGCCAGGATTTGCATTGCGGTTGTGATCTGCAACTTGCGAAGCGATTATACGGGTCGGAGAGGTTATTCGAGAACAGCAGCATGCTGCATTTAGAATCGTCGCTTAATAATCCCTGCGCCATGAGTTCCGACATAAATGGATCCGGCATAGACTGTACGAGTGTTGGATGGGTCTATCGCCAGGATATCGACAGTGCTGAGGAGCCGGATTCTGATCTCGACCCAGCTCAGGCCCCCGTTTGTGCTCTTGATAATACCACCATCAGTACCTGCATAGATGATATTGGTGCTTGAACGGTCTATCGCAATTGAGGGTATATAATCAGGTCGAAAGGGTAGTATTCTCGGGGTTGTATTTCCGGTGTTGAGTGTGGTCCAGACAGCACCGCCGTTGGTACTCTTGAGGACTCCGCCTCCATCAGTCCCCGCATATATGATATCGGCGTTGGACGGATCTATCGCAAGAGCTTGGACCCGTCCGCCTTGAGGTCCTACGCTGGTCCACGGGTCGTTTGCAGCCTCGGAGACACCGGGAATCCCCAGCCGTAACAGTACGAGTATAAGTAAGCCGCTACAACGGATGTCCCTCCGCCTGCGGTTGTTCACTATCCTTCTTTCATCCACTGCTTTCGTTGTGTTAGCAAGTGAGGGATAGTCCTCAAACGCAATACCCGTTGTTAAGCGTTGGATGAGTAACCAAGGTGATAACAAGCTGGTTATCATATCGCCTCCATCTTTAGCCAAAAGGCTTTGCGAGCATCCGTAGACAGATACGCACGTAGAGTTAATCTTGTGTGCGGGAAGAAAGTTCCAGTTTCTGTTCACGAGGAGGTTATTGGACTTTATTCGGTTCGCGAATTGTCGCTCCCGCTGATCCACAGCCGCGGGAGGTCCGCGCAGATTAAGAAGCGGCGAGCCGATCACTGTCACTCCGCCGCCGCAAGCGTCTGGTTGCGGCTTCGCTGCGCCGTGTGCTAGACATTCTTCGTGTATCTAAATTTCAAATATCGAAGGCAGGATAAAACGAGGGGTTATGAGGGGAAAGATAACCATCTTCATAGATGGCAACAATCTATTTCATGCGGCAAGGGCGGTGGGGGTCGAGATTGACTATGCAAAGTTTTTGAACTTCCTTCGCGGCGATGCGCCGCTTCTTCGCGCTTTCTTCTACACCGGTGTTGACGAGAAAGCAGAGCGACAGCAGGGCTTTCTGTTGTGGATGCGGAGGAACGGCTACCGCGTGGTCGAAAAAGAATTGAAGACCTACGCCGACGGCACCAAGAAGGCAAACCTGGACGTCGAAATCGCGGTTGATATGTTGTCGCTTGCCGACAAGTACGACACCGCCGTGCTGGTGTCGGGCGACGAGGACTTCGCATACGCGATAAACGCCGTCGCTTACAAGGGTGTGCGAGTAGAGCTTGCCGGCTTTCGCATCAACACCAGTCCACGGTTGATCGATGTAGCCGATCAGTTTATCGAGCTGGACTCACACCTGGAAGAAATAACAAAAGCGGACAGCCGCTTCGGATATCACAACAATCACCACTCGAGCGGCCACCACTCTCGCAACAGCGGCAGCTTTACGCGTGTTCGGGACGAGGAGAATCAGCCCGAAGACGTAGCTTCATCCGAATAGCAGGCGGGTTTGCGGCTTCTGATCTGATGCGGCGGGAGCGTCTGAACTCCTAAAGCGACGATTGCGCCTCGATCATTGATTCGCCCAGAAATTCACTGAAGTCACATCGGTGCGAATGCAAGCTACTCGATGGCCGGGGTGCAACTCGACCAGGGGAGGCTTCCCCTGTTTGCATTCCGCGATCGCAATTGGGCAGCGAGTGTGGAAGCGGCAACCTTCCGGGGGGTTGATTGGCGTGGGCGGGTCGCCTTCGAGACGAACACGCGGGCGTTTTGCGCGCGGGTCAGGAACTGGAATTGAAGCAAGCAGCGCTTGAGTGTACGGGTGCAGAGGCCGTGCGAATATCTCTTCGGTCCCGGCTTCTTCCACGATTTCGCCAAGATACATCACGGCCACTCGATCTGAGACATGCTTGACGATGGCCAGGTCGTGCGCGATGAAAAGATAAGTGAGATTGAAACGCTGCTGAAGCTCGCGAAGCAGGTTCAACACCTGCGCCTGAATCGATACATCCAGCGCTGAGACCGCTTCATCGCACACGATGAACCTGGGATTGAGACTGAGCGCACGCGCTATCCCGATGCGTTGCCGCTGGCCTCCCGAGAACTCGTGCGGATACCGGCGGGCGTGGTCCGGGCTGAGCCCTACAAGATCGAGAAGCTCCGCGACTCGATCGCGTGCAAGGCGGCGCTTTGACGAGGCTACTTGCCCAGTCGATCTCGCGTACGTGGAATTCGGGTCGACGCTCAAATCGCGTAGCGGCTCGACCGGCTCTCGCGGGTCGATGCCATGCACCAGGATCGGTTCTTCCAACATCGCGCCCACCGTCATTCGCGGATTAAGCGAGCCGTATGGGTCCTGAAAGATTATTTGCATCTCGCGACGCAGCAGGCGCAGTTCGCGTCCCTTCATTGCCAGTACGTCGCGGCCGTCGAAAGTCACCCGGCCCGAAGTCGGCTCCACCAATCGCAGGATTGCCCGTCCTGTGGTCGTCTTTCCGCAGCCCGACTCGCCGACCAGACCCAGGGTCTGGCCACGCGGAATAGAGAACGAAACGTCATCGACCGCGCGAACTAAGCCGACAGTTCGAAGCGCGATCCCCTGACGGATCGGATAGTGTTTGACAAGATTCTCGACAACCAGAAGATCATCCATCGGATTCACAAGGATCCGGGGGCCATCTCACCCACCTGTTCAGCAAAGTGACACGCAGCGAAGTGGCCGGCGCCCAACTCACGCAGCGCAGGCTCATCCTCGCACACCTCCTGCGCCATCGAGCAACGAGTCCGAAACCTGCAGCCCGATGGGAAGTCGAGCGGACTCGGCACGGCGCCGGGAATCACCGCAAGCTTGGCTTTGCTTTGCGTGAGCGTCGGCACCGATTTAAGCAGTCCGTGAGTGTATGGGTGCTTCGGTTGGTCGAACAGGTCGTCAACCTGCGCTCTCTCTACGATCTTGCCGGCATACATCACAGCTACGCGGTCACAAGTTTCCGCAACGACCCCCAGATCGTGCGTTATCAGCAGGACCGACATTGCAAATTCGCTCTGAAGTTCATGAAGGAGATCGAGGATCTGAGCTTGTATCGTAACATCGAGCGCGGTCGTGGGTTCGTCGGCGATCAATAACTGTGGCCTGCAAACCAGGGCCATCGCGATCATCACTCGCTGCTTCATCCCGCCGGACATTTGATGGGGGTACTCATCGAAGCGAGTTTCAGGAGAAGCTATCCCGACGCGCTGCAGCATCCTGATAGCCAGCTGGCGCGCCTCGCGCTTCGAAATCTTCTTGTGCGCGCGAATCGCTTCGGTGATCTGCTTTCCGACCGAGAGAATCGGGTTGAGCGACGACATCGGCTCCTGAAAGATCATCGAGATGTTATTGCCTCGCACGCGGCGGATCTGTGCTTCGCTGGACGCAAGCAGATCCTCTCCGAGAAGCTTGATCTGTCCGCCGGCATACTCGGCGGGCGGCGACTGCACAAGCCTTAAGATCGAAAAAGCGGTGACTGATTTGCCGCAGCCGCTCTCGCCGACGAGACCCAGTGTTTCGCCAGGCTGAATGGCGAGGCTCACGCCGTCAACCGCCTTTAACACGCCGTCGTCGGTGTGGAAATAGACGCGCAGGTCGAGTATCTCTAACAATTGCGGAGTGGGGAGTGCGGAGTGCGGATTTGCGCCGCTGTTCTCGGATTCCTGCATCTTGTCCTTCTACATGGAGATGCTTGATTACGAAACCCCGCAACCGCAATCCGCTAACTCTTCAGTGTTTCGGCGGCGTGAGAATGTCCCCGGCCAGGTGAATCTGTTGTTGTCCTTCGTCGCGCACGCGTCGGGCAAGTTCGGCGAGCGCTTCATCCTTACCCTGAGCTGCAAGTTTGATGACCATCGGGAGGTTGACTCCGGTAACGACTTCAACTGAAGCCTGGCCCAGGAAGCTGGCTGCAATGTTGGTAGGGGTTCCGCCGAACATATCGGTTAGCAGAAGGACTCCGCCACCCGAGTCGACTTGCTGTATGGCGCGCTCTATCTCTTCGCGGGCGATGTCCACCTCGTCGTGCCATCCGATCGAGACGGCAATGATGTGGTGGATTTCGCCGACGATCATCTCAGCCGCCGAGACCAATTCGTTAGCCAGCTGTCCGTGGGTTACGATGACGCCGCCAATCATAACCATGTGATGAGTGATTATTATGAGTGATGAAATTCATCACTCACAAATCATCACTCATAACTCCCTTTCAGACTTTGTATCGCTGCTCGTCCGTCTGAATGTCCCGATGCACGACCCTGGTTTTGTATCCAAGTTCGGCCAACCGTCTGTTGAGCGCGTCGGCCACCATCACCGAGCGATGCCGGCCACCGGTGCAACCGACGCCGACGCTCAGGTAACTTTTACCTTCGCGCTGAAACCGCGGCAGCAAATACGCTAGCAGGTCTGCAAACCGCGCTATAGTCTCCTCTACCTCGCTCTCGGAGCGCAAGTATTCGATCACCGCCGCGTCGCGGCCGGTGAACGGACGAAGCTCGGGAATGAAGTGCGGGTTGGGAAGGAACCGAACGTCGAACAGCATGTCCAACCCGCGCGGCAGCCCGTGCCGGAATCCGAACGACGAAATGGTGACGTTCAGTTCGTGCGCGCCTGTCCTTTCAGCAAACTGATCCTTGATGACGTCTCGCAGCGTGTGGACCGTATGTTCAGACGTATCTATCACAAAGTCCGATAGCTCACGAATCTCCCTCAGTAGTTGCCGTTCCTGCCTGATTGCCACAACAACGTCCTGGTCGGGCAAAGGATGCGGGCGCCGCGTCTCGCTATAGCGCCGAAGTAACACCTCGTCGTCGGCGTCCAAAAACAGCACCATCACGTGGACGCCCTTCTCCTTGAGTTCTTTGTGAATGCGAGGAAACCTGCCGAGAAACTCGCGCGAGCGCACGTCGACCACCAGGGCGGTCCGGTCGATCTCGCTCGACTCGTCGCAAAGCCTGACGAAGGTAGGAATTAACTGAACAGGCAGGTTGTCGATTGAGAAGTAGCCGAGGTCTTCGAATGCTTTGAGCGCCGAGGACATCCCGGACCCCGAAACCCCGGTTATGATGACAACCGATACTGGCATGACAGCGGTCCGTGGTCAGTGGTCGGATGGGTCCGGAGTCTTCCCGGCTGGCAACTGGCCACTGGTTTATGGTTCGATAAGGCCGAAGTTCCCGTCGGTTCGATGGTAAAGCACGCCGACACGGTTGGTCTCCGCGTCACGGAACACGATGAACTGATCCTTTGAATCTCCGAGTTCGAGTGCGGCTTCCTCGGCGGTCATCGGCTTCACGCGGTACCGGCGCGCGACAATGATCCGAGGCGCGTTCGGCGCCGCTTCGACGACACCGCCGGGAACCGGCGCGACCTCTCTCACCGAAGTTCGCGCGCGCTTCTTTGTCTTGAACTTGTCTTTAACGCGAAGCGCCTGCTTCTGGACTTTGGCCGCTGCGGAGGTGACCGCCTGGCTCAGGTCGGTGTTCTCGTCAACTCCGGTGAACACGTGTTCGCGCCAATAGATAACGATCTCCGCGCGCTTGCGATGTTTCTCTGACGATACCGTCACGTGCCCGCGAATCGGGGCAGAATTGAGCACGCGGTCGAGTTTCCTAAGCTCCTTCATCGCCAGCTGCTCGACTGCCGGAGTTACTTCAATGTGGCGGCCGGTGAACTCGAATTCCATTTCGTCTCCCTCTCAACTGCGGATTGCGTATTGCGGATTGCGATGGAGAACTGAGTTCGGGAATTCTTTTCGAAATCCGCAATCCGCAATTCGCAATCATACGATGGCGCGGCGCTCGCGCGAGCCGGGGATTCGCATCTGGTCGCGGTACTTGGCTACGGTGCGGCGGCTCAACCTCACTCCATCTCGCGCCAGCCGCTTGGCTATTTCATCATCGGTGATGGGATGGTGCGGGTCCTCGGCTTCGATCATCTTTTTTATCTTGAGCTTCAGCACCCGCGTGGACACGTCTTCGCCCGTGTCGCTGCGCATCCCCTCGGTGAAGAAACGCCGCAACTCGTAGACGCCCTGCGGTGTGTTGACGTACTTGCGATTGACCACGCGAGAGACCGTGCTCAAGTGCATTCCGATGTCTTCCGCCACGTCCTTGAGCATCATCGGCTTCAGGTGCTCGACGCCGTGGTCCAGAAAATCGCTCTGTCGTTCGACGATGGAAAGACACACCCGATAGATCGTCTGACGCCGGTGTTCGATGTTCTTTAGCAGATCCACCGCCGAGCGGAATCGCTCTTTGATGTAGTCGCGAGTCTCCTTTGTCGAGTCTTTTGACTCCATCATCTGCCGATAGGTCCGGTTGATTCGGAGATGCGGCATTCCGTCGTCCTCGAATCGGATCATGTAGCCGTCGCCAACCTTCTCGATAGTCACTTCTGGCACGACCAACTGCGCCTCGTCCGACGAGTACTTGCGCCCAGGCTTGGGATCGAGCTTCTTGATGAGTTCCATCTCTTCGAGGACTTGTTCGAGAGGAGCGCCCAGTGTCTTGGCAAGCTCGGGCAGCTTGTGAGTTTGAAGGCTCTCCAGGTGATCTTCCACCATTCTCACAGCCAGCCGGTCGCCGAAACCGTAGTAGGCCAGCTGAAGAAGCAGCGACTCGCGCACGTCGCGCGCCGCTACGCCGACCGGATCCAGGAACTGAACAATCCGCAGAGCCTGCTCGACAACTTCTATCGGCCACGGCCCCATCGCGGCAATCTCTTCGACTGTCGCGTCCAGAAATCCGGTGTTCTCGTCGAGGTTCCCGATTATCGCTTCGCCCGCGGCCAGCACGTCTTCCGAAGAGTCGGTCAGGTGGAGCTGCCAGATCAACTGTTCCTGAAGCGACTGGCGGCGAGTCAACATGTTCTCGAACGAAACCTCGTCCTTAGCTTCGTACTCATGCGTCTTGTAACCTGGATCCAGGTACTCTTCGAAGGTTGACCCGAAGTCGACTTCTTGAAAGGAATCACGCTCGCGATCCGGTTCCGCCTCGCCGTCGATTGGACCCGGCTCGACAGAGCTTGAAGTCACCGCTTCGGCGTCACTCACCGGTGCGAGATCGGCGCCTGCGCCGGCCTGTGGGGTGGCGCTCTCGGCGGGCGCGGTGAGGTCGGCGGTCGTCGCGTCTATGCTTGACACATCATCGGCAAGTGACGAGGTTTCATCGGCGCCTTCACCGGGCGCGACTTCGTCGAGGACCGGGTTGGCGGACAATTCCGCCGTCACCATATCGGCAAGCTCGAGCTTGGTCATTGCCAAGAGCTCGATCCGCTGGCGCATTTGCGGCGTCAGCACCAGCCGCTGTGAAAGGGTATTCGCGAGGTATGGCTTAACCGACATCTCTAACAAGGCGAAAGGCAAAAGCGAAAGTCGAAAGAGCAACGCGCGTCTTTCCGCCTTCTAGCTCTTGCCCCTCACATTCTGAAGTTCTCTCCCAGATATACTCGTTTTACTTCTTCGTCCTGCGTAAGCTCGTCGGGCGTTCCGGCTCGGAATATCTGCCCGTCGTTAATTATATACGCTCTGTCGGTAATCGCCAGAGTCTCACGCACGTTGTGATCGGTTATCAGCACACCGATCCCGCGCGCTCTGAGCTTCTGTAAAATCTTTTGTATGTCACTGACCGCGAGCGGATCGATGCCGGCGAACGGCTCGTCGAGGAGGATAAAGCGCGGTTCGATCACAAGGCATCGCGCGATCTCGGTCCGCCGCCGCTCGCCGCCCGACAACTGGTACGCCCTGGTGTGACGCACGTAAGCGATGTCGAGCTCGCTCAACAAAGATTCGAGACGATGCTCGCGCTCGGGCTTGGTAAGCGGAAGCGTCTGAAGCACGAGCATGATGTTGTCTTCGACCGTCAGCTTCCGAAACACCGACGCTTCCTGCGGCAAGTAGCTGATCCCGTTGCGCGCGCGCAGGTACATCGGAAGACGGGAAATGTCCTTTGAATCGAGATATACGACGCCGCTGTCCGGTCTTTCAAGCCCGACAATCATGTAGAAGATCGTCGTCTTGCCGGCGCCGTTTGGACCCAGCAGACCAACGATCTCAGTCTGGCGAATGTCGAGCGAAACGTTGTCGACGACCGTGCGCTTGCGGTAGGATTTTCTAAGGCCTTCGACACCAAGCACGCTGACCTGCTCGATAAGACTTATTACGTTTTGTTGGGCTTGAGGCTGGTTGATTTTTTCGGCTTGAGACGCGGCCAAGGACACTTCTTTCACCATCTGTTCCGCTGCTGACCTACTTGTCTTTTTTCAAACGATGAGATGATCTAACACGGCCCGTGCCTTGTTGATTTTCGACGAAGACTCTATCATCGCGGCTGTAGAACGTCAATTGAGAACCCAACGTAGATCCCTTCTCGACGTCATCAACTCTCGCGCTCTTTCCTGATAAAACAGCGCGGCCGTCAGAGGCAGTGTATACAAGCTTATCCCCCACCCCGCGTCTTCCCGGCTGCGTGAGCACCACACTTCCTTCGGCGTTAAGGTGATCTACTTCATTGCTGTCCTCCATCAAGTACACATCGACCTTCGACCCTTCGATGTGGTCCTCGCCCTGACGCGCTTTCACGCTGCCTTCGTAATGAACCAGCCTGGCTTCGTCGGAGTAAAACATCCTATCCGACTGAGCGAACCCGGGCACAGCTTCACGTTTGCCTGGCGAGGTTTCACGCTTCGTCTGATAAAGCGCGCTGTCCACGTTTCCGATCGCCACCATTCGCTTGTCTTCCTTGTATAGCTCGATGCGATCGGCTTTCACAAAGTTGTCGTCCTGCCAGCCGCGCGCGTTCTCGGTGTACACGGCTATGCCGTCGGCGTTGCGGGCGTCGGCTCGCGCGGCGGTGATGAATACCGGCGACTTTGTGTTCTGGAAAGGCGTCGAGTCGTTTGTGCTTTCGTTGCTATAGTAGGTCGTGCGCACGTCGCCGCGCGCGTGCGTCTCGTCCTTTCCCCGATCGTAGTCGATCTCGTCGGCCTGAGTGCGGCTCTTGGCATCCCACACCATCGGCCGGCGCCCGCGCAGGTTGAGGATCTCTTTTTGCCCGTCGTAGATTGCCCGCTCGGAGACCGCGTTGCGATCGCCCTCGTTGTACTTGAAGTCGCCTTCCTGGATCACTCGCTCGATGTCTTGCGAGTCGGTAAGAAAATCGGCGGTCGCCGTCCTGCTTGTAGTCACACGAAGCGGATGAGCATCCGCGACCAGCGCTTCGATCTCGACCTTGACGCCGCCCCCCGCGTTAAAGTGGCTGATCCTGTTCCCCTCTTCATAAAACTCGGCGTTCATCCTTGGCGAGCGGATGGTCTTTTTGTCTGCGCGGCCTTCGGCGCGAACCGGCGTGACCGTCATGACCGCGTCGCCGGTTGCATCGGCGGTCTTGACGTTGCGGCCATCCGGATAGAACTGGAGCGATATGGCGCCGGCTTTGATCTCGCGCTCGGTCCCGTTGGGTTGAGCCGGGAGAGCGTGGATTTGAACGGCCGCGTTGCCCAAAGCATTGATTGTGTCAACGACATTGCCCAGGGGCCCATCGATAAACGTAGCCTCGAGGTTGTCGGCGCGGCCTTCTCTCGACGGCGGCGGACCCAGAGATCGGGTATGTGCCCCGCCGGCCGCGACCGCTCGCGCGAGTTGGTGCGAATCCGGATTAAAGAAGAAATCCATGTCTGGCGACGAGATCTCAACCTTGTCGAGTTGTTTGAGATTAGACGCCCCGCGTGCTTCGATTCGCTCGATGCGGTTGCCGGCATCGAAGTAGGCGGTCATGCGCTGCGCTCGCATTTCATCCTTTGCCCGCGTGACGAGCGCATTACCCTCGAAGCTCGCGTGATGTTCCCTCTTGTCCAGCCGAGCCGACTCGCTGCGTATTTGCGTCGGCTCCTTTGGTGTTGTGTTCGGATCTCCCGATTGCGAGCCCGCGTTTCCTTTCGCTCCCTTGTTTTTGCCTTCTTTTGAAGGAGTGGCTTTCGCTATCGCTTCGCGCGCGCGCTGTCTCTCAAGCTTACGCGCCCGCTTGTGAGCCTTGCGGGCGGCGCGCTGTTCGGGCGTCTCGTCGCGACGCTTGTCTGCGCGAGCCTTTCTCTTTGTGACCGATCCGTCGCTCAACTGCTCGGCCCTCATAGTCACGGCGACGTCCTTATAAAGATGAACCCGTTCGTCGGAGGCTTCTATCAGCATCCCCGTCGCGCGGCCGAAGAGACTCTTGTTCTCGAATTCGACCAGCTCTTTGGTGTCAACAGTGTTCTTGCCTTGATCGTAGTGGAGATAGCCGGTCTTGACCGTGAGTCCTTCCGAGGTTATCACCACGACGTTCGAGATGAACTCGACGTCGAGCTTCTGGAGATCGGAAGGATCGCTCACCTTAGCGCGATCCGAAGTCACGACATCGCGACGAGCCCCGTCGGAGCCGTACGATTCGAGTCTAACCTGTTCGAGCTCGTGCGTGCCGTCCTCATAGCTCCTGTCCGTGCCGGAAGTAAGCAGGAATCTCACGCGGCCGTCGACCTGATGCGCGTAGCGTGTGTTGGTGAAGACTGCGACGACTTTGCCCTGGAGTTTTGGACGGCCGTCCGGCTCGACGGCGACGCCCTGGCTGCGAATCACCAGATAGACGGCCAGCGCCGACGCTATCGCGATAAACAAAGCAAGCGCTGCGATTCTTCCTGCTGATACCAGCTTTACCCGAATCATCAACTGGGATTCTTGCACGCAGCAACGATCGGTGGCCAGTGGCCAGGGAAAGGAAGATCGAGGATAGAAGATCGAGGATTGTAGATCACGAT
>JBASRN010000335.1:0-33569 GCA_049273855.1 Blastocatellia bacterium
CGCGCTTATCATGTGATGCAGGGCATCGATGAGATAATTCCGGTCGATGTTTACATACCCGGCTGCCCGCCCACTCCGGAAGCTCTGCTTCAAGCCATCTTGATGATTCAGGGCTTGATCAAAGACGAGAGGATGGTCGACGACGACGCTCGCGAAGAGATGCGAGCGCGCATGCGAAAGGAGATCACCGAGAGTTCGCCAAAATCCTTGCTGATCGCCGAACAGCAGGCGCTCGAAGCCGTCCGGCTGGTGCACATAACGCGTGAACCGGCCGCACCTCAAAATCCAATTGTCGCCGCGATTCAGGAGCGGTTCGCGGATCAGGTGCTGGACGTGAACGATTTTCGCGGCGACCTGACCGTGACGGTCAGACCTGACCGCATCACGGACATCTGTCGCGCGCTTAAAGAAGACCCCGCGACGAAGTTTGATCTGCTTAGTACGATCACCGGGTTGGATTATCTCGGCTACCCTGAGAAGAAGCCCGACGAGCGGTTCAACGTCGTTTATCAGATGTATTCGATCGATCACGGCCACCGGGTCAGGGTAAAGGTGCCGCTCCCGGAAAAGGCGCCGGAAGTCGATTCTGTGACATCAGTCTGGAAGACGGCGAACTGGTGGGAGCGCGAAACCTTCGACATGTTCGGGATCAACTTCCGGCATCATCCCGATCTTCGACGGATCCTGTGTCACGAAGAGTTTATCGGCTACGCGCTTCGCAAGGACCACGATCCTGGAGCACGCACGCCGTTATCGCGCGACTACAAGCTGCCGCTCGAGTACAAGACAGACTGGGAAGCTCACGAGGATGATCGCTTGAATGCCGGGCCGACCATCATCAACATCGGGCCGTCGCATCCCGCAACTCACGGGGCGCTCAGAATCGTGTGCCGGCTCGACGGCGAAAAGATCGTCGAATCCGATGTCGAGATCGGCTACCTGCATCGCTGCTTCGAGAAGATGGCCGAGACTCATCAGTGGAATCAGGTGATTCCGTACACCGATCGCCTCAACTACGTTTCGTCGTTCTTGAACAATGTCGGATACGCCTGCGCGGTCGAGAAGCTGCTGGGCATCGAAGTGCCAAAGCGCGTCCAGTATATTCGCGTTCTGCTCGGTGAGCTGTCGCGCATCATGGACCATATGGTCTGCATCAGCACGAACATTTTGGACCTGGGCGCGATCACAAATTTCTGGTATGGCTTTGAACCGCGCGAAGAGATCTATGACTTGCTTGAGATGACTTCGGGCGTGCGAATGATGGTGAGTTACGTTCGAGTAGGCGGTCTGGCAGCCGACTTGCCGAAAGACTTCGTGCCGCGTTGCCGCGAAGTGCTGAAGCGAATCCCTGGATACATCAGCGACCTCGATAAGCTCAACACCAAGAGCCGTCTGTTCCAGCAGCGCGCGATGGGCGTGACGCCGATCAGCGGGAAGGACGCGGTCGACTGGGGGATGACCGGGCCGATGCTGCGCGCGGCGGGTGTGCCTTACGACATTCGGCAGAATCATCCCTATTCGAGCTACGACGATTTCGATTTCGAAGTGCCCATCGGCAACACCGGCGACATGTACGATCGATACCTGGTTCGCATGGAAGAGATGCGGCAGAGCCTTAGATTAGTCGAGCAAGCGCTCGAAAATCTGCCTGATGGCCCGTACCAGGTTGACGACCGCCGGATCACACTTCCGCCAAAGAAAGGCGTGTACACAAACATCGAAGACCTGATGAACCATTTCAAGCTCACTATGCATGGGATACAAGCACCGCCGGGCGAAGTGTACGGGTATTCGGAAGCCGGCAACGGCGAGTTGGGGTTTTATATAGTGAGCGACGGTTCGATGCGTCCGTGGCGAGTTCACGCGCGCGGCCCGTGTTTCCCGATCTTCTCGGCCTTTCCGAAAATGATCGAAGGTGGCATGGTTGCGGACGCGATCGCCGCACTGGGAAGTTTCAACATAATTGCCGGAGAGCTTGATCGATAAGGTAGCGGAGATATTGATGATCGAGTTCAGCGAAGAAGCCAAACGGCAATACACCCGAATCCTCAGCCACTACCCCGAGAAGCGGGCGGCGCTGGTTCCGGTGCTTGCTCTGGCTCAACGCGAGTTCGGCGGCTGGATCTCGCAAGAGGCAGCCGACTACATCGGCGAACTGATGGGCTATCCGCCGTCGGATGTCTTGAGCGTGGCGAGTTTCTACACGCTTCTACGCCGCAAGCCAGTCGGACAGTATCACCTCGAAATATGCCGCAACGTGAGCTGCTGGTTGATGGGTGCGAACGCGTGCATGGATGAGGCGAAGCGTTTGCTCGGCGTCGAAGCTGAACAGCTCACTCCCGACGGAAAATTTAGTTGGAACTTCACCGAGTGTCTTGCCTCGTGCGGAACCGGCCCGGCGATGCAGGTGGGCGACCGCTACTTCGAAGACCTGACGCCTGCCCGACTGGGCGAGATAATCGAGAATCTTCGCAATGACTAAGATACTTCTTGCGAATGCGGACAAACCCGGCCAGAACACGATGGCGAAGTATCGCGAACGGGGCGGGTACAAAGCGCTTGAGAAAGCGCTCGGGATGGAGCCGGCCGCCGTCATGGACGAAGTAAAAGCCAGTGGCTTGCGCGGACGCGGTGGGGCGGGCTTTCCGACTGGGATGAAGTGGAGTTTCGTTCCGCGCAACACAGGCAAATCAACTTATTTGCTCTGCAACGCAGACGAAAGCGAGCCCGGCACGTTCAAGGACAGGTTCCTGCTTGAACGTGAGCCGCATCTGGTGATCGAGGGGATGGCGATATCGGCATACGCGCTCGGGTGCCATCTGGCGTACATCTATATGCGGGGCGAGTTTGGGTTTCTCGAGCGACCGATAGAGGCGGCTCTGGAAGAGGCTTACAAGGCAGGCATCCTTGGCCCCTCACTGCTGGGACGCGACTTTGCGCTGGATATACATCTTCACATGGGCGCGGGAGCTTACATCTGCGGTGAAGAAACTTCGCTGATTGAATCGCTCGAAGGTTACCGCGGGTACCCGCGAATCAAGCCGCCGTTCCCGGCAACTCACGGCTTTCTTGCCTCACCGACCGTAGTCAACAACGTGGAGACTCTCGCCGCGTTGCCGTGGATCATCACCAACGGCGCGCCCGCTCATGCCGCGATCGGAACTGAGAAGAGTAAGGGCACGAAGCTCTTCTCTGTTTCCGGTCATGTGAACAAGCCGGGCGTTTATGAAGTCGATCTCGGCTATCCGCTGTTGGACTTCATCAACAACGAGGCTGGCGGGATTCCGAACGGCCGCAACCTCAAAGCGGTTATCCCCGGAGGCTCGTCGGTACCGGTGCTGCGAGCCGACGAGTGCGAAGGCGTGTTGTTGGACTACGAGTCGTTGTTGAAGGCCGGTTCAATGCTTGGTTCAGGCGGAATGATCGTGCTCGACGATTCGGTGAAGATGCCGGAGGTGCTTTCGGTGATTGCGGACTTTTACGCGCACGAGTCGTGCGGCCAGTGCACGCCATGTCGCGAAGGAACCGGATGGGCGGCGAAGGTGCTTCGCGGTCTGTTGGCCGGGAAGGGAACCAGGGCAGACGTTGACCGACTGTTGAAGATTGCCGACATGATGGAAGGCCGGACGATCTGCCCGCTTGCGGATGCCGACGTGATGCCGATCAGAAGCTTCGTGACGAAGTTCAGAAATGAGTTTGAAGCACTTTGTGCGTGATAGCCTGGATGTTTGCGGGTAGTTCGGCGTAGTAGCGCAGGCACTCCTGTGATTTGAGAACTCAGCGATGCCAAAGTTCACACTAAACGATCAAGAGATCGAAGCCAAAGACGGCCAGACGATCATTCAGGCTGCGCAAGATGCCGGAATTGACATTCCGCACTACTGCTATCATCCCGACCTGCCGATCGATGGGAACTGCCGAATGTGTCTCGTCGAAGTCGAGAAGATGCCCAAGCTCACTCCGTCGTGCACAACGATCGCCACCGAAGCCATGGTCGTCCGGTCGAACAACGAACGCGTCAAAGACGCCGTGCGAGGGGTGCTCGAGTTCTTGTTGATCAACCACCCTGTCGATTGTCCGGTGTGCGATCAAGCGGGTGAGTGCCGCTTGCAGGACTACTACATGGTCTATGGACTCCACACCAGCGAAATCCCGCTCGAGCTGAAAGTCCGCAAGCGCAAGGTCGTCGATCTTGGGTCGATGGTCGTGCTCGATCAAGAGCGGTGTGTGCTGTGCTCGCGCTGCATCCGGTTCTTCGAACACGTGACCGGGACAGGGGAGATGCAATTCTTTGGTCGCGGCGACCACGTCGCCATCGGGACCTGTGATGACAGGCCGCTTGATAATCCTTACTCTGGAAATGTAGTTGACATCTGTCCGGTCGGGGCGCTCACGTCGCGGGACTTCCGGTTCAAATGCCGAGTCTGGTTTCTTCACAGCACCGATTCGGTCTGCGCGGGATGCTCGACTGGCTGCAACGTCAGAATAGATCATCGTGACGGGACGATCTTCCGCTTGCTGCCGCGGCGAAATGTCGAGGTGAATCAAAGCTGGCTCTGCGATGAAGGCCGATTGAGCTTTCACGAGCTGCGAGGCGGCGAGCGGGTGGTTCGGCCTATGATTAAAGGGCGGGACGGAATCCAGGCACCGGTAACCTGGGAAGACGCCGTGCGCTCGATCGACGCACGCTTGAAGGAGGTTCGCGAAGCCAGCGGCGCGGGCTCGCTTCTCGGCTTTGCGTCGCCCTCTGCAACCAACGAAGCGCTCTTCCTGTTCAAGCGATATCTGAGCCACGAACTTGGCGCGACTCAATTTGACTTCCGAGTCGACTCCGAAGACAAGAACGTCGCCGAGCAGGAGGACCAGGTTCTGCGTCGTTCCGACAAGCATCCCAACTCGATGGGCGCCATGAAGCTTGGGCTGATCAGCGCCGAGCTCGGAGGGATTGAAGGGGCGATCAAAGCCGCACGTGAGGGACAAATAAAGGCAGGCATTGTGATCTACCTTAATCCCCTGGTGGGGCGGCCCGGTGACGAAGAGGCAGAGAGGCGGGTTCGCGACTTAATCGAGCGGCTCGAGTACTCGGTGGTCCTCGCGACCCACAAGGCGGAATGGCACGCGGCGGCGAGCGTTGTTTTGCCAGTAGCGGCCTGGTCCGAGGAAGAAGGAACGTACACGAACTTTCAGGGGCGCGTTCAGTTCGCCGGCAAGGCAATTGAGCCAGGTGGAGACGCGCTGCCTCTGTGGGAAGTGTTCGCGATGCTATTGCATGCGACCGGCGCCCAATCGCCGTGGATGGCTCCCGGCGAAGTGTTCGCGAGCATGGCGGAGAACGAAAAGGCGTATCGAGGCCTGGCACCCCGGCAGACGCGGCTGCCCGGCGTGGTAGTAGAATAAGTGGTAATAGAATAACATGTACGGGCGTCCCTCTGTGGACGCCCCTCGGTGTTGAATCGGCGCTCGAAAGCGAAGAGGGGCGTCCACAGAGGGATGCCCGTACATGTTCGAATGCACAGGCTAAGGGTTGCGCCACTCTTATGAAAAAACCAGCAAAGGTCATCAACGTATCCGATCGCGCGGCGAGCGATACTTCGTTTGTCGAGGGTGTGTTCGCGCCGCTTGTCGGAATGAAGCTGACGATGACTCGCGCGATGGACAACCTGACCGGCAAGATCGACGCGACGATTCGCTATCCGGAAGAAAGGCGCTCTTATTCGGATCGGTATCGTGGCGCGCACATCCTGACTGCGCGCGAAGACGGCTCTCCGCGTTGCGTCGCCTGCTATATGTGCGCGACGGCGTGTCCGGCTGACTGCATCTATATCGAGCCAGCCGAGCATCCTGATCCTCTGATCGAAAAGTACCCGGCGAGATTCGACATCGACATGCTTCGCTGTGTGTTCTGCGGTTTCTGCGTGGACGCCTGCCCTGAAGAAGCAATCATCATGAGCCGCGAGACCGAGATATGCGCGTTTACGCGCGAAGAAACGCTTTGGGACATCAATCGGCTGATGCACCGGCCGGAGCTTCCCGAGTTTGGTCTGGGCTACAGGCCGAACCAGGAACTTGTCGATAGCAAGGTTGCGTTTGTGCCGAAAGAAAAACTGCGTAAGAAGATGGCCGGGCGAATCACACTGAAGGAAGATGTCGAGATGATTCCGCATGTCACCTTCGACCCAAACAAGGATTGAGCGAGACTCACTCGGCGAGCGTGCAATTCCAGCCGAAGCCTACTACGGCATCCAGACCGCGCGCGCGATCGAGAATTTTCCCATCTCGGGCTGGAAGCCGTACCCGTCACTTGTCACCGCTACTATACAAGTAAAGAAGGCGGCGGCGCGTGTGAACTCTCAGCTTGGAACGCTTGAGCCAGGACTCGCGCGCGCCATCGAAGCTGCCGCCGATGAAGTGCTTGAAGGCAAGCTTCGAGATCAGTTCGTCGTCGATCCCTTTCAAGCCGGCGCCGGGACCTCGCACAATATGAACGCGAACGAAGTGTTGGCGAATCGCGCGATCGAGTTGCTGGGGGGCGAGAAGGGCAACTACGCGATCGTGCATCCCAATGATCACGTGAACATGGCTCAGTCGACCAACGACGTGATCCCGACGGCGATGCGGCTTGCGGGGCTCGAGCTCGAGAGGGGACTGATCGAGGCGCTTGATGAACTTGCGGATTCGTTTCGCCGCAAGGCCAGGGAGTTTGACGGCATCATCAAGTCTGGTCGCACGCACCTGCAAGACGCCGTGCCTGTTCGGCTTGGTCAGGAGTTCGGGGGGTACGCTGTTGCGGTAAACAAGAACAAGCGCCGCGTAGCACATGCTGCCGAAGAGCTGAAGGAGATCGGACTTGGCGGCACGGCCGCGGGAACCGGGCTAAATGCTCCGCCCGGCTATCGCAAGCTGGTCGTCGAAGAGCTGAGCGCCATCACCGGCATTCAACTGCGCCCGACTGCGGATTACTTCGAGTCGATGCAGAGCATGTCGCCGTTTGTGATGTTATCTGGCGCGCTGCGGACGCTTGCTACGGATGTCATCCGAATCGCCAATGACCTGCGCTTGCTCGGCTCGGGTCCGAACACCGGGTTTGCGGAGATCAATCTGCCGGCTGTTCAACCCGGCTCTTCGATAATGCCCGGCAAGGTGAATCCGGTGATGGCGGAAGTGACCGATATGGTTTGCTTCCAGGTGATCGGCAACGACCTGGTCATAGCGGGTGCCGCGCAGGCAGGCCAGTTGGAGTTGAATGTGATGATGCCGGTGGTGGCGTTTAATCTGCTGATGTCGCTGACTATTCTAACCAACGCACTGACTGCGCTGCGTGTGCGCTGCATAGACGGCATAACCGCGAACGAAGAGCGCTGCCGCTGGTACTTCGAGCACAGCGTCGCGCTGGTGACCGCGCTCAACCCGAAGATCGGCTATGCAAGGGCGGCGGAGATTGCAAAGCAGGCTATCGCCAGCGGCAAGACCATTCGCGAAGCGATAGCGGACGCAGGGATGTTCACCGCGAAAGAAGTCGAGGAGTTGATGGACGCGCAGTCAATGACTGAGTACAATGATGAACCCGAATTCGGGAATTAAGGGCCTCTTGGAGTTTTTGTCAGGTTGGCCGTGATTGGCTATTGACTTGTTCGGGGCAAATAGGCCAAATTGATTCCGGTATCATCCCCTTTGCTGCAAACAGATTGAAAGGAGACTTAGGCGTAGATGACATACGTTATTGCTGAGCCCTGCATAGGGACTAAGGACACAGCTTGTGTGGATGTTTGTCCGGTCGATTGCATCCACCCGCGCAAGGACGAGCCGGCTTTCGAAACGGCCGAAATGCTCTATATACATCCGGATGAATGCATTGATTGCGGCGCTTGCGAACCTGCGTGCCCGGTCCAGGCCATCTTCACGGAAGACGATGTCCCCGAGCAGTGGAAGCACTTTACGGCGATCAATGCCGACTACTTCAAGTAAAACAAAGTGGATGCGGAGCAAGAGGTTTGGCCTACGTGATTTGTGAGCCCTGCATCAACGCGAAGGAGCTGGCTTGCGTTGATGTATGTCCGGTTGATTGCATCCAGGGGGGCCCGGGCGCGGAACAGATGTATATAGACCCGCAGACATGCACTGACTGTGGCGCGTGCGAGCCCGTCTGTCCGGTGTCCGCGATTTTCTTTGAGCCGGATGTGCCCGAGAAGTGGCAAAGCTACATCTCAAAGAACGCAAACTTCTTCAAAGAGTGAAAGTCCCGGCCGGTTAAACGTATTCACCGAGATTGCTTTACGCAAAGACATAGCCGCCGCTGTTTCTTACAACAGCGGCGGCTCTTGTATTGATCCCTGTCCACAGACAAGTCCGTGGCAGTCACGGTCGGCAGTTCTGCAGGTTGTGAAGCAGCAGCGTCTTGCCTTCTTGAAACCGGACCTCGATCTTGTTTGGAGGAAAAGCAGTTTCGACCGCGCCAAGTCCAAACTTTGCGTGGTTGATGACGTCGCCCGCCGAAAAGCTGTTGTTCATGTTGTAGGGCTTAACCGGGCGCTTGGGATCGATGCTAAAAGCGTCTCCCCCTTTTGACCGTCTGGAGCTCGCGCGCTTCTTCGCCGGCCGTGCGTCGCCCTCGCCAGTCGAATCTGTCACAGACTTGGTGGCGGCAGCCGCGGGCGCGAGCTTGTAGTTATGAGTGCCGCCGCAGCTTGAGCAGGTGACCCTCTTGACTGTATCACCGTCCATCGCGGCTACTGTGTGAGAGCGCTCGTCTTTGCACTTCCCACAATACGCAGGTATCTCTTGTCCGACACGAGGCTTTCTGTAGAGCATGGGCCGAACTATACCATCCACGTGGCTCAAAACTCTAGTTAACTGGAGATCAATTACCATCCCCCGAAGCGTGCGCCCGGTTGCTCGTCGGTACCAGAAAGGACGAGGCGACGGGAACGTCAAATCAGTTCCCGGAGCTTTCGCGCGGCGCGATAATGGACGCCGTTCGCCTCACTCGGCAGCTCGCCCGGTCTGAACAGACCATCGACCCATCTCAGGTAATCGCCCACTTGCCGCTTGCCTGCGATCGTCGCTTTGATCCCGCCGCGCGCCTGCCGCGCGGTTACGTGATATACGAAGCCATCCGTGCCAAGGTAGACAGCGCTCTCCCAAAGTCCCCGCTTTAACTCGCTGCCATCGCTGCCAAGCGGCGTGCCTCCGATCGCGATCTGAAGAGGTTCGTTCGCTCCGGGGCGCTTAACCGACATAGTTCATTTCTACCCAAATCGCCTGGCCCGCGCAACGTGCGGTGCAGGCTTCGCAAGGTTATACTGATCGTGACCTATGGCGCCGCGAACACCGCGGAAGCTGCGATGATCAACATACTATCAATCAAATGTGGCCTTGCCTTTGCGCCGTACTTGGCTGAAAGCGCCGCCCGGTTTTTGAAAGCGGGCGCCTTCGCTTCGCAAGTTGTTCGTCAAGCGGGCAGCGGCTTGATTCTCAGGCACGAGGACGAAGTCTCGATACGGTATCAAGGCCGACAGTGCTCGCTTGGCACGGAGGACGTGCGGCACTACGGTGCGACGATCGCATTCAGAACTGAAGCCTATGACGTAAAGCGAATGCCTGATGAAGTAGTCATATCAACCGTCGGTCAAAGCATCTTGCTTTCGCATCCTCAATCCGAGTTGTGGCTGGAACGAGGCGTGGTCAGCGAGTTGGTTCGGGTATTCAATGGCGAGGCCGCGACGCCAGACGACGATACCGCTTTCGATCTGCCTCCGTGGTTGAGCGTCTCAAGTGGTAGTGGTCGCCTGCTTCTGAGCGATGGGCGGACCGGGAGATGGGTCCTTCTGGGTGCGGACCACATCGCCGAGCTTGAACACAGATTGAAGACCCAGGCGAACCCAAGCCGCCCAGCCAACAATCGTATGCCGCCTACCCTGACGCTTAAGGGTCTAACCATTCATCTCCAGTCGGCTTTCAAGCTTGCAGAGACAATCGAGGATTTTGCGAACACAGGCAACGTCGCAGGCTTCGAGGAGATCACGCCAACTTACTCGTTGACGGTCGGGAGGGCCACTGAAGGGATCGCGCTGAAGGATTCAGACATCCGTGTAGCGCTAACGGCGAGGGAGGCGCGAAAGTGGGCGAGCATAATTCGCGGCGAGCTTGATCGGCTTAATGTCAGGCGTGTCGAGCGCGGTAGGATTCGCACAGTCTTCGCCGACGTCGAGGAAGTGAGATGGGTTTTGCAGTGGGGCGACGAGGTATTTGTTCCTCGCCCGGCGGCGCCGATTGCTGAGCCAGGCCTGACCCGGTCCAACTCGACGGGAGACCTGGTGGTGAGAGAAACGGGCGAATTCCTATTGCTGCTGAACGGCGATACCGGCGCATGTGTCGCGCTTAACGAATCGGAGTTGAGTTATGTCGGAAGTCCGTAATCCGTAGCTCGTGCCCCAAGCTTCGACTCGGTCCCTGGAACACGAGCTAAGGACTACTGACTACTCACCGGTCCTTGCAATGAGTGGAGGTTAGTATGCGAACGGTCTCTTCTGCATCGACCTTCTCAAGGAGATGGCCCATCTTCTCTTTCTTAGTCTTCATGTATCCCAGCGATTTCTCGTGCGGCTCAACCTCTATGGACACCCGCTCAACGATTTCGATCCCGGCCTGGAGCACTGCTGCAATCTTGTCAGGGTTGTTTGACATCAGCCGGATCCGGCGCAAACCGAGCTGTTTGATTATCTCGGCGCAGCACTCGTACTGCCGCAGGTCAGCTTCGAACCCGAGCGAAATGTTTGCCTCTACAGTGTCCTGGCCGGCATCCTGGAGCGCGTAAGCACGAATCTTATTGGTGATTCCGATGCCACGGCCCTCCTGTTGTTGATAGACGATGGCGCCGTGTCCCTCAGCCTGAATCAGCTTCATCGCCCACTGAAGCTGGCGCCCACAATCGCACTTCAGAGAATGAAACACGTCGCCAGTCAGACACTGCGAGTGAATGCGCACAAGGCTGGGCGTTTCCGCGCTCAGTTCACCTTTGACCAGTACCGGGAAGTCTTCGCCGGTCAAATTACTCTTGAAGGCTACAATTCGAAACATCCCAAATTCGGTTGGAAGATTGGCTTCGGCGAGCCGCTCTACACCCGCGCAGGTTGGATCAGAGTTTCCGTTGTTCTCGCTCATAACCAGGTCGCCGTTAAAACTAGAAGTGTAGTGAGCGGTCTTCGCAGCGTCAAGTTTGTTGTCCCAAGGGTGTGCCCAACTTCAATTCTCAGCGCGTTCTCTGCGGCTCAGCGCACTCCGGTGGTGAGCGGAGCTATCTTGATTTTTCACCACCGAGCCGCGGAGCCGCCGAGATTATGGAGAGAAAACATTGCAACTGAGCACTTTACTGTGCAAACAGTCGAACCGTTGACCCCAAAGAGAGTGGTGGCTGAGAGATGCGTGTACGTGGTTGACCACGTATATCTACTTGAGCTTCATTGTAGGATCGCCAAACAAGATCCAGCTCCCCCGCAGGTCAGAGTCGATCACCGACGCTTTTGCGCGTGCAATAGCCTCGCCCAGCGTCAGTGATTGAGCGTCTGCCTTGTCTGGAGCGAAGATCAAGCGATAGAGCTCCTGATTCATCAAGGCCTGCGTGTTTGGGACAGTCATCGCCGACGACGCCCACACCGCCACCGCTCCACCACGCTCCGCTTTCATGAGCGACTCGGCCAGACTATCGACGGACGCGTCGTGGAAGTACCCGTTCAGACACGTCATTATCACGAACAACTGGAGACGATCCCCATTCGTCAGCCGTCTCGCATCGGTTGATGAAAGCAGCTGCCCTCTCCACATATTCGAAGATCCATGTCCGGTGTAGTTAACCAGCATCTGCCCACGATTGAGACTCTCTACAAGCCTGTCGCTCGCCCCGCTGCCCCATTGCCCACGACGGAGTTCTTCCACTTCAACTCCTGCGGGAACCAGCGCTCGAAGCTCGGCGCTCGCAGCCTCAAAATCAAATGAGTCGTTCGTATCGCTAACCAGCAGCACCCCATCAGGTCTTGTGGAGCTGTCGTAGCCGACGATCTTCGACACCATCGTCGCCGCTTCGGCTGCATTGCGAACTGGCAAGCGTCCAACAGCCATATCCGAAAGTCCGTCCGAGTTGAAGTCTGCAAACCATTCGTCGCTTGCGGTCTCCAGATATGCGGCGTCTACGAGTTTCGTCGGCACCAGATCGAAATCTCCTGCGCCGAGGTAGTTCCTCGGATCGAGGCTGGAATCCCCCACAAACAGCACGAAGCGTGGGGCCTTCTTCCAATTTGATCTCGCGAATGCAAGAAAATCCCTCAATGCTAAGGGGGACTTGGTTCCATAGTTGAATTCATCATAGAGGTCCTCTACATCAATGACGCTTACCGACAAACCCTGGCTCTGTCGCAAAGCCGCGAGCGGCTCAACGCTGTCCACGAAGTTGCGATGAGTTATGATGACAAGATCTGCCGAGTGTCCTGGATTTCGCCAAACCGATGGATAGTTGGCTGTGATCTTTGCCGGACTCTTAACCCGCCCGTCGGTGAAAGCCAGCAGCGTCCGCTGTCCCGGCCTTGGCGCCGTTGCAGTTATTGCAAACCCTGACTTCTGTTGAACAATAGTCCCCTTGATCTCCCGGACCGCGCCAGGATCGGTGATGTCCAGCAGTCGTATCCGATTGTTGCTGAAGCCATCAATGGTTATCCGCTGTTTGCCTGATACCGTAAGACTCAGGGCATCGTTGTCTGCCGTGTACGTGTGCCAGTAGGTGAGACGAGCGTAATCTACAAGACTGATGTCGCTCTCCCCTCCTTCCCGCGCCAGAGTCACTTGATTCTGCCCTTCTCTGAGGATGGTTTGAGGTATTGAGAATTTTGCGATGCCCTGAGCCTGTCCATCAAAAGCTACCGTTCCTGCCTCGGCGCCATTGAGGAATATCTTTACCCGATGCGAGCCCTGGGTTACGCCTTGCAAAGCGATCTCAAGCTGGGCCTGGCCTGTTGATGCCAGATCGACATGTTGCAGTGTTAGCGGCTGAGCTACGGGCTCTCCCGCCACCACGGCTCCAAAGAAGTTCTCCTTATCTCCGTTCTCTAGCGCGGAAAAGTAGATCGTCCGGTCTTTGCGCTCCACCGAGTAGGGGAAGCTTGCTCCGGCGATCTGTCCCCGTTTCCCTTGTGCTTGCCGTATGCGCTTGCCCGGTTGCGAACCTGCGATCAGCCAGTACGCCCGGATGTCAGTGGAAGGCGTATCAAGCCCGATGCCGTAGAACTCTACCGCGTCTGATGTATTAAACAGTCCATCCTTCTCTCCGGTAACCAGGATTGCCCGCTCTCGCCCATCAACGAATAGCTGCAGGAAGCGAGGATCGACTCTTGAATCGAGTCCCGCCCGCACGAGTTCTTGCTGAGTCACTCGGAACCAGCCGTTTTCGCGCACCGAGAGTTTCACTGCGGGGCCGCCGGCCAGGGTGGACTGTGCTTGGGGCTGCGCTGGGGCGAGCTTTGAGGGCGAGGCTTTCGGGCGCACAGGCTGGGTTGAATCCTCCTGGCTCTCGTCTTTACCAAGGCTGCTTATCGCAATCGCCTGTAGACGCTCGGCGGTTGCGGTGATGTCACTCGAATAGTTGACGGCGATTGGGCCATGCCACTTGCTTTGCCCCTCGAGGTCCACTTCCTCCAGCCAGTATTGCGCGTTTTGACAATCCGCATTCCGCAATCGACAATCCGCAGTCCTGGCGTCCCACCACGAATATGACTTGCCGGCCGTGAGAGTGGCGCCCTGACCCGCCATTAGAGCGGACCCGGCAAGCATCTGCGGATTCACGCGGGTGCGCGCTCCATTTGCGTCTCGATACAGGTTGAATCCCAGGTTGTCTACTTCGTAACCGGTTTCCCATTCGATCGAGACTCCTTCGTCGTAACCAGTCGCCTTAAGCCCGGCAAGTTCTATGGCTGTCGGCACGGCCGCTATCCGATGTATGGTGCCGCCGCGGCCTACGACGTAGATCTCTCCGGCTTCATCTTCGCCGAACGACGCGATGAACAAGTTGGTATCAAGCAGCAAGTGCGGGTTGGGTTGACCCATCGGCGGAGGGTACTGAAATATCTCGCCCGTGCAAAAGTCGGCGTACACATAAGTCCCGACCGGCAGGCTCGACTGCGTGCCACGATAAACGTAGCCGCCTGTAACCGCACAGCGCGAGGTCGCGCCGAACGAACTATAATCGGTTATTGGAGGAGTATGGTTGCTGCAAGTAGCGCAATCGATGCAGGAACCGGACCCGGTCAAACCTGTGCAAGATGTGCCTTCCCAAACACGCCATCCGTAATTGCCGCCGAGTGTGATGATGTCGATCTCTTCCCTCGAGCCTTGCCCTACGTCGCCGGCATAAAGCTGGTTCGTGCCGCCCCGGTCGAACGAAAACCGCCACGGGTTTCTCATTCCGTACGCAAATATTTCATCGAGGCCGGGAACCATTGCGCAACAAAAAGGATTCGTCATCGGTGAGGTGTATTGCGGGGCGGGCGGCGGGGGCGGCGGGGGATCGATAATATTTATGCGCAGGATCTTACCTAGAATGTCGTTGATGTTTTGTGCGCGGTTGTTGGGATCGTTGCTCGACCCTCCGTCTCCCTTCGCAATATAAAGAAAACCGTCGGGGCCGAACTCTATCATCCCGCCGTTGTGATTGGTGTTGAGCTGCGGCATAGCCAGCACTTCGACTTCGATCGGATTGCCCATTCCGTCCTTCTCGACATCGTTAGGGTCTGTGGCTGACGCGCGGTACTCCGCTATCACATTCGTTTGCGAAGCGTTTTCCCGCGTATAGTGAACAAAGAAGCGGCGGTTGGTTTTGTATTGCGGATGAAAAGCCAGGCCAAGCAGACCCCGCTCATCGTTTCCAACGCCAAAGAAGACTCTCGAAGTAATATCCAGGAAGGTCGATACGGTGCCATTTGTTTGACGCACCTTAATGGTGCCCGGCTGTTCGACGATGAAAAGTCGATTCGAGTCATCCTTGGCGTTGGTTACGTAGATCGGGCTTGAGAGCCCCGTCGTAACCACTGGCTCAAGTTGAATGGCAGCCGGCGCCAGAGGCACTTGTTGGGGAGGCTGAACTCGCGCGCGTGGACTTGCGCCGACCCTGAACAGAATGGGACAAACCGCGAACAGAAGCGCTGCGATAGCCGGCAATCCAGGTTTTAGCCTATTCATCCGAGATTCCTCCTCACCCGCGACTTCTTCCCAATGGTTTGTAATTGTCCAACGTGAGGAATCCAAGGCTTACCCGTAACTCGTGTACAGGATAAGTCTGATAAAGCTCAGACCAGAGAGTTTTTCTTGGGGGTGACTAAACTCAAAAGCACTGCGAGCCCCCGTGAGTCGGCTCGGGAGCGCTTTACTTTCTCAGCTCCAGCGGGCAGGAGAGAGCTTCATGCACCTTGTGGAATCTCTATCCTCACTGGCTATTTCACGACCGCCTGACTAGCTGAAGGACGCCTGAATCGGCACTTCCAGAACCGAGGCTTCGGGGTCGTTGGTCTCGATCCGAACCGTTCCTTTGAATTCACCCGGCTTCAGCTTTTTGGCGTCCAGGGTGAGGCGGATCTTATAGACCTGGCCTTCACTCTCCGTCAGCAGCTCGAGCTTGAGGAAGGGAAGGGTGGACTTGACGCTCTTAATCTTCAACCCGCCCTCGCGCACCTTGCGCACATAGATCATGGGCCAGTCTATCGACGATAGATCAGAAGCCGCGGGCAGCCTCGGCATGATGATCGACGCAGGCGACACGAAAACACGCGCGTACACAGTCAGCTCGAGATTAAGCGAGGTCTCGGGCGCGGTGGGGCTGTCGGTCAGCACTCGAAGCGTCTGCGTGTAGTGGCCGGGCTTGAGCGTCGTGTCGGTTCTCACTTTCAACTCGTAACGCCGTCCGTCTTGTATGGGCTCAATCGTTGCGGTGAAGGCCGGGCCTCCACCAACGATCTGCTTAGGGTGAACCGGGCTGGTTTGATTGTTCACGAGATAAAAACTGCTTGCCGCGCTGCTGCCGCTCACGACGCTGGTGATCCAGCGGTCGGTAGGCTCCACATTAAATGCGCTGGAAGCGTTGACTGGCTTTGGCGGCGCTCCAGTTGGAGTTCCGTCGAGTTTGAACCGAGCACGCAGACTCAACGACAGGTTGCGGTGCCTGGGATCGTTAGTGACCACTGAAGCTGACTTGGCAACCTCTCCGGAAAAACCTTCGGTGTGTTCGACTGCCAGTTCTATCTTTCCCTCCTGACCAGGAGGCACGACCTTGTCATAGTCGCCTTTGGTGCATCCTCAGCCAGGGCTTACGCTTTCGATGAGCAGGTCGGCATTGCCGGTGTTCTTGATCTTGAACGCGTAGCGTAACGGCGTGCCCGACTTTAACTCGCCGAAGTCGTGTGTGGCGGACTCGATGACGAGTAATGGCTGCGGGCCGTTCTCCCCGGCCGCCGGGCCGGCCGACTTACCGGGCTGCTTCTGCCGTGCGCCGCCTGCGACAGCGCAGGCCATTATGAGCGCCAGCAGTGAGATTGATCTGAGAAGCTTCATAAAAACTCTTTCTCCGAACTGGGAGTCGTCGAGACGGGGAGTCGTCGATTCGACCCGGAGAGTCTAGCAGGTCAATCGAGTTGATGTCACAGTCTTTTTTTTCAAACGAAAGCGGCAGAGCCTGATCCGTGAAGATCCGTCAAACCTGTGTCATCCGCGGTCTATTCCGGATCGAGCCAGATAGGCCACTGATGACACTGATTTGACAGATTCACACGGAAGCCCTCGCGCGTTGGGCGAGCCGTGCCTGGCCAATGAGCGTTGTGTTAGTGTAACTGACTTATGAAGGTCGTTCCGCTGGGTACAAGCTCGGGCAAACCAACACTCAAACGCGGGCTCAGCGCGCTTGCCGTAGTCTGCGAGCGCGAGTGGCTTCTGTTTGATTGCGGCGAGGGCACGCAGCTGCAGATCCAGCGTGCGGGACTCGCGCCGAGCCGGCTCGCGGCGGTATTCATCACTCATCTGCACGGTGATCATTTCAACGGACTGGCCGGGCTGCTCTCGACGATGGGACTCGATCGGCGCGCGCGGGTGTTGACGCTTGTGGGACCGGTGGGGATTCGCGACTATATTGAAACGCTGGCGCGGCTCAAGACGCTGTACGTGGAATATCCGCTCGCGCTTCGGGAGTTCAACTCGATCAGTGAGCTGACAACGGTCTTCGAAGCGCCCGACTACACGGTGAGCGCTCTTGCGCTGGATCATCGGGTATTCGCGCTCGGGTATCGCGTCGAAGAACAACCCAAGCCAGGCAGGTTTAACCTCGATCGGGCGAGGGAGTTGGGCGTACCAGAAGGCCCGATGTTCGGGAGCTTGCAAGCGGGTTCCGCAGTGAAGCTGGAAGATGGACGAGTCGTTGAACCCGGCGAAGTGTTGGGACCCGAACGAGCAGGGAAGTCGATTGCCTATTGTCTGGACACGCGTCCTTGCCAAGCGTCGGTCGAGCTCGCGCGCGGCGTTGACTTGTTGATTCATGAAGCGACCTATACCGAAGAGCTAGAGGTAGAAGCACAGCAATATGGACACTCGACGGCGGCGCAAGCGGCTCGAATGGCTGTGGAAGCGGGCGCGCAGCGGCTGTTGTTGACGCACTTCAGCACGCGTTACCCAGACGCGAGTCCGTTGCTGGAAGAAGCGCGTTCAGTCTTCGCCGAGACGAGCCTTGCGCATGAATTCGTCGAGGTCGCGGTTTGATTGGGAGCGCGGGCATCTCGCCCGCTTACAAATGATGATAGTCGCGATTGGAATTGACATGGTTGAAGTCTCGCGGATGGAAGAGGTCATCGCGCGGCGAGGCGATCGCTTTCGCGATCGAGTGTTCACCCAGGGCGAGATCGACTATTGCGAGAAGCGAGCCTCGCGCCTCATGAGCTACGCGGCAAGGTTCGCCGCAAAAGAAGCCGTGATGAAAGCGCTCGGGACCGGCTGGGGCGGCGGCGTGGGCTGGCGTGACATCGAGGTGGTAATGCCCGAGGCAGGCGCGCCGCATATTCAGCTTCGAGGGCGCGCGCTCGAACGTCTCCTCGAGATTGGAGCGCGTCGGGTTCATCTCTCGCTCACACACACCCGCGAGCTTGCGATGGCTGAAGTCGTGCTTGAATCATAGAAGTTGAACATCTCCTAAACCCTCACCAGCAGGATTCGGGCTACGCCGCAATGACGCAACTCAGCTTCCGGCCTCGAAAACCATCTCGGGCGAGTTTCCAACGGCCCTATCATCCCATACTTTGCCCTGGGTTGATCGAAGATTCATGACCGCGGCAGATTCTAATCTCTGCGAGGCGATTCTTGCACCACCCTGTTCATCTGCGCTGAGCTGGCAGCGGTCGTTATCTCGGTGAGAGACTGCGGAAAAGGGCAGGTTGAGGCATTAAAACCAATGCTCGGCGGACTATTCCTTCGGCTCACTCCCTTTATCTTTGATCAGTACAACGTCAGTCGTGACGACTCCGCGCGAGCACGCCATTATCTTTCCGTCTCGCGACCAATCAAAGCTGAAAATCTGGTCGGCTGTGAACTTCGTCAGTTGCTTCGGGACGCCCCCGTCAATAGCCTGACTCCAGATGTTTGAAACTCCATCTCTGTCGTCCAGATAGAGAATCGCTTTACCATCAGCGGACCAGCGATATTGAGTGAACTTAACGTCAAGCAGCTTCAAAGGCTGGCCGCCGTCGAACGGGACGATCCCGAGCTTAGGGCCTGAAGCCGGTTGATCCCCGCTTGTTTGGAACGCGATCCATTTCCCGTCCGGAGAGATGACCGGCTTGACCGAGAGGCGTTCGTTGATTTGAACCGGATCGCCGCCATCGATTGGTATCTTCCACAACGATAGCTTCCCGCCGGTGGAGAGAGGCGTGTACACGACCCACTTGCCGTCCTGCGAACAGGTTGGAAAGTACTCTCCGTCTCCCTGGGTGAGTTGCCGCGGATTGCTCCCGTCGATGTCGACTCGCCAGATATTGAACGTCGCCGGATTGCCCCCGCGATTCGAGTCGAAAACGACAAAACGTCCGTCGGGCGAAACGACAGGGAAAACGTTGACGCCGGCATCAGCAGTCAACTGCTTCTGTTTCTTCCCATCGGCGTCCATCAACCATATGTCGGCACTGCCGCTGGCATTTGAGATGCAGACGATCCGGCCGTCGGGAGCCAACGATACCTGATCGTATCTGCCCGACCCGGACGTGATCTGTCGAGCGCGGGTCGCGTCACCATGGGGCGCGACCCAAAGATTAGCGACGGCGTCCGCTTGCACCGTCACGAGCGACCCGGAGTCTGCCGAAAGGCTGACGCCCGTATAGTTGTTCAGGTCGTTTGTGACTCGCTTCGCCTTTCCTTCTGGGTAGGAGACCTGCCATATCTGAAGCTGTCGCGCCCCGGGAGTTTGATCCAACGCGCCAATGACCAGCCCGCTGCCATCCGCCAGCCACGCTAATCCGCCAAGCGCGAGCCAAGTCTGCGAGCCGATGACCTTCTCGCTGCCATCCGACACCTGAACCGCGACCAACTCGTTTCGAAAGCCGCCGGAGATCCTCCGTGTGGCGGCAGCGATCACTTTGTCATCGGGTGACCATTCAACTTGAAGGAAAACGTCTGGCTGCTTGTATGTCACCAGCTTTTGCTCGCCGCTGCCATCAGCGCTAGCGAGAATCAGCGCGCTCTCACTGGATGAGTGGCGGACAAATGCAAGGCGTTTTCCGTCGCGAGAGAAGGTGATTGCGCTGTCAACGTCGTCGATCAACTTTCTTGGAGTTCCTCCAAGCACCGGCACTTGATAAAGATTGCGAATGCTCGAGCCCTTAGCTCCCTTGACGAAATAGATGTAGTTGCCATCGCGCGAAAACGTCAGGCCAATATAGGTGCCCTCATCCGGAGCGACGATTGGAACATTGCTCGACGTAGCGGTCTGGCGCACCCAAAGTCCCTGCGTGCCCGCTTCGTTTACGATGTGAACCACGTACTTTCCGTCGGGTGATATAACGGCACCAAGGGCTCGCCCGGAGCTTGTAAGCTTGCTGATCGCGGTGTTCTGAAAGGCAGGTCCGGTTATCCCGCTGTGCTTCGGGCCGACTAGAAAGTAAACCGAGATCACGGCGATGGCTGCTAACAAGAGCAGCCCTGCAACCACCGCGATCCGGCGTCCGTTGCCCGCTGACGGTTGCGTGATTCCAGACACCGGTCCAGTCGTCACTGCTCCGCTCGGAGCGGTGACGATGGTCTGGGCTTCGGTCGCCGCGAGCTGAGCCAGGTGCGGGGCAGTGACCGGTTGGTACCCCTGACCCCCAGTTGGCTGAGGAGCATACATTCCTGAAGCCCTCGGTTGGGAGTCATACTCCTTGACTAGATCGCGAAGATCTATAGCGACGTCTTTGATTGACTGGTAACGCTCGGCCGGGTCCTTCGCGAGGCACTTGCGAATGATGCGTTGAAGTTCCGCGGGCGCGTCGGGGTTGGTGTTGGCGATCGGCGGCGCCTGTCCGTAGACGATCTTGTGCAGCGAGTCTATGACTGAGTCGCCCTGGAAAGGTCTATTGCGGGTCGCAGCCTCGTACAGTATGCAGCCGAACGAAAAAATGTCTGAGCGCTGATCAACGGACTTGCCTTGCGCTTGCTCGGGCGACATATAGCCAATCGTACCCATGACCACACCCGGCCGCGTTTTGTCCATCACTGCGGTCGCTGCTTCGCGGGGGTCAGCGTTTAATGGCGCGGCGGGCTGATCGGCTTCGATCAGCTTGGCGAGTCCGAAGTCGAGGATCTTTGCGTAGCCGTCTTCGGTCACCATGATGTTCTCGGGCTTGAGGTCGCGGTGGATAATGCCGGCCGCATGTGCCTTGGAAAGCCCATCGGCGGTCTGCGCAAAATACTCTAGCAGCTTCTTCAGTTCGAGATCCTCGCGATGAATTTTGAGGTGCAGCGTGGCGCCGGCGACGTACTCCATCGAGATGTAGTGGGCAACAGACTGCGGATTCTCGGCCTCGAGTTGAGCTTCGCCAATCTCGTAGATGGTGATGATGTGCGGATGATTCAACGCAGACGCGGCCTTTGCTTCGCCGATAAATCTCCGCACCCGATCCGAATCGGTTACCAGGGCAGCGGGAAGGATCTTCAACGCGACCGGGCGATCGAGCCTGGTGTCGATGGCTTTGTAGACCTCGCCCATACCGCCCGCGCCGATCGGCTCGAGTATCTTGTAGTGTCCGAGAGTCGTTCCAGGTGTGAAGGGCATGTTCCGCTCTCTTCGATCATTGTCGCGAGATCATATCAGAAGAGTTTCAAATGTCGCCTTTTGAGACTCTGAAGCGGCGATAGGCCGAGGGCGGCTTCACTTCATCCAGCCGCTCACAGGCGAGTCGTTGCGGATGGTCGTCTCCGTGCGCTCCGGGCCGGTCGAGATCATCCCGACCACTGTGCCGCAGAGATCTTCTACGCGGCGAACGTAGTCTTTGGCAGCCGCCGGCAAATCGTCATACTTGGTAACCCCGCTTGTCTTTGTCTTCCAGCCCGGCAGCGTTTCGTAGACCGGCTCGCACTCGGCCAGAACGTTTGCTCCGTAGGGCATGTCTTCGAGCAGCTCGCCTCGACAGCGATAGGCGGTGCAGACTTTGATCTCGTCGAATTCGTCCAGCACGTCGAGTTTGGTCAGCGCGAGCGCGTCCAGCCCGTTTAACATCACCGAGTAGCGCACCACCATTGCGTCGAACCAGCCAGTGCGCCTCGCCCTTCCGGTTGAGGCTCCGTATTCGTTGCCGCGCTTTTGCAGATATTCCCCGGTCTTATCCAGGAGTTCGGTAGGGAACGGACCTCCGCCGACGCGTGTAGTGTAGGCCTTGGCTATTCCGAGCGCGCCGGTTATGTGCCTTGGCGGCAGCCCCAGTCCGGTGGCCGCGCCGCCCGCCGTTGCGCTCGAGGAGGTGACAAACGGATAGGTCCCGTGGTCAACGTCGAGCATCGTGCCTTGCGCGCCTTCAAGCAGAACGGATTTGCCTTCGCGAACCGCGGCGTTGATCATCGCCGACGAATCGCGAATAAACGGCTTGAGTAGAAGCGCGGCGGCAAGGAATGAGTCAACTGCTTTCTCAGGGTCAACCGGGTCGGCAGACATAGCTATCAGCTCGCGATTAGCGGCCTCGATGTTCTTTCGCATCTTTTCGCGCGCCATATCGGGATAGAGCAAGTCTCCGACACGAACTCCGGTTCTTGCGGCCTTGTCTTCATAAGCCGGCCCGATTCCACGCAGAGTAGTGCCGACGTTCTCGGAACCAAGTCCCTGTTCCCGCGCGCGATCCAGGGCGGTGTGATGCGGAAGTATCAAATGAGCGCGGCTCGAAACAAACAGGCGGCCTTCGCATTCGACGCCCATTTCTCGAAGCTCTTCGATCTCCGAGTTGAATGCCTGCGGGTCTATGACCACGCCGTTGCCTATCAGGCACTGACAGTCGTCGTGCAGTATGCCGGAGGGAATCAGGTGGAGCACGAATTTGCGGTCACCGATTCGAACGGTGTGGCCCGCGTTGTGACCGCCTTGATACCGGGCCACCAGATCGAAGTGAGGCGCGAGTATGTCAACGACTTTGCCCTTGCCTTCATCGCCCCACTGGGCGCCAATCACAACGACGTTTTTCATAAGCCACTCTTAGTCAATCACCGCCGGCTTCGTCTGAACAAACTTACAGGCGCACACTGTCAAAGGCAACGTGTGCGCCTGCGGATTCGATTGCATCTCGCTAGAAGTTCCGAGAGAGACTTACGCTCCAAGCGCGCGGTCGATCATTCTCGATATATTCTCTTTAGAAGTAGCCCCCACGACTCGTTCGGCTTCCTCGCCGTTCTTAAACAAAATCAGCGTCGGGATCCCCTTTATGCCGAACCGAGGCGGTACCTGCGCGTTGTCGTCGACGTTCATCTTGACGAACTTGGCCTTGCCTTCGTAAGTCTGGGCAACCTGCGCCACCGCCGGAGCTATCATCTTGCAGGGATGGCACCACTCAGCCCAGAAGTCTACCAGCACGGGCTTGTCTGATTTGAGAACATCATCCTCAAAACTCTGATCAGTCACATCGATCACGTGTTCGCTCATCGCTACCTCCCGATTAGTGCTCGGGGTCGGGCGCCGGCTATCGTGAGCCTCTCGCCCCACCCCGTATCAATCATACAGCCGCCGAGGCGCCGTGTCGCGCGAGACTCTCATACAACTCAACATACCGCCGAGCCGACACCTCCCACGAAAAGTCCGCGTGCATACCGTTCAACATAAGCCTGCGCCACAGATTCTGGTCAGAGTAGACCATCAGTGCTTCGTAGATCTTTTCCAGCAGTCGGGCCGAGTTGTACTCGTAGAACTTGAAGCCGTTGCCGCGGCCGGTCGAGCGATCAAAGCTCTCGATCGTGTCCTCGAGCCCGCCGGATGCTCGCACGATGGGCACCGTTCCGTACTTTAGCGAGTACATCTGGTTCAGACCGCACGGCTCGAATCGCGAGGGCATCAGGAACATATCCGAGCCGGCTTCGATTTTGTGCGCGAGCTCGTTTGAGAATCCCAGGTAGACGCCCACTTGAGAGCGGCGCGAGTCACGCAGCGATTGAAAGATGCGCTCGTACATTTCGGCGCCCGACCCCAGGAGCACGAATGAAACGCCCCGGTCGAGCATCTTGTCAGCGACATCGATGATCAGGTCGAAGCCCTTCTGATCGGAGAGCCGCGAGATGCAGCCGATCAGCGGGCGATTCAGGTCGTCGGGCATTCCGAAGCTTCGAAGCAGATCGCGCTTGCACACTTGCTTGCCGCCGAGGTCGTCGGGCGAGAAGCGCGCCGGGATGTGCGTGTCTCGTTCGGGGCTCCATTCTTCGTAGTCGACTCCGTTGAGAATGCCAAACAGGTGGCTGCGCCGCGCGCGGAGAAGGCCGTCGAATTTCTCGCCGAACTCCGGCGTCTGAATCTCTTCGGCGTAACGCGGGCTCACGGTCGAAAGCGCGTCCGAGAAGACCAGCCCCGACTTGAGCGCGCTTGCGGTTCCGTAGAACTCGATGCCGCCTTCGGTTCTGTCGAGCCAGGAAGGCAGACCGAAGTTCGGCAACTGGGCGGCCCTGAACAGTCCCGGAAAGGTCATGTTGTGGATCGTGAACACGGTCTTTGCGCGGGCGAATGCGGGATCGTCCGCATAAACCGTTTTGAGATAGGCGGGCACAAGCCCGGTCATCCAGTCGTTCAAATGAATGATGTCGAATTGTTCTTCGAGCGCCTTTGCAAGCTCGAGGATCGCCCGGCTGAAGAACGCGAACCTCTCCGCATCGTCCGCTTCACCGTAGAGTGTGCCGCGCGAAAAATACTCAGGCGCATCGATGAAGTAGACCGGCACTTCTCCCGAGCGATCGACGTAGACCGCCGCCGGGCGAGTCCCAAAGTTGAAGGGTACGTTCAAGTCCCCGGGCAACCGTTCGCGACGGCTCTCGATCTTATCCACGTTGTAGCGCGGCATGACGACTCGAACCATGTGTCCGAGCCGCGCAAGCGCCTTTGGCAAAGCGCCCGCCACATCAGCCAATCCGCCAGTCTTTGCGTAAGGAACAACTTCCGACGCCGCCAGTAGAATATTCAAAAGTGCACTCCCACTGTTAAGAATCTATGACGATCACGAATTGGAAATACTAAGTGAGGGTCATCGAAGCTGTCAAGAAACCCGTCCTCGCCCGCGCCGGCGCTTGTCAGGTCGTTAGCGTTGAGACCAAGAGTGGGGTGAATGGCGTGCCGTTGAGTGTTCGGTGGTGTCCTAACTTCTATTCTCTGCTATTCTCTGCGCGATCTCTGCGGCTCGGCGACTCCGCGTTAACAGGGGTTTCGACGCTAACTAACCGCGGAGACACAGAGCCGCATCAGAGGTTGCGCAGAGAAAACATCCAAATCAGGACGCTACTTGGCGTTCTGACTGCAAAGACTAAATGAGAATGGGTTGCAGCGGTGAGCCCGCCAGGGCACTGAGAATCGTGTCAAGGATGTCTTGGCACTTATCAACTAAACCTCTTGAAGCTGCTTGACACCGCCGAAGCGCCGGTCCCGGTTCTGATACTCGATCAACGCTTCAAAGAAGTCTCTCTCGGAGAAGTCCGGCCACAAAGTGTCGGTCACGTGAATCTCGGCGTATGCGATTTGCCATAGCAGAAAGTTGCTTACTCGCATTTCGCCGCTTGTGCGAATCAGCAGATCCGGGTCCCGCAGCGCGTGAGTGTACAGAGCACCGCTGATGGTCTCTTCGTCGATGTCACCCGGGAGCAAACGGCCGGCGGCGGCTTCGACGGCCAGCTTGCGGCAAGCGTCAAGGATTTCGGACCGCCCGCCATAGTTGAGCGCGATGTTGAGTTGCAAGCCGCTGCAGTTGTAAGTAGCAAGCTCTGCGCGGCGAATCTGCTCGAGCACCGAGATGTGCAGGCCCTCGCTCCGCCCGATCATCCGAAAGCGAATGTTGTTTTCTTTGAGTGATCTCAACTCGCGCTGAATAAATTCAGTCAGCAGATCCATGAGCGCGCGAATCTCGAGGCGCGGGCGCTTCCAGTTCTCGGTCGAGAAGGCGTAGAGGGTAAGACAATCGAGGCCGAGTCTGGCAGCCGTCTCGACTGCGCGGCGCACAGCTTCCGCGCCCGCGCGGTGTCCGGCGATTCGCGGCAGGTTGCGGCTCGCCGCCCATCGGCCGTTGCCGTCCATGATTATCGCGACATGCGACGGCAGCTTCGACGGGTCGAGCCGCTCGTCTAATGCATAGGGTTCTGCGATTTCCTCGCGAACTCTTTCCAGAATCCTCATTGCCATAGGCTTACCCCTTTATTGGTTGTCGGCCGGTGACATCACCGGTGTGAGCGAGATTCGTTTTCTCCCTGAGAAAATCGGATCGAAGATATCTGCGATCGGACCAAACGTTATCCTCAACTGCGAGACACGGACGCGGGCAGGAACGTCGAACACAACCTCCGTCACACAAGACGCGCCCGCCGGGATCGGCGCGGAACAAAGCTCGACGGGGCTCAATGTTGCCTCGAGCGCGGGCTGGCCCTCGGGCGACGGCGGATACTCGTTCGCGTTCTCGTCAACCAGCAGAGCGCAGTCGCTCTTGTACTTGTAATCGACGCGGACCGCGTGATTGGCAATCTTCAGCGTGACAATGTAGAAGAGGCCTGCGGGCTTGACCAGGCTGTCGCCGTTGCCTACGAACTCGGCCTGGCGAACCGAAAGCGCCGAGAACGCGAAGTCATCGTACTGAATCTCGTGGTTCAGGCTGACGGTCTCATCCCGCCTGTTCAGCAGCACCAGCATCGCAAGGAGCGAAGCGCCGATTACCGCGATTATCAGGGAGGTGAGGGCAAACCCCTTTGTTCTTGATTCCATTTGGATCTGACCGGGGGGCAAAGACAGAAGAAGCGACAGTCTAAGTCTTCCCGCGAAAAAATGAATGAGCAATCAATGAGAAAGCTGTGAGAAAGTCCCGGCCGCGCCTTCAATTGTGCTGCAAGACCGGCAGTTCCCGCCTCAGCGTCTCAATCGGAAGGGCTCTGCTTTCAGTGCTGGCACTGATCGGTGGTTGATCTCCGCGAAGTTTCTTTCCTGACGGATGAGAGCCGAAGCCTGTCAGGACGGCCTCGAGCATTGGCAACAAGTTGGTTACCCGCTTTGCTCGGATGACCCAGTCCCAGAGCGGTTCGAACTTCTTCCAGCCTCCCGCATACGCGACGTGCCTCAACCGCTCCTTAAGTCCCGGCACAGCCCAGGCGCCGCGAAATATCGAGCTCCACTTGTAGAACTCGGCATACGCCCGCCAATAGCCCGTTTCAAGCGCCTCGGGTGTCATCCTGGCCGGTCTGAAGACGACGTGCCGCGTATCAAACAAATCCCAGTCGTCGCTCAGAAGCCGCGCTTGAGCCTGCATCCTCTTGTAAAGCGCGGTTCCCGGATACGGAGTCAGAATGTGAAACGTAGCTGTCTCAATGCCCTGCTCGATGGCCCATTCGACTGTGCGATCGAAGACCGCTTGATCATCATCATCCATGCCAAAGACAAAGCTTCCGTTTATCATCACGCCGGCGCCGTGCAACCGGCGAATCGCTTCCTCATAATCCCGATCCAGATTCTGGTACTTGTTCTGTTCGACGAGGTTATTCCGGTTCAGCGTTTCGAAGCCGACAAACAGGCTCCGAAGCCCGCTCTCGACTGCTTGCTCCAACAGAGCGGGCGCCAGCACCGATTTTACGGTGCCCGCAGCCTGCCACAACCGCCTCATTCCCTTCATCCCGTCGAACAACGCGGATGCGAACCGCGGGTCACCAAACAGATGGTCGTCCAGGAAGTAGAGGTGGCGTCCGGGCAACCGGTCAATCTCGGCCAGGGCCTGATCGACTTGCTGGGTGTAGAATCCCTTTCCTCCCTCGAAGAACGCCACCTTATAGCAGAAGTCGCAGGTATGCGGACATCCGCGCGACACGACTATTGAGTTGGGAACGAGGTAGAGGTGACGCTTAATCAGATCGCGTCGGATCGGCGGCAGCCCGATCAGAGTGCGGATCTTCGAGCGGTAGACGCGGCCGGGCCGTCCCTCGAGATAGTCATTGAGGAAAGCCGGCCACGTGTCTTCGCCAGGGCCGAGAAAGATTGTGTCGGCGTGCGGTAAAGCTTCTTCCGGAAGCGACGTGACATGAAGTCCGCCGAGAGCAACATGTGCTCCCTTCTTTCGATAGTGGTCGGCGATTGCGTAAGCGCGCTTTGCCGACGTGATGTAGACCTGGATTACCACAAGGTCAGGCTCGTCATTCAAGTCCAGTCTTTCGACGTGCTCGTCTTGAAGTTCGACGGAGGCGCCGGACGGCAGGTATCCTGCGAGCGTAGCCAGCCCCAGCGGTGGAAACAGCGAGTACTTGATCGGTCTCCAAAACGGACTCTTGGCTTCGGTCAATGCCGGCAGGATCATTTTTACTTTCATGTCTTGTTCACTCCTGATAATAAGTTGCCTTGGGTTCGTGGCAACGCGAGCCGGCCGAACCTGCTCTAAGCAGACTCTAATGGCGTATCGCCTGGGAAAAATGAGCCGGCGGTGATCAAGTTGTGAGAAGATTCAAACGATGAGTCAGGTTAGAACTTCGGTGAGCGGATTCCGCTTCGACGACTTCTATCTCGACGCAAGCAACAGACAGCTTTCGCGAGTAGGGGAGCCTGTCGCGCTCAATTCCAAGTACTTCGATGTGCTTTTGCTGCTGGTGAGCCGGAGCGGGCAGCTAGTCGAGAAGCAGAGCATCTTCGAGGAGGTGTGGGATGGCGTGTTTGTCACCGACTCCGCGCTGACTCAATGTATAAAGGATATTCGCAAACAACTCGGCGATGACGCTTCGAGCCCGCGCTACATCAGGACGGTTCCGAAGCACGGCTACATCTTTATAGGCAACGTAGTTGAAGCAAACAGCCACGGGCCGGCGGGCTCCGAACGGTGGGCGGATAACGTCAGCACTTCGGCGAGCTTGCTCGCGCAGCCCGTTTCGGGCCGCACGCCAAAACGTCCCTACAAATTCCTCGATTACTACACCGAGCAGGACGCAGGCTTGTTCTTTGGACGCGAGCCCGAGGTCGAGACGATCTGTTCACAGATCCTCGCGCATCGGTCCTTCATATTGCACGGACGGTCGGGCGTCGGCAAAAGCTCGATCGTTCGAGCGGGGCTTATGCCGCGACTAAAGTCCGAAGGTCATCTTGGGTTCGTCGTGCGGAGTTTCACCGATCCAGTTCATCAGATGGTGAACGCTCTCTCGCAAGTCCCCGGCATGGGCGGACGGGAAGCGGGATCGACCCTGGAGGATCTGGTCGGCCAACTCGCCCGCCTCGACCCAAATCGCTGCATCGTATTCTTTTTTGATCAATTCGAAGAGTTCTTCTCACTGCTGGCGGAGAATGAGCGGCATCAGTTTCTCGATGCCGCTCGACTGCTGACGGCCGCTGAGCGGTCGCCGGTAAGAATGGTGTTCGCGCTACGCGAGGACCTGCTGGCCGAGATGAGCCGGCTCAAGACTGCGATTCCCGAAATCTTTCATCACGAGTACCGGCTCAAGCGTTTGAGCCGCCCGCAGGCGTCGCGCGCGATCACCGAACCCGCGCTGGCTGTGGGGTGTCGTTACGATCAACCACTGGTCGAGCTGCTGCTGAACGACCTGGGCGACGAGGACGGCGTCGACCCGCCTCAGTTGCAAATCGTCTGCGACAACCTGTTCGACTCGCGAGACGCGACTGGAGCACTGACCGTCGAGACGTACGAACGGCTGGGCACTGCTTCGCGGATACTGACGGGATACCTCGAGCGCGTTCTCAATCGCTTCAACGCGCAAACACTCAACGCCGCGAAGAATGTTCTTAAGACGATGATCTCTACCGAAGGCCGCAGGCTGATCCTAAGGTCTTCGCGGCTTGATTCGCCGCTCGCCGTTCACAGCGAGCACGACGACCAGACTAAGCTCATCGAGGAACTGATCGCCGCGCGCGTCGTGCGCCGGCGAAGTCAGGACGGCGAAGCCTGGCTCGAGTTGGCGCACGATTTTCTGACTGCTGAAGTCTCGCGCTGGCTGACTGCGGACGAGATCGCGTTAAAGCGGGCGCGAGGAGTGATCGATCGTGCGATGCAGAACTTCAGAGCGCACCAACTGATGATCGATGCTGACGCGCTCGATCTTCTGTTGCCGTTCGGCCAGCAGCTTGATCTGTCTGGTGAAGAAGCTGACTTCCTGTTGACCAGCATTCTGAATCGCAGTTGCCCGGCGCCTGATTGGCTGGTCAGTACCGCGCCCGATTCGGCGGCCTTGATAAGGGAAGCCAGCGACAACCCCGATGCTGAAGTCAGGCTGCGGGCGGTGGAGGCAGGCGCGATCCTGAAGAGCGACGAGGCGAAAGAGTTGCTGCGCAAGCTTGCACTCTGGGATGAGAACCTCCTGGTTAGAAAGGCAGCGAGCATCGCGCTGGCCAGATGGCTCGGTGCGGGGGCGCAAACGCTGCTCTCGGAGAACACGGGCGGCGATGTTGGTCCGGTGCGTCGCGCGATCAGCCTGGCGATGATTCGCGACCAAAACAAACGCCTCGTGCGGCTTTCAGTTGTCGAACCACTGGTGGCGTTGCTGGTCGTCGCCGGATTGATGTGGGTCAGGCTGCGAAGAGACGGCGCCGAGATCGTTCGGCAGGGAATGGGCGGCGCAATCGGCGGCGCGGCGTCGGGGCTTGTCGGGGGCTTGCTGCTGGGATCCGGTCTGGCTGGGGCGAGGCACGCTTCGGCCGTAGAGACCTGGGAGCTGTTGTTTGTGCTGATCAGTCTGGGTTCGGTCATCGGCGCCATCAGCGGTTTGTTTGTGAGCTTCGGGATGGTTGCGGCCGCGCACGTGACCTACCGTCACAGCCGTTGGTGGTCGGCGTTGGGAGGCGCGGCGGGCGGAGCGATGATTGGCGGAAGCACCAAGCTGCTGGGCGTCGATACAATCAAAGCGCTGTTCGGCCAAAGCCCGGCGGGGATCACCGGAGCTTTTGAGGGAGCGGTGATCGGACTCGGCGTGTCAGCCGGGGCGACGCTGGTTGCCGGCTTGTTCACGCGTGCCCGTCCGTGGCAGCGAATCGTGTGTGCAAGTCTTGGAGCGATGTGTGCGGGACTGTTGCTGACGGTGATCGGCGGGAACCTGTTCAGCGCGAGTCTCGAGATTGTTGGCCGGATGTTCGCTAACTCGCAGATCAGCATGGACCCGCTGGCGTCTTTCTTCGGAGAAGGGCACTTCGGCCAGACGACTCAGATAGTGCTGGGCGGGCTTGAGGGGTTGTTGTTTGGCGCCGGCGTAACCAGCGGCATAGAGATAGCCAGTCGGACCGTCGAACCTGCAATCAATTCGTAAACGGTCGCTCGAAGTCAACAGATCACAGTTGGATCTGAGCCCGATTTCCAACCGAGAGGAGAATGAGATCAATGAACAGGAGAGGATTCATCGAGCGCTCGGCAGCTACCGCAATCGGAACGGCCGCTATCAGCACGACCGGCGGCGCGCGAGCTTTCCAGAAGGCTTCCAAGGCAAAGCAAGCCTCGCGAAAGCGCAAGGTCCTGACCAGCAAAGCCCCAAAACCGCTCGGCCCGTACAGCCAGGCAATCGTTACCGGTAACACCATCTATGTCGCAGGCCAGGGCGCATTCGGACCCGATACTGGCCAGTTGGTGAGCGGCGGAATTGAAGAGCAAACAACCAGGACCCTGGAGAACATCAAGGCAGTGCTTGAAGCTGCAGGCGCGTCGATGGACGACGTGGTGAAGGTGAACGTTTACCTGGCCGACCTTGGTGACTTCGCGAAGATGAATGAAGTGTACAAGCGCTACTTCAGTGAAGACTACCCCGCGCGCGCGACAGTCGGGGTGAAACTGCTAGGCACGATGCAGATCGAGGTCGAGTGCGTGGCTGTGAAGGCTTGACCACTGGAGTGTCTCGAAACCACAACTAGAATGTTTGACGAGCCCGCGGACGCGGGCAACAGCGTGTAGCCCAGGGCAAGCCCGGGCAGCCCTGGGTTCGAGCCCGCGGGTGTACAAGCCCGCGTACGCGGGCGACAGCAACGTCTGATCCACCGGTTCGGACGTCTGATCCAAATCAACAATCAGGCAGGCTCGTGTTCGGTTCGGCTCGGGATTGACGCCACCAACTCCTGCCGCCCGCTGCGCGGGCTGAAAGAATCAAGAAGGCGCGTGTTCTCCAGGCGCGGACCCCGTGGCTGCGCGGACTTGCCCTGGGCTACGCGCTTCCGCCCGCCGCGCGGGCTCGTTGCTTCGCTAGCTTTATCGAGATGGCTGGAACCCGAAGTGACACTAATCATCACCGCAGAGTACAATGTAGTTGCCCACAATAGCTCGAGCGTGATGCGGGAACGCGCTTGAGATCGAAGGAAAGATCATGGTTAGAACGATCCGAGTGGGCGACGTGGTCGGGTTCAGAACTTTCAACGCGGTTATTCGGTATGGAGAAGTGGTGGAGGTTCTGTCGCGCGGCGAAGACGGCAAGCCAACGAGGCGGGATGAGATAAGCATCCGATTAAAGCCCGACGGTCACGTGGTTATGGTCCAGCGCTGGCGAATAGCCGAGCGTTACGATCATAAGAAGCTGGCCGCCGCCGCGAGGAAGTGACGAAGGGCAGTTGCGGTGACGAAGACGTATTTCAGAATTACGGCTATCCTGCTGGCGCTCCTGTGCGCGGGCGGCGTCGCGTCCGCCCAGAGCAAGAAGAAACCCGCGCCTGGCTCCAAGACCACGCTCGCCAACCGCCTCGCTGAAACAAGAGCCGACCTCGTGACCGCTTCGAAGGCATACAAGACAAGCCTCGAAAAGCTGCTGCCCTTTGAAGAAGACGAGCGCAAGCGAGCCGCGGAACAAGTCGAGGTTCGCAAGCAACTCGTCGTTGAAGGCGTGGCCTCGAAGCTGGACCTTGAAGAGAGCGAGCGCCGGTTGGCCACCGCGGAAGCCAGGCTAGCCGGCACGCGAAGACAACTCGGTGAAGCTGACGCGATGATCGCCGAAGCATCCGGCGAGAGCCAGCTTGCGAAGCTGTCCTCGCGACCCGGGTCCTACTACACAACAGCCGCACTGATTCGTTACAACGGGACTGCGCGATGGGCGCTGACCGATATCGCCAAGGTCCAGGGGTTTTTCACGGCCAGGTTCAACCAAGCGCTTCCGGTCAGCGCATACGGCCAGACCGCTGTTCACGACCATCTGGGATTCGATCATCGGAATGCCGTAGACCTGGCCGTTCACCCTGATAGCGCCGAAGGTCAGGCGATCATGGCTTACCTTCGAAACGCCGGGATTCCGTTCATCGCCTTCCGCGCTGCCGTGCGGGGCTCGGCAACCGGCGCGCACATTCATGTCGGCTATCCCTCGCACCGGATCGGTAAATAGCGTTCATCAACATCGCGCGGATTGAGGCGCGGGCCTTCCCTTGCTTAGCAATGCCTCGCGGTTAAACCGCACAAACGCCAAGACGCAGCTCCGCGTGCGTGCAAAAGCGGGCCGGCACTTGCGCGTCTTGCTACTCGCTAGTAACCTGTCACCGTTCATCGTCAGAAACTCAAGACCGCTAACGTCGTCTGGCTGCGAATTGATCATGATCTCCTCGAGCAAGCCTTGCTTATGACTGTTGGGAACGAGTGGTTGGTTGATGCGGAAGGATGTTCGGCCGAGCGCCTTCGCGACCTCGAAACAATCCAATTCATCTGCGATGCGATCATCCGCGACCTCGACTTGCGCGTGATCGGCGAGCCGATGTGGCACGCGTTTCCACCGCCCGGCGGGGTGACCGGCTTGTTCTTGCTGACCGAATCGCATCTCTCTTGTCACACCTACCCTGAGAGCGGGATTGCCACGTTCAATCTTTACTGTTGCCGCCCGCGGCCGAACTGGGACTGGAGCGCGAAGCTGATCGCGCTGCTCGGCGCAGATCGAGTGACAAT
>JBASRN010000340.1:0-2676 GCA_049273855.1 Blastocatellia bacterium
GACGTGTCGAGCATGACCAGAATAGAACGGGGCTCCGGGGGCGCGACTTCGCCGGGGGCGCGGCCGGCTTCGTTGAACACGGCTGCGGCTTCGAAGTAACCGTCAGGCTCACGCTCGGCCAGACGAGGATCACGCAACTCCTCGGCTGTTATTCGCTCGGGCGCGCGATAAGCCAGAAACTCAAACGCCGAGCGCGGAATCGTCAGTCCGTAGCTGAACCCGAAGTCTTCGGTCAGCTCGATGTTCTGAGCTTCAAACGAAGCCGACTTGTATTGCGGCATGTTCTCAATAAAGGCCAGCGGGTAGCCGTTGCTCTTTAGGCTGAGGTCGCTCATCGCGAACTTGCTGAAGATTTGAAGACGGATCGCGAGGTGGCCGACCGATTGAGTGCCGTACTCGCTCGGCTTGAATGGAAACGAGTAGTAGGATTCGAGGTTATCGACGGTCAGCAACTCGGAGTATTCGAGCTCCAGCCGTTTTGTTCCATAAGCCGGAATCGGCGCGACCTGAACCGTGAACGCAGTGCTCGCCGTGTCTTCTTGCTCCTGTTTGAGGAGACCGGGGTCGATGGTTTGCAGCGCGAGGTCTTTGTAGATTTCCTCGGCACGGCGCTTCTCGAGGATCACGCCGGGAATGCGCACGTCTCCGTCCCACACTGCGAAGTCGGAGACTGAAGCGGTCGTTGGAATAAGAAAAACGTAGCGGCCCTCCTGGACGTTCGCAGTGCGATTGCCAAAGATCTGGGTTACGCGCACTCGAGCGTACTGATTGTCTATGACGACGTTGACGCTCATCTCGTCGAGCGTGAGGACTGATGGATCGGGCTTTTCCGAGTTAGCCGGAATAAGCACGCCGGACTGCGCGCGAGCTAAGGCCGGGACGGCCATCAAAACAGCCACGACGACCACCTTGACCACTACCATCCTCATCCTCATCTGCCACCAACCACTATTCTCTTCTCAATCCTTACGAGCCCGTTCGAAGTGCCCGCGTATACAAACTGATCATCACTCGTGATTGCAGTGACACTCTGAGAAGCCAGCCCCGCACTTATGCGAGTCCAGCGCCGGTCGCGCGTATTATAAACTAAAAGCCCACGGTCGCTAGTCCCCACAAACAATCGCTCGCCGTCAAAGTGCATCGCGTTCTGATTCACTTCGACTTTGCCGATCTCGTCCGAGAAGTTAACCCATTCGCCGGTCGGCAACAACGCGTCAACTCCCCCGCCGTTCGTCCCGATGTAGAGCGTGCCGCCCGCTTCAGCTAGCGCGGTGATCCAGTCGTGTGACAACCGCGAATTCGAAGTCTTGTAGCTTCGAACGACCCTCAGGCTTTCAAGTTCGACGAGACCGGCAAGGCTGCCAACAAACAGTCGCGAGCCGACCGCGATCGACGTATAGAGATGATTACTCGCCAGGCCGTGAAACGCAGTGAGCGAACGCGCGCGACCACCGGCTAATTCAGTTAACCCGCCCGCCGTGGCCACAACGAGCGCGCGGTCTCGATCGAGTCTCACCGTCGTTGCGCCATCGGGCGATCCGGGAATCGAAGCCGAAACCTCCGCGACCGACACGTGCGCGACAGAATCGTTGATCAGGCCGCCGTGCTGGCGAGTGAGAATGGATTGCTTCATCCGGCTGTCGAAGCTCACCAGCCCTCTTGATGTAGCCGCAAGCATACGATCTTCGCCCGGATCAAAGGCTATGAAGTTCACTTCCCGCACGCGATCGTCTTCGATGTGCGAGATTCGCTCGTTCGTTTCAGCCGCGATCAGGTCGATGCCTCGATCGAAGTAGCCGACCCACAGGCGGCCCCCGGCGTCGAACGCGAGGCTCGTGATGTATCCGGTGGTCAACACGCGCTCACCTGCGAGCGACGCCGCCACCGCCTCGAATGCCGGACCCGCCGCGCGCTCGTCCCTCACAAACGCGCCCTCTTGAGTCAGAGCCCAAAGCCGTCCCTTGCTCGCGCAAACGATCGTTGTGACCTGTCGCGGCAGCCCCGGTGTTTCAGAAAGGACCGACCGCGCGTCGGGTGACCCTTCGTGCCGGGCCGCGCGGTCTGCGCCGAGATCGATCACACCGCCGCCAAACAACCCCGCCCACAGCCGCCCGCCGCTGACTGCAAGCGAAGTGATGTTCGGGCGATTGGTCACCGGCTTGATCTCGTTCGCGTCGTTAACCGCGACGACTGCGAAGTCGGTTGCGACGCCGATTGCTCCCGCTTGAGAGAGACTCGACGGCATTGCAGCAAGCGCTGTCACGTGCGGCGACGGCAAGCCGTCGCTCGTACTCACGTGTTCGATGTGAGCCTCACGCCAGATGTACAAGCCGTGATCCTGCGTGCCGATGTAGAGCCGCGACTCAAACGGCAGCAGCGCAGTCACCCGATTCAAATCTGAGCCTGCCGCCGAGCTCACCCTCCGCGAAAAGCGCTCGCCGTCGTATTCGAATAGACCGCCATCAAGCGTCCCGATCAACAACTCGCTGTCAGTCGCGACCAGCACGCTGACGCGAGTTGCCTTCGGCGTGTTAAAGCTGAAACCGGTGAACGCGTTTCCGTCGAAGCCGATCAATCCCGCACTAGCCGTCCCGATGAACAACCGATCGCGAAACACGGCAAGCGCGGTGAGGTCGTTGTCGGGCAGGCCATCGAGCGTGGTGTATCGCCGCTTGA
>JBASRN010000346.1:0-28121 GCA_049273855.1 Blastocatellia bacterium
GGGCTGCAGAAAAGTATCGAGTACTTTAATCAGGCGATAGAGAAAGACGCAAACTACGCGCTGGCCTACGCCGGGCTGGCCGCCTCTTACAGCGTGCTGGGGAATAATTATCAGAACCCAAAGGAGAGCTACGCAAGATCGAAGGCCGCAAGCGCCAAGGCGCTGGAACTGGACGACACACTCGTGGAAGTGCATGAAGTGCTGGCCGCGATCAACCTGTTTTACGATTGGGACTGGCCGGCCGTCGAGAGAGAATTGAAGCGCGGCCTTGATCTCAACCCCAATTACGCCAGCGTTCACCAGTTGTATTGTTACTATCTAAGAGACATGGGGCGGCTGGATGAAGCCATCGTAGAGGCGAAACGAGCGCTGGAGCTCGACCCGCTCTCGCAAATTATCAACACGGACCTGGCTCGCACATACCTCTACGCGCGCCAGTATGAACAGGCAATCGAACAAATTCGAAAAACGCTCGAAATGGAACCGAATTCATTACCAGCGCACCAGTGGCTGGTGCGCTGGTATAACCTCACGGAGAAGTATCCGGAAGCCATCGCCGAGGCGAACCTGGTGATCAGCCGTTTTGGGCGCGACCAAACCAGCCTCTTTTTTTTGGGATTGGTTTACGCCAAGTCAGGCGAGCGCGGCGAAGCCCGCAAGCTTCTCAAGGAGTTGAAGGGACAAGGTAAAAGCTATGTCTTCCCGGCTTTCGCAGCTAGTATCCACGCTACGCTTGGCGAGACGGACGCGGCTCTTGCCCTGTTGGACCAGGCCTACGAGGCGCGGGATCCCAGCCTCATTGATCTTAAAGTAGATCCAATGTTCGACCCCCTGCGTTCAGACCCGCGATTTACAATGCTGCTACGGCGTATGGGGCTCCCATAGGGAAAAGAAAACTTCATTGAAGTACGAGTACAGGCAGGCACGACACCAAAGTCATTGTTGCAGTAACCTGAGCCAACAGTACCGAACCCGCGATGCAAAAATTGACAACTACAATAAAGAGAGAGTACCTCAAAGAAATCGTTCTTAAGCAGAAGACAGTTGAATACCGCGAGATAAAGGAATACTGGGAGAGGCGTCTCCGAGGAAGAAAGTCACTTTTTCTTCTTCGGCTTATTAATGGAATGTCAAAGGCCGCGCCGGAGGTCACTATCGAAGTTACGAAGGTTGTAAGGAACCGGCGCCTGGGGCGGTTCGAGTTGCATCTTGGCCGAATTCGCGAGGCGAGAAATTGGGACTCTAGAAGTGGACGGCCAAGTAACCAGGGTTAACCGTCAGCAAAAGCCTGCTTGACCAACCTTCGCTGTTCCATCTGATGAATCGTGTGCGATCCCGTAGCCGGGCTCGCGCTTGCAGGGCGGCCCGCGTACCTCAAGCGTTGATCCGGCCCGAGCATTCCCCGCAGCCGCGGCTCGATAAAGAACCACGCGCCCATGTTCTGCGGCTCTTCCTGAACCCAGCAGATGTCAGTCGGAGTCGCAAATCGTTTCAGCTCGCCGGCCATCAGCGTTTTCGGGTACGGATACAACTGCTCGACCCGCACGATGGCCGTGCTCGCTTCGCCAAGCTTCTTCCGTTCAGCGGTGAGGTCATAAAACACTTTGCCGCTGCACAACAAGACGCGCGTTACGCGCGCAGGATCCTGTACTTCTCGATCCCTGATCACGGGAAGAAACCCGCCGCTTGTGAACTCCTCGATCGACGAAGCCGCTTCCGGCAAACGCAGCAAGCTCTTCGGCGTTATCACGACGAGCGGCTTGCTCTGCTTCTGTCTGGCTTGTCTTCTCAATAAGTGAAAGTACTGCGCGGCGGTCGTGCAGTTAGCGACCTGCATATTCCCTTCGGCGCAAAGCTGTAAGAAGCGCTCGATCCGCGCGCTCGAATGCTCCGGCCCCTGTCCCTCGTAACCGTGAGGCAACAACAGCACGATCCGGCTCGCCTGATTCCACTTCTGTTCGCCGCAAGCGATAAACTGATCGACGATCACCTGCGCCGCGTTGATGAAGTCACCGAACTGGGCTTCCCATAAGACGAGCGTTTGAGGCGACGCCACGCTGTAGCCGTACTCGAAACCCAGCGCGCCGGCTTCCGATAGCGGGCTGTCGTAGATCTGATACATTGCCTTACCCGATGCAAGCTGCGTCAGCGGCGTCCACTCCTCACCGGTCTGCGTGTCGGCGAAAGCGGCGTGTCGATGGCTGAACGTTCCACGAACAGTGTCCTGACCTGTCAGCCGAATGTGAGTGCCTTCCATCAACAGCGAGCCGAACGTAAGCGCTTCGGCCATTCCCCAATCGACCGGCGACTCGCCTTCGACCATCTTCGAGCGGCGACTCAGCAACCCTACAACCTTCGGATTCAAGTTGAAGCCGCGCGGAACGGTCGTGATGGCATGCGCGACAGAGCTCAATGCCGCTTGATCGACGCCCGTCTCGATTATTTCGACGTCGGGCTCGGGCGCTGCCGCCGCAAGCCCGACTTCCTTGTTCAGCTTTGCGACGATCGCTTTCGCGCCGAGCTGCGCGTTCTCGTACCTGCGCATTCGCTCGTCCATCAGTGACGCGATCTCTTCGGCGCTCATCACTCCCTCCCGGATCACCTTGCGCGCGTAAAGCTCGCGCGCGCCGGGATGCTCCTTGATCCGCTGATACATCACCGGCTGAGTGTAGGTCGGCTCGTCGCCTTCGTTGTGACCCAAACGCCGGAAGCCAATCACGTCGATCACCACGTCCTTCTGAAAGTGCTGCCGGTAATCAAGCGCAATCTGAAGCACGTTGTAAGCGGCTTCGACATCGTCGCTGTTTACGTGAAAGATCGGCGCTTGAATCATCTTGGCGATGTCGGTGCTGTAGTGAGACGAGCGGCCTTCTTCGGGCGGAGTAGTAAACCCGAGCTGGTTGTTGGCGATGATGTGGATCGTGCCGCCGGTGCTGTAGCCCGGCAGTTGCGAGAGGTTCAAGGTCTCGGCGACCACGCCTTCGCCGGCGAACGCCGCGTCGCCGTGAACCAGCACCGCGAGCTTCGATTCGCGCTGGCCGTCCGCGTCCTGCCGAGCGCGAACCAGTCCTTCGACTACCGGATCGATAAACTCGAGATGCGAAGGATTGGAGGCGACTGCAAGCTGCACCTGATGGCCGCTCGCCGTTTCCCGCGGGCCGCTCGCGCCCTGGTGATACTTGACGTCGCCCTGGTCGTGCGGGTACTTCGGATGAATCGAGCCTTCGAAGCTTGTGAAGATGCGTTCGCAAAACTTTCCGATCACGTTGGCGATCACGTTCAGCCGCCCGCGATGCGCCATTCCGATAGTTATCTCTCGCACGCTTCGCACCGCTGCAGACGCGATCAACTGGTCCAGCAATGCCACCACGGTCTCGTTGCCTTCGATCGAGAACCGCTTCTGGCCCAGGTATCTGGTGCCGAGAAACTTTTCGAACAATTCGGCGGAGATGAGCTTCCAGAGAATCTGTTTCTTCGCTTCAATCGGAACCGGCGGCGGTTCTGCTTCGACGCGCTCGCGAATCCACTCTTTTTCTTCGGGGCCTGATATGCTTCGATACTCGATGCCCACTTTGCTGCAGTAGTAGCGCCGCACGCGGTCGAGTATCTCGCGCAACGCAGCCGTCTCGGTTCCGCCAAGCCCGCCGGTGATGAACTGGCGGTCGAGATCCCAGATCGTCAAGCCGTAGGTCGCTATGTCCAGCTCGGGATGATACTGAACTTCTTTCCACCCCAGCGGGTCGATGTCGGCCACCAGATGTCCGCGCACGCGATATGCATTGATGAGTTGAAGCACGCTGGCTTGCTTGCGCACTTCGTCCCGTCTTCGATCTTCACCGAGTATCGCCGGGTTGATGTCGATCGCCCATTGATACGGGCGGAACGAAATGCCGAGGTCTCGAAAGATCTCGCTGTAGAAGCCGTGCTGGCCGCGCAGCATCTCGTCGATCAAAGCGAGAAACGCGCCCGACTCCGCGCCCTGAACGATGCGATGATCGTAGGTGTTGGTCGCAACCATGACCTTGCTTATCCCGAGGCGCGAGAGAGCTTCGGGAGACATCGCTTGATACTCGGGCGGGTACTCGATTGCGCCGGTCGCTACAATCGCTCCCTGGCCGGACATCAGTCTTGGACTTGAAGCGGTCGTGCCGATCGTCCCCGGGTTGGTGAGACTGATCGTCGTTCCCTGAAAGTCCGCTACCTGAAGCTTGCCCGTGCGCGCGCGCTTGATCACGTCATCGTAAGCATCGACCAATTCGCCAAACTTAAGTTTGTCCGCGCCTTTGATATTCGGAACAAGCAGCGTGCGCGAGCCATCCTTCCTCTCCACATCAACCGCGACGCCGAGATTCACAGACCGGTGTTTGACTCGATAAGCCGTTTGATCCACATACTCGAATGAGTCGTTGAGTTGAGGAATAGTCTCGAGCGCTTTGATGATGCCGCGGGCGATCAGGTGCGTGTAGGAGGCTTTCTTTCCTGAAGGGGCAAGGTGTTGATTGATGAGCCGGCGATTCTCATCCAGCAGCGTGATCGGAATCTGCCGCTGAGAGGCGGCGGTTGGAACGGCAAGGCTCGATTCCATATTCTCGGCGAGCCGGAGCGCGGGACCACGAATTGGTATGTGCTCGGCCTGCTCAGCTTGGCCAGCGCCGGGTTGAATCGGGGCTCGTTCTGGGGCGTGCGCCTCCGCTTGCTGTGAAACCGCTGTTGGTAGAGTCAAGTCGCTTGCCGGCGGCGCTTCCGGTGCGGGCGATTCCGCTGGCTGGGAGGCCCAATCGTAGGTCGTGTGCAGCGCGCGCCGCGGCGTTGTTGCAGGCTCGCCCGCCCGCCCGGCGTCTTCCGGAGCGCTTGGTGTTTCGATCGCGAATGCGCCCGTCCGGGTCGTGGCTGCGGTTGTGCTGTTGCCACGGAGCAACTCGCTAAAGTAAGCGCTCCATTCCTCGTCAACCGTCGCCGGATTGCTTTCGAACTGGCGCAAAAGCTCACTGACGTAGTCAGCATTGACCCCGAACTCGTCTGCGATTAGTTGTTCGAGCTGGGCTTCGGTCATTTGGCTGGATGTGGCCATCGTTTTTCCTCGTCTGTCGAACTGAAAGTGTAATCCGCGCAGAGGCGGTTAACAACAGCGCAGCTTGCAGTGCTCTTGAAGACCTCCTCAGCGATTAATTCTGTCAGAAACGCCTTCTCTCCAGGCAAAAGAAACGTCTGATTGGGTAGCTCCTCAGAAACGTCCGGTATTCCCGGCATACGCCTTCAGGCGTCGCTCCAAAAACAAGTTACCCGACCGGTGCAGCCTCTCTCATATACACGGTGTCTCGTACGGAGATTGCGTCTTCAATATTCGCCTTGCCCCAGCTAATCCCCAGCTTGTTTCGCCGCTCCGGCGTGGGCTAGACTTCGATTTGAGCTTTGCCGGTGAACCCGAGGGCGGGCTTTCATCGTACAGACATCGACCCTCTCCTTCATCGTTTCGATTGGAGACGTGTAATTGAAGAAGCTAACACTGATAATCCTCCTGGCTGCGTTGCTGTCCCTCGGTTCGGCGGTCGCGCAAACTAAAGCACCTTCTCAGACCGTCACCGCTGCCGCGCCAGCCATTGGCGATGTCCGGCAAGAGACCTTCGACATGGTCTGGACTACGGTCAAAGAAAGGCACTTCGATCCCGCGTTCGGCGGCGTCAACTGGGACAAGGTGCGCGAGCAATACGCACCGAAGGTGGCCGCGGTAAAGAGCAATCAGGAACTCTATGCGCTGCTTCAAGCTATGCTCGGCGAGCTGCATCAATCGCATTTTCAGATCATCCCGCCCGAGGCGATAGTCGACGACGACTCGAAGGAACCGAGGGGCGGCGGGGTCGGGTTGGACATTCGTCTGATCGATGGACAGGTCATTGTCAATAAGGTGGAGTCAGGCTCCAAGGCTTTCGCAGCCGGTATGCGTCCGGGTTTCGTCATCAAGAGAATCGACGACACTCCGGTAGAACAGATCATCGAGCGCTTCTCGAAGAGCAGCGAGTCGCCGGCCATTACCCGCACTCGAATAACTCGGACGGCGCTTGCGCGGATCAACGGCAAGCCCGAGACGACGGTTCGGCTCGCTTACGTCGACGACGGAGAGCGAACTCGAGAAGTAACTGTCGCGAGAGATAAGCTCAAGGGAGAGATGACCCCTCGCTTCGGAAACTTCCCGCCGCAGTACGCCGAGTTCGAATCGAACCGGCTCGATGGCGGAATCGGCTATATCAGATTCAACGTTTTCGTCACACCGCTGATGGACAGGATTCGCGCGGCCATTCGGTCGATGTTGGATGCACGCGGGATAATCATCGACTTGCGGGGCAATCCCGGTGGACTCGGAGGTATGGCGCCGGGCATCGCCGGGGTGCTCGAAGCAAAGCAGACGTCGCTCGGCGCAATGAAGCTTCGTTCGGGCCGCCAGGCTTTTATCGTCTTCCCGCAGAAGGACGCATACCTGGGCCCGGTCGTCATATTGGTTGACGGCGGCAGCGCTTCAACCAGCGAGATCTTCGCGGCTGGTCTTCAGGAGAGCGGGCGGGCTACGATAGTCGGAGAACGAACGATGGGGGCGGCGCTGCCGTCGGTCTTTGGCAAGTTGCCAACCGGCGCGCTGTTTCAATACGCAATAGCAGATTTCAAGACGCCCAAGGGCGTGCTGATCGAAGGGCTCGGCGTTAAGCCTGATATCGAAGTCAAACTCAGTCGCCGTGCTTTGCTCGAGGGACGAGACCCTCAGCTTGACGCTGCGGTAGGCATCATCAACGAGAAGCACTCAAAACAGGAGCGTGTATCGGCTGGCAGGTGACCCTGCTCATCACTCCCCAACCACTCGCCGCCACATATAGGAAAGGATGAACAAATGAAACGAACAATCACCATCACGATTCTTTGCATGGCAGTCGTGGTCACGGCGCTTGCGCAGCAGAAGCCGGCTGATCAAGCCGCGAAGCCGGCCGATCAAACCGCGAAGCCGACAGAAGCAATGCCCACTGTCGATCAGATTGTGGACAAGTATGTGCAAGCGCTCGGCGGAAAGGCCGCAATCGAGAAATTCACAAGCACGGCGTCAAAGGGCACGTTTGAGATCGCAGCATTCGGCGCCAGCGGGACTGCCGAGATCTGGGAAAAGGCGCCTAACAAAAACGCGTTGAGGTTGGACATCCCCGGTTACGGCATAGTGGAAGAAGGCTTCAACGGAACGGTGGCCTGGTCAAAAGACCCGCAGAGCGGCCTGCGCGAGAAGACAGGCATGGAGCTGGCGGCCACGAAGCTTGACGCGGAGTTCTACAAGGCGATCAAACTCAAGACGCTTTATCCCAAAATAATGGTAAAGGGCAAAGAGAAAGTCGGCGACAAGGACGCTCATGTCTTGGAAGCAACGCCTGCCGAGGGCCCGGTTGAGACATGGTACTTCGACGTGGTTTCCGGGCTGCTTGTACGCACCGACACCGAGCGGGAATCACCGCAAGGCAAGGTATCGGTCCAAAGCTTTCTGGAGGACTACAAAGACGTTGACGGGGTGAAGTTGCCGTTCATGCTGCGCAATGTAACTCCGGCGTTCACCATAGTCATCAAGCTTGATGAAGTGAAACGCAACGTTGCGGTCGACGACACTAAGTTCAACAAGCCCGCGGCATAGTAGTCACTGGCTTTCTTCCCTCTTGGTGAGCGAATCACCGGATGCTATAGGCATCGTTGACAAAAACGGCCGGCGCAACTCGCCTTTGAGCCGGCCGTTTTAACCAGAGACACATGAAGCCACGTTCCCTCGCAGTCATCATCACAGTTCAAGTCCTGGTCGCTGCCAATATTCATATGATCAGTCGCGCGCAAACGACTGAGTCAACCATCCGCCAATACCGGCAGAAACACGAAGTTGAAATCATCAACGAGTTTGCCGAGCTACTCACTATTCCAAATGTCGCTTCTGACACTCCTAACATCCGCCGCAACGCGGCGAAGCTGATCGAGATGATGAAACGGCGCGGCGTCGACGCCAGGTTACTTGAAGGCAACGGGCCGCCGGCGGTCTTCGGCGAGTTAAAGGCTACTGGCGCGGCGACGACGATCGGGATATACGCGCATTACGATGGACAACCGGTGGACGCTTCGAAGTGGGCCAGCGAGCCCTTCAAACCAACGCTGCGAGACAAACCGCTCGAAGCGGGCGGTCGTGAGATTCCGTTTCCGAGGAGCGGCGGGAAGTTCGATCCCGAGTGGCGGCTGTATGCGCGCTCCGCTTCTGACGATAAAGGCCCGATCATCGCGGTGCTCGCCGCGCTCGACGCCTTAAGAGCTTCGAATCGCAAGCCGACGGTCAATCTAAAGTTCCTTTTCGACGGCGAAGAGGAAGCCGGGTCGACGCACCTGGCAGACATAGTCAATCGCAACGCGGCGATCTTGGGCGCGGACGCCTGGCTTTGCGCGGACGGCCCGGTTCATCAGACGCGAAGGCACCTGCTCTACTTCGGCGTGCGCGGTGTGGTCAGCGTGAATGTGACCGTCTACGGAGCGGATCGCGCGCTGCACAGCGGGCACTACGGCAACTGGGCGCCCAATCCGGCGATGCGATTGGCAAGGCTTTTGGCGAGCATGAAAGACGACTCGGGTCGGGTCTTGATCGACGGCTTCTACGACGACGTTGAGCCGTTGGGCGTTGAAGAGAGGAAAGCCCTGCTTGAAATGCCGGCGACCGATCGAGAGCTGATGCACGAATACGGGCTTGCATCAACTGAAGTCGCGGGGCGCTCACTGGCCGAGTTGATCAACGAACCTTCACTGAACATCGACGGGCTTCGTAGCGAGTACGTTGGCGGCGAAGCTCGGACCATCATTCCGTCCGAAGCTACTGCGGCGATTGATCTGCGATTGGTGAAAGGCATCGACCCGAAGAAGCAGGTCGAGCGGTTGATTGCTCACATCAAGAGGCAGGGTTACTTTGTTACAGTCGACGCCCCGGACCGTGAGACGCGACTCAAGAGTCCGATGATCGCGCGGGTGACGACTTCAGGCGGCTACCGCGCAGTGCGGACTTCGATGGGACTACCGATCTCGAAGAAGATCATCCGAGCAGTCGAGCAAGCGATCGGGTCGCCGCCCGTGCTTGCTCCGACGCTTGGAGGGAGCGTGCCTCTGTACATCCTGGAGACAGCGACGCGAGCGCCTCAGATCGGTGTGCCGATCGTGAATCACGACAACAACCAGCACAGCTCGAACGAGAACCTCAGGATTAAGAATTTATGGGACGGGATTGAAGTCTTCGCCGCGCTCTTGACGATGTAACCCGGATAAGCGGCGCGAAAAGCCCGTCCGATGCGGGCTTCCAGGACCTGCCCAGATTCATTCACCATCTTTACCGTGGTCTGGAACGACGCTCCACTGGTTGACGAGCATAGTACTATCACGGGATTAGAGAGGTTCAACCAGAAAATGGTATCAAGAGCCGCCTTCAAAACAACCGGAGCTGCCCGAGGGAAGAGGCAGCTCCGGTGAGCCAGGCCGCACCTCATCAGTGAGACCCGGGTTGTTGTGGCGTACACCTTTACGCTCAAACCATAACCTTCGAGCTTTGGGAGTCGTGTCAGCGATTTTCAGCTTGAGAGACGTCGCCCACAAGTGGGTTGAGGTCTGTCGCTGGTTGACCCGATAGCGTGGCGCTGGTTGACCCGATAGCGTATTGAACAAGCGACGGGACGAGCGTTCCTCCGCTACCAAGTCGATCCGACGTCGCGAACGACGCGCCCCCGTCGCCCGTTACCGTTTGATCTGTCTCCAGGAGAACAGTCTTATGTTCCCGACCGAGTTGCCGTTATTTAACGTCAGATCGAAACTACCCGATATGTTATTGGCTGAAACGGGCGATCCAACGACGTTTCGGTTACTGAACGAGATGACCTGTCCGTTGATGTCGCCGCTGCCGCTTAATTCCACTTGTTCTCCCGCATAGCTGACCCCAGTGAAGGAGATCGACGAGGTATTGTCCCCGTTGATTTTGATATCCTCGACGGCAGCCAACAACAAGTTGATTCGAACGAATGGCGGAAGCAGGGGCGTGATTAAGTTGACGACATTGGCTGTCATGTTGGGTGTCCCGCTAACCTCAATCGATCCCGTGGACAGGATGGTTACATTGAGCGGCGACCCGTTCGAGCCGACATTTCCGGTAAGAACGACGTGCCCACCATTCTTAGTGCTGGGATTGGTCGCGCTCGTCGGGCCATCGTTGTAGTTGTCTTGACCGACGACATAGTACGTTTTGCCGCCTGCCGCCAAACCATTGTTATTGGTGAGAATACCCCAACTTGCATTGGTTCCACCAGAGTAGCTCCAGCCAGTGTCGGCTACAGCCATCTTTAGTACGCTGGTAACAACCCCGGTGCTCGGATCGCGAGTAATTTCCACCGCCGCGTCATTGTTCTGTTGGACTTTGACAGCAGTGCTGTCCGAATCAAGCTGGGCAGCAAGCGTGGTGTAGTCGAGACCGAGCCTTGCAGCTAGCGAGCCGAGCCGCCTGGTAGCCTTGTTGCCGTTCACGGTTCCGGTGGCATCGTTGGGGTCGGTGGCGTGCGCATCATGTGCGAAGCTAGGATCTACCAGGATTCTATCTGCCCTTCGGATCAAGAAATCCTGGAGACGAGGGCTGGTGGGAGGCCCTGCCGGTGTCACCGGATCAGTGGTAACGAACGCGGGTATGTCGAGCCTCGCCTGGCCGCCGCCATAGAATCCACCCACATGCCCGTCCGCGGAGCTAGTATCAGGCAGAATGTCTGAGGAAGCGGTAAAGGTCTGTTCCACTTGCCAATTGTTTCCGCCACCCTGATCGATGACCAGATCTGCGTTCGAGTGGACACCACCATAAATACCCCTGACCTCCATGTTGCCGCTCACATAGATGTCGTCATTGGCGGATAACGCGGGATAGGGCAAAAAAGCAACCCAGCCTTCGAGCGTGACCGATGCGTTGGCATAGGTGCCGGTCGAATAGATGACCAGCCGGTTGTTCAGATCAACGTTCGGCTTGGTGGAGTCTGTGCCGGCGGGTACTCCGACAGTCTCTCGAAAACCGCTGCCAGGATTGAAATTCGGAACACTGGGGGTCGTCGCTCCCGATGGTTCGTCGTCAATAACGCTGACTCTGTAATAGGCGTCGGGGACTGGGACCGGTTGTCCTGTAAGCGGGTCGAGCTTGGCACTGCGGAGTTGGTGCCCTCGGTTCCCGCTCGGATCTTCATTAGTGATCATCTCGCCAGGAGTGAAAGATGCCGAGTTGAGCGCGATAAATGGATTGTAGCTATCGGATAGGTAATCCGCCGGCAATATAGAATCCGCGTCCCTTGTGCTGCCAGTAGGGCGAAGCAAAAGCAGATCGGTGAAACCCGGATTGGTGGTGTTCGCTGGCGGGACATAGTTCTTTACCAGGCTTGCCGCGTGGTTGAGTCCCGCTTCAGCAGCCTGCAAAGCCACCGTCTGAGTTCCGTAGCTGTTTGTTACTCCCATCTCGGAGATAGCCGTCAGGCTTATGCCCATCGTGAGCGCAAGCAACAGGGCCATAACGAGCAGCGCAATTATCAGCGCCGCCCCTCGCTCGCCGCTGTCGCTGGCTGTCATCGGATGATCTCTTAAATTATGCACATGATCTCTCATAGCTTTGCTCCCTTGAAACGGCGGGCGGAAGGAACAAGGGGCACAAAAAGGTAAGTGCTCTTTGATCCTTTTCCCGCCTGCCTCAAACAATTGCGACTCATCGGTTCCTGAGTCGAATGGTGCCAGTGTAGCTCACCTCGCGGTATCGGGGATCGCCGTCCGGAATTCCGCTGGGTAGCGCAACAAGGCGAACCTGAATTGCCTTGTTTGTTCTGCTCGCGCCATCCAGATCGGTGAATGTGATGCTGCGGATGTTGTCGGCAATAGGGATGGTGCCACTTCCCGTGGGCGTGTTGTCCACCATAACGATCTGCCTGTTGACCGTGTCTAATTGGAGTGTCACATCCTCAGATGTAACTATCACATCACCGGCAGCTAGCGATGAGGTGTTTAGCGTGTCGCCATTCAAGTCGCTCCTGAGCCGAATGGAAGACGAGGATACTGCAGTCCCGGAAGTACTAATAGGCGGTAGCAAGACTGCGAAGTCTGTCGGGTTGACCGCTGTAGTTGCGGTCGGGTTCGTCCCGGCACTACGGACTATTTCGTTTAGCCGCGCCATGGCGAATCGCGCGTTACGTTGAGCGTCAGCATACGCTTCTTCGTAGCGGTACGTCTGCTGAAATCTGTTTAATAGGGAGAATGCACTGCCCAGCAATACCGACAACACCATTAGCGCAATGACAACTTCCATCAAAGAGAAGCCGCTCTCGTGATTTTTTGCCGACTCCATAGTACCCTCAGTTTCTGACTATCATGGTCGTGACCGTGAAACCATTTGCTAGATTCGGTGGTGCGTTAACCTGTACAACCTTGATTGTCACGTAGCGAACATCGGCGGTTGCCCCTTGCCTCACCTGCCACCTGATATCCAGATCGCCAACAGGAGTTCCCGCTGCTGTGGCGTGATGAGGGTTGTCCGGATCCAGCGTGTACGTGTATGTTCCCCCAACGGGCATAGGTGTGGGCGTAGGTGTGGGGGTAGGTGTGGGGGTAGGTGTGGGGGCGGCATTAGTAACTGGAGATGACAAAAAGCCGGCGATGTAAGGTCGGGTCAAGCTGACGATGGAAGGCTCTTCCCCCGACGATCTGGAAACAGAGGGTACAGACCCTCCTACTGTAAGCATCGGGTCTGTGAAGGTTGGGGTCCATCGTGCCGTGCGTAGCCTGTCGACCTGATCCTGCGCGGCAGCCCCCAGCACGTTCAGCGTGGCCGAGATCGAATTGGCGCGAGAAACATAAGCAGATATCCCCACAATCGAGACAAGCCCGAATGTGATCACCACCATTGCTATCAGCATCTCGATCATCGAGAAGCCGCTTTCGCTGCCACGCCGTTGTGAGAAATCATTGTCGAGTTTTTGCTCAATCATCGCTCTTGCCCCTGATCATTGCACGCTAATCTTGCCTCGCAGATTGACACTCACCGTCGCCGACCTGCCATAGCTCTGGAGCGCGATGCTTTGCGCTGGATCGCCTATAGGCAGCTCGCCGCGCGAGTTGAAATCAATCATGATAGGATTGCCATCGGGGAATGTTGTGGTGACCCCGTCCGGTAGTGTTCCCCAGTAATAGCCTCCTATACCAGGGTCATCAGGGTCGCTGGTATCTGGAACGCCGTCGCTATCAAAATCAAACCCGTATCGGCCGGAGTCGTTGTTGAAAGCAAACGTCACGGTTCTGTTCTTTGCTATTGCAAGAGCACGCACGGCGCTTATTCGCTCAGTCAGGTGATCGGCCGCGCTGCGAAGGTTATAGGACCTGATCGAGTTGGATACAACCGGCAGTGCGAACGCGATAACTGTCGCAAAGATAAGAAGCACGATCGCGATCTCTACCATCGACGTGCCTTCTTCGCCAACTACTCCTGACCTCAGTGAATGACTCTTGTTTCGCATCGTGACTTCCTTTTTTCGCGCCTCGTTGAGCCGGATTGTCCGGTGTATCTAAAGCCGAGCGCGCCGACCGATCATCCTGCAAGCACAATGCCACGTGGTCCTTCGTCTTAACGATTGGCATCTTGTGATCCCGGCTTTAAAAGCATAGTCATAGGACGGCGGCTTCACGGCGTGACAGGTCAGTCTGACCGTTCCGTGCGGCGCACGCCTCGGGTGCCTCCGCAGAGCGGGGATCGGTGAAAGCTCAGCCCGAACAGGCAACACAGACTCTTCCTTCTTAGGAGCTTGTCTAAGGGGTCGTCATTGGAAGTGCGCAGTTGCCGATTTCTCCTGTAAGCGTCCCGCGCAAGTCTGTAGCTGTAGGTCACACAAATGGCGGTTGATTACACTGCGAGACTCTATTGAACGCCTGATCCGGCCTTAACTCATCGTCAAAAGACAGCAAGGTTTACTTTAAATCTGTAGCGGGACAACCGCCGAGTGCTCTGTCCGTCACTCTCGAACATTAGCTCGATCACTCGTCAGAGGCAGGGTGATTAGAAACCAAAAGGCGAAAGGATAAACAACGATTAATGAAAAATGTCTTTGCAGTCGCCGCCCTGAACTCGGTCTTGGATGCACCGGAGCATCAGGTCTTCAAGGTTACCCTTGGAAGTGAGTAGGACCCATTCGCTACCCGACACGCCGTCGGTCATCCCCTCGAATTTCGCGTACACTCCAACCTGAGACGTGTTCATGGAAGCCGGGCCAACTAGAAAGCGAAGCGCGTAGCGCCCCTTGACCCAGTTGCGAACCGCGGCCGAAGGCACTTCGCAATAGTGTTCGAGTTGGCTGCGAGTTGGAATTCCCTTTGTGAACATCACGGGTTTGGTAAGCAGCGTACATTCACCGGTGGTCTGACTGCAATCCTCTCGGTCAAGAAGTATCTCGCGAGTCTCGAGCATCTGCTTGGTTGCGGTCACAACCTCGTCGCGTTTGGCCCCTACGATCGACGGGTTGGGCAGCGGCTTGACGGTCTTCGGTTTCTGGAGTTGTATCTGGCTCCCGACTGACCAACTGATAAGAAAAAGAATAGACAGAGCGGCAGTCAACCACCTGCGAATCACCGTTGCAGTATTGTTAAGCATTGACCTAACCTCGCACCAAGTATGACCTGAACGATAGCAGTGCCGCTGTGTTTGTTCAAGATAATCACCGCCAGTCATATCAATCGCGACTCTAGCATCCTGCATACACCAAAGCCATTACCTCAAGGCCAGAGCATTTTTGGAACGAGCGAGGAAGTTGTTCGAAGCCTACTCGAAATCCGTAAGCACAGCTTTTCCGTCGCCCGTTGTATGTGACCTTCAAATCGCAGAGTCGTATCCTCCGGGATGCGCACCAACGCGAATAAGTGCTAGTCACGCTGGTTGACGGCTCATGAGATTTTTGTATGAGCGCATTCGGCTCCACGGGCGAATTACTGCAGGGGCACTCCGCGCCTCAAGACCTACGGCCCTTACACCACAAAGCGCGGAATCATTCACCCGTGACAGACTCTCTATCTCGGAGTGTTTCTTGTATTCAGGTTCAACAAGGAATGTAGCATCGAGGGCGAGTTCAAAGACGAAGAACAAAGAGGCTTTCCTAACAGATTTATTGGTCAGATTAATCCGGAATCACACCGGCTCAATCTCGACGCAAGCGGTACAAGGCAGCTGTACGCAGTGCTTGCCCCGACCGCTGACCGTTCCATTGGGTTACCTGCTGATGATCCTCCTTTTTTCTTAGGAAATCTTAGCTGATTTATGATATTGTACGAAACGACTGAGCGTCGTGGTAGGTCCGGGTTCCCCGCGACCTTAAATCAGAATCATAGGCAAGCGCCACACTTTTTGAGCCAGCTGATCTCGTTAGCTTGCCGAACCTGAACTCAGGTGAACCCAATAGGAAGAAGGATTCAATCAATGAATATTCCCACGATCCTCAGTCGCCGTCTCGGCATCCGTTTCGTACCGTCTAACCACTCAATAGCTCGCTCGCATCGGCGCTTAACAGTTGCGCTCATTTCCGTCGTTTTCGCCGGGCTAGCTGCGACTTCGGCTGCACCACGCGAGGCGCTCTTCCCTAGTGGAAGCTCTCCGGAGCCACCGCCATTTGGGTCAGGCGCTCGCGTGGGCATATCAGATCGGCCTGACGGCGTTGCACTCAAGATGCAGTCTGGACATCAGCCCGACGGCAACACGCCGCGCGGGACTACCGACCTTAATGTCGAGCGCCGAGGGCACGCGGCGGTGGCGCTGGGTCACGGCAAGGTCCTGGTTCTCGGCGGAGAAAACAATCGCGGGGTAGTCAAGGAATCAGAACTGTTCGATGTTGCCTCGCGCTCGTTCTCGCTGGTAGCCAGTTTGATCGTTCCGCGCACGGACGCGGTAGCCATCCGACTAATGGATGGACGCGTGCTCGTGCTCGGCGGCCGGGGTGAAAAGGGCAAGCTCCGGTCAACTGAAGTCTATGATGCTGCGTCGAACTCATTCTCTCGAGGGCCGAGGATGAGCTTTGCCCGTGCCGGGCACACCGCGAATCAGCTCGCGAATGGGAAGCTTCTCATCGTCGGAGGCGACGTCGAAGGCAGCGCGGAGATTCTTGATCCATCTACGGAGAGCATCGTGCCCATGGTTGCACGATTACACACTCGACGCGCCTTCCACTCGGCCGTTGTCCTGAAGGGCGGGAAGGTGCTCATCGCGGGAGGTCGTGATGCTAACGCCACACCAGTAGCATCAGCGGAGATCTTCGACCCTGAGAAGCTCACTTTTACTGCAACGCGCAGTTCGATGCTGTCCCCTCGCATACGCCCAACGCTACGGGTGCTCCCGGACGGCAAAGTCCAGGTGATCGGGGGCGACGATAAGCGTTCGATGGAAATGTTCAATGCGGCAGGGCAGTATTTCACGGCTCTCGCTCACCTGGTGCGGGACTCCGATTCTCAGGCGAAGGTCTCGGAAGTCCTGCGAGCCGAAACACGGGCCGCCCTCATTCATAGGGTAGAGAGAGAAAGCGTAGAGATCAAACGAGGTCGCTCCTCCTTGCTCGAAGACGAGTTTAAGGCAACAAGCCCACTATCAAATCTGCTGGACCGGGCCGACCACACGCTCACAGAAATTCCCGAGTCGGGCACGGCGCTGATCTCGGGGGGCATCAACAGCAGTAGCGAGATCCTGACATCTGCAACCACACTTGACAGTTCAACAGCAACAGTGACAACCGACAAGACTGATTATTCTCCGGGAGAAACCGTCGTTATCACTGGCACCAACTGGCAACCTGACGAAACTGTTCAATTGACGCTGCACAGGGACAACGATGCTCCCGACACGGTCCTGAGCGCGCTGGCTGACCAGGATGGAAACATATCAAACTCCGTGTACGTTGTTCAGGAAAGCGATTTGGATGTTACCTTCTTGCTTACCGCGATCGGCCAATCTTCCGGCTTTACAGCGCTGACGACCTTTACGGATCAGAGCAACTTGATAACCCAGATCGGTTTTAATGTTGTCAACCAACCTGCCAGCTTTACCGTTGGTGTTCCCAACGTCGCTTCCTCTCCGCTGCGCGTGCAGTCCCGGAATGGAGCCGGAAACGGAGAGTCCGTAACAGGTACGGGCAATTCCGTCACGGTTCAGGTTACATCGAACTCGGCGACAGGCAGGTTCGATACAAGCAGCGGCGGGTCTTTCGCTGCTACAAGTCTCACGCTGCAGATTACAGCAGGCAATCAGAACACCCCCGACTTTTTCTACAGAGACACAACCGCCGGGTCGGTTACACTGATCGCGACGGTGAGTGCGGCAAACGGTGTGAATAACATGCCCATAAACTCGACCGCCTTAATAAACAAAACGGTCAACAAGGCAAACACAACGACAAACGTCATATCGAGCATTGCTCCGCTACAGTGCGGGCAAGTCGCCACATTCACTGCCACGGTTGTCCACACTACAGCAGGCGGCACGGGAACGCCAACAGGGACTGTGACCTTCAAGGATGGGGTAAACACGCTCGGCACAAGTAATCTGGTGGCCGGCCCGCCGTTCGCCGCCACATTCACTATCTCGGTGCTGTCGTTGGGTAATCACACGATCACGGCTGTTTATGCTGGCGACAGCAACTTCAACACCAGTACATCATCGGGTCTCGCTCAAGCAGTTGTCGACAATCAGGTGCCGGCAATAACGCTCATCGGCCCCAACTCGTTCAACGTCCAGTGTCACACTACATTCACCGATCCCGGCGCGACTGCCACCGATACCTGTGCCGACGATCTAACCAGCGCGATAGTCGTAACCGGCATCGTCGACGCCAATGCGGTTGGCAGTTACACCCGCACATACAGCGTTAGCGACCCATCGGGCAACCCGGCCGTGGCAGTCACTCGCACGGTGAACGTAGTAGACACGACCGCGCCCACGATCTCAGTCACCGGCGCGAACCCGTTGACAGTCGAGTGCCACACCACATTCACCGATCCCGGTGCGACCGCAACAGATTCATGCGCTGGCAACCTGACCGGCTCAATCGAAGTCAGCGGAGATACGGTGAACGCAAGCGTTCCGGGCACGTATCACATTCACTACAACGTCAGCGATCCTTCGATTAATCCAGCAACTACAGCCACGCGCACAGTAATTGTTGTGGATACTACGCTGCCGACGCTCGCGGTGTGTGCACCGTCCGAGTCGGTACCTGCCAACAGCAGTTGTTTGGCTGCCGTGCCGGATTTCACCGCTAGAGTGACAGCCTCTGACATCTGCGGCTCAGTCACTCTAGCCCAAAGCCCGGCAGCAGGCACGATGGTCGGTTTGGGTTCGCATACAATCACTATCACGGCGACAGATAATTCAAACAACAGCAATACTTGTTCGGCGACGTTCACCGTCGATGACGATTCGCCGCCTGTCATCACTACGTGCGCACCCGCTGAGACCACTTATGCAAATACCAGTTGTCAGGCGGCGGTGCCTGACTTCACCCGCAGAGTGGTGGCGACTGACTGCAACGGCCCGGTAACAAAAACTCAGGTTCCAGCGCCGGGTACGGTGGTCGGTTTGGGCAGCCACACCGTCACAATCACAGTCGAGGATGCGGACTACAACACCGCATCCTGCTCGACAACCTTTGAAGTCAGCGACAATGCTCCTCCGACAATAAGCGCTTGTGCGCCTAACCAGATGATAGCGCTGACGTCGGGCAACCAGACGGCGCCGGTGCCTGACTTCACCGGCGGTGTGTCGGTCAGTGACTGCAACGGCGCTCTAACCAAGACACAGACTCCGATAGCCGGTACGCAGGTGGGAGTGGGAACAACGACCGTTGCGATCAGGGCCACTGACGCCGCCGGCAATTACACCCAGTGTACAGCGCAGCTCAGTGTCTACTACAACTTTGCCGGTTTCTTCCAACCGGTCGACAATCTGCCTATCGTGAACACTGTTAAGGCTGGCAGCGCCATCCCGATCAAGTTCAGCTTGAGCGGTTACCAAGGCTTGAACATCTTCTCGACCGCGTATCCGCTGTCGGCGGTGATCGCGTGTAACTTCACCGACCCCGGTGCAGCGGTGGAAGAAACGGTCAACGCCGGCGGGAGCAGCTTGAACTACGATCTCGCGACCGACCAGTACATCTACGTCTGGAAGACGGAGAAGTCGTGGGCTAACTCTTGTCGCCAACTGGTCGTGGTCTTGAAGGACGGCAATCTACATCGGGCAAACTTCAAGTTCAGCAAGTAGAGAAGCTGGGCTCGTTACCATCTCCGGGGGACGGTCGTGAGTCGTCGCTCCTCGTGCCGTTCGGAGAACGTGCTGTCTAAACACCCTAGAAGTCGAGTGGTCCTTTGGCAACGATAGTTCGGTAGGATCAGCGCCTTTGAGGGCGTCAATAAGTCAAAGCCATTAGTGGCATTGCGCGAGTGGCCAGGGTTCGACTACTCTCTAGCGCGTCGGGAAAGGGCGTTAGAGGAGTAGTAACTGATTAATTCATGTGAACGATTCATGGGATCCGCAGCTGTTGTGATGTTGCTGATCAGCGGATCCGCCGCGGCGCGGCAGACCGGTCGCACAAAGACAGCGGCGCCTGCCCCGCGGGCGGTCGTGCCCATCGTAACCTACGATTTCGGCGACGTCTACAAGGGCGAAGTGATCAGCCAACTCTTCTTAATCCGCAATGAGGGCGACGCCGAGTTTAGGATTGAAAGCGTCACAGCCGGCTGCGGTTGCTCGGTTGTTGACTCAGACAGAGTCTTCGCTCCGGGTCAGGAAGGCAGGGCCGAGTTGCAAGTCACCACAGTTAGTCAAGCTGGCCGGATCCGCAAGATCGTCACGCTGCACACAAACGACCCTGCGCGGCCACACATTGTGCTCACAGTGACCGCAAACGTGCTAACGTCAGGCGATGGTGGTCCCGTGAAAGGTATAGTGCTTCGATCTGGGAAACACATCGGCCCAATCTTTCTTGGCCCCGATTCGACGGCGCTATTCACCGTGACAGAAGGCAAAACCGGGAAGGCCGAATTCAATGTGACCGTCGAAAGGGGAAATCTGAAGATCCTCCGCATCGAAGCGACACAGTTCATCTCCCGCATAGAAACTCTTCAAGAAGGCAAGAGCTACAAGCTGGTTCTTGAGTCGCGTCCGGATGTCGCGCTCGGCTCACACTCCGAGCGCGCGCGAGTAGTAACTGACAGCGATTTGCTCCCTTATTTTTTCGTCAATGTAAACGTGACCGTAATGGCCCGGCAAAGCCGTCAGTACCGATGAACGTCCGGCCCGCCTGCGTTGCTCGCAAAAGGAAGTCCCCGGTATAATTGCCCCTGTTCTGGGCAAATAGTCAATGAATCCCGGGATTTGAACATGAGAAGATTGACTGCACAGAAGATAAAGCTCGGGCTCGCCGCTTTCGCGTTTGCAATGACGTGCGTGGCATCGCTCGCATCTTCGGCCGAAGTCTCGCCTCATGAGTCGAGAGCCAGGGATCTCCGCCGCGACCTTGAGGCGCGCAGGAATCCGAATTTGATACTCTTCAGTCGCGGTTGGCTGGACACTCGGTCGAGCGGCGCGCCTGACACCTCTGGAAGGGACTTGCGCGCGGTTGAACACCTCACTTCTCTTGCAAGTTCACCGTCTACGAACACGCGAGTCATTCAGTTTCGCGGGCCGGTCAAATCCGAGTGGATCGCCCGTTTGCTCGCAGCCGGCCTGGAGATCATCGGATACATGCCCAACAATTCATACATCGTTCGGGGTGGCGCGGCCGAGCTTGCGAGAACCGCGAGGTTTCACGGCGGGTCATTAGCAGACGATGCTCGTCCGATTCAGTGGATGGGGCGGCTGGAAGCACATCAAAAGATCGATATAGCCTTCGACGACGAGATGCTGGCCAGCCGCGGGACCTCGACTGTCGCCGTTGAGGTAGAGCTGGCAGATTCCGGCGAAGCTTCAAACACGATCGCGAGGATCAATAGCTTCGCGTCGAGCGTGGACCGAGAGCCACGACGTTTTCTTAGTTTCGTAGTTCTCTCGATAAGCCTGCGGGTTGATCACCTGCTGGCGGTGGCCGCTCTTGACGATGTGCTGTTCATCGGCCCCGCGGCCGAGCCGAAGCTCCTGGATGAGCGAAGCGCTCAGATCGGTGCAGGCAATCTGAGTGCGGATCTGACTCAACCGGCCGCGCCTGGCTACTGGGACTGGCTTAGATCCGAGGAGTTGGACACCGTTCCCGATTTTGTCGTTGACGTAGCAGACTCCGGTCTCGACCGGGGAAAGACAACCGGCCTTTCGGTTCATCCGGACCTTCGCGACGCCAATGGCGTCAGCCGCGTGAGTTACAGCTTCAACTACGCGAGCGATTCGGCGGAAGACGAAGCGGGTCATGGGAGTTTCGTCGCGTCTATAGTGGGCGGAAGGGGCGCGAGCGATCAACGGGACGCGCTGGGGTATATGTACGGGGTGGGGGTTGAACCTTCGGCAAGGCTCGGCGTCTCTCGAATATTCGACTTCCGAGGTAGGCTGCCGTTTAACTTCTCTTTTACCGGCGCGGCGTCGTCGGCTTACGCAGCGGGCGCCCGGATGTCAAACGGCAGTTGGGGCAACGGGTCGAACACGTACGACGCAGCAGCGCAAGAGTACGACGCGCTTGTGCGAGACGCTCGGCCCTCGATCCCTGGCAATCAAGAGATGGTCTTCGTCTTCTCAGCCGGAAATGGTGGTCCCGGCGGCCACATAAGTTCGCCGGGCACGGCTAAGAACGTCATCACTGTTGGAGCAAGCGAGAACTACAGACCCGAAGGAACCGATTCCTGCGATCTCGACGGAGGCGGAGGAATCGGACCCGACGGCGCGGATAGCGTGTTGGACATCTTACGATATTCATCAGGCGGACTAACCGCTGACAACCGATCGAAGCCCGACCTGGTCGCCCCCGGCACACACATTTATGGCGGCGCTTCGCAAGCCTCGCACTTTTTCGCCGGCGGGCTCTGCCCCGGCATTCCGTTGTTTCAACCACCGGGCCAGCGCTTCTACACATGGTCATCGGGAACCAGCGTGGCGACGCCGCACGTGACTGGCGCAGCCGCGCTCGTCCGAAAGTTCTTTACTATGCGCGGCCTTCTGGGGGCTGGCCAGCCGCCTTCGCCGGCCATGACCAAAGCGTTTCTCATCAATTCCGCGACGTACCTGACGGGCGAGAACGCCGGCGGCGACCTTCCCGGTGCCCGTCAAGGATGGGGGCGTGTCGACCTTTCGCGCGCGTTTGACGGCGCGCAACAAGTGTTATTGGATCAATCCACGCTGCTCACCGAGACCGGCCAGACCTACGAAGTTCAAGGCTCGCTTGCCGATCGCTCACTGCCGTTACGCGTAACGCTCGCATGGACAGATGCGCCTGGGATGCTTGCTGGCCCGGCACTCGTCAACGACCTTGACCTCGAAATCAAAGTTGGCGCCGTAACGGTTTATAAGGGAAACAACTTGAACGGGCAGTGGTCGATTCAGGGCGGAGAGCCAGATGGCCTGAACAACATCGAAGCAATCTTCCTTTCGCCAGAGGCGTTTCCAGCGGGCGTTGAAGGCAACTTCATGATTACCGTACGAGCGGCAAACATCGCCGGTGACGGAGTGCCCGGGAACGAAACCGCTCTTGATCAAGACTTCGCGCTAGCCGTCTACAACATCGCGCCGCCAGTCACTGGGCCTCCATCAAATAAGGTGCCGATCATCACCACAGTCACCTATGTAAAGAAGAGACTTGTAATAAGCGGCCTTGACTTCACCGCAGCAGCGCAAGTGGAAATCAACGGAAAGATCGTGGATAGGTCATTCGAGTTCGAACACGCAACGAACTCCCTTCGCCTCAAGCTGAAATACAAGAAGCTCAACCTGATGAAAAGCTTTGACAATCAAATAGTGCTGATTGAAAAAGGAGAGAGGTCGCTACCATTTGTGCTGAGGTTGTAGCCTTTTTGAAGGCGGCAATCAAGGCCTGATATTGTAGTACCTGATCTTGCTGTTGAGTGTTGTGGTGTTCATCCTCAGAAGCTTGGCCGCGCGTGATTGATGCCCCCCGGTTATCTGGAGCGCCCTCCGAATCAGTTCTATCTGAAACCGGTTCACTTCATCGTAAAACGATATTCCTTCAGACAGATCAATCTGCGTCGCGACCTTCTGCCCGCCCGCCTGCCCGGCCCGGCGCTGAGGGCTGAGTAGCTCTTCACGCAAGTCCTCGCGCCCCAGGCGATCTCCGCGCGCAATAATGACCGCGCGCTCGATTACATTCTCTAGTTCGCGCACGTTGCCCGGCCAGTTGTAAGCCTCGAGTAGTGTCAAGACCTCCGGCCCTAACTGGTCAGAGATCTGACGGTTGTTCTCGGCGGCGTATTTCCTGATGAAGTGCTGCGCCAACGGCAGGATGTCTTCACGGCGTTCGCGAAGCGGCGGCAGGCCAATCGCGATCACGTTTAGCCGGTAGAAGAGATCCTCGCGGAACGAGCCTTCTTCGACCGCCTGCTTCAAGTCCGTGTTAGTGGCTGCGATGATCCGCACGTCAACCTGCCGGCGCGTAGTATCACCCAGCGGTGTGAAGTCTCGTTCCTGAATCACCCGAAGCAGCTTCGCCTGCGTCTCGATCGAGATGGTTCCAATCTCATCCAGGAAGATCGAGCCTCCGTCGGCGACCTCGAAGTAACCCTTCTTAGCCGCGACGGCTCCTGTGAAGGCGCCGCGCGTGTGCCCAAACAACTCTGCTTCGAGCAGTTCGGTCGGGAGATTGGCGGAGTTGACAGTAATGAACGGCCTATCCGAGCGCGCGCTGTGATTGTGAATGGCGCGGGCGATTAGTTCTTTTCCAGTGCCGCTCTCTCCAGTGATCAGAACGGTCGAGCGGGCAGGAGCGACCTGTTCCACGAAGGCGAGCATCTCGAGGGTCTTCTCGCTTCGGGCCACAATCTCTTTGCTCTCGGTGCTGCGCTTCAGCGTCTGCCGAAGAGTTCTACGTTCTTCATCTTTGCGTCGCCGCCGGACCCCTGCCGCTACCAGCTTCAGGATCTCCTTGTTGTCGAAGGGCTTGCTGATGCACGTGAACGCGCCTCGCTGCATTGCGGAGATCGCCGTATCGAAGGTGGCGTAAGCCGTGATCACTACGACCACCGCTTCAGCATCGAGCTTCAGCACTTCCTCGAGCATTTTCAACCCGCCCATGCCCGGCATCGAGACGTCCAGCAACACCAGGTCAAACGTGCGCTGTCCGAACTTGTCCAACCCTTCTTCACCGTTCTTGGCCAGCTCGACCTGGTAGCCTTCGCTGCCGAGCAAGCTTCCGAGCACGTCGCGCATTACTTCCTCGTCATCCACCACGAGGATGCTTCCTTTTCTCGCCATACGTGTAGATGTTATCAACCTGCAGGCGGTTACTGCCAGCCGAGGTGGGTTTCAGAGGTGAATGAGGTCAGTCGCTAGCGGCCTGCATCTGACGAGAAAACGCGGTGGGTAGCTTGATTGTGAAGTGCGAGCCTTCGCCCGGCCGACTCTCGACGAAGATGCGTCCGCCGTGCTCCTGCACAATGCCGTACGAAAGCGCCAGCCCTAATCCGGTGCCCTGACCGACTTCCTTGGTCGTGAAGAACGGATCGTAGATGCGCGCTATGATCTCAGGAGCCATTCCGACCCCGGTGTCGCGGAAGTCGACCACCAACGAAGTCTCAACCAGTCGCGTGTGTATCGAAATCCGCCCGCCGTTCGGCATCGCGTCCCGCGCGTTCAGGATCAAGTTCATGAAAACCTGCTGAAGCTTCGACGCGTTTCCAAAAGCCGCCGGTAGTTCCTGCCCATAGTTGCGAACGATCTCCAGTCTGGCATTGCGGAGCTGCGGCTCCAATAGCTGAAGCGTGTCGTCGAGCACTTGGTTCAAGTCGATCTCGCGGAACTGAGTGTCCCCGGTTCGAGAGAAGTTAAGAAGGTTGTTAACTATCCCGGAGGCACGAACGGTCTGCAGCTGGATTTTTTCGAGCAGCCGCCGTTTCGGATCGCTGCCGTCGATCTGTTGCAGCAGCATCTGTGCATACGACGAGATTCCTGCAAGTGGTGTGTTGACTTCATGCGCAACGCCCGCTGCAAGAAGTCCGATCGACGAAAGCTTCTCCCGCTGCAATAACTGCTCTTCGAGCTGGGCGCGTTCAGTGACATTCTCGATGACGACAAGCGTGCCGGTCACAACCCCGCGCGCGGCTTCAAACGGCGCAAGCGACATGTTGATGGTCAGCGGCCGCCCGTCTTCTGTTGAGGCGTTGTACTTGTATATATGGCGGATGTCTTGCAACGCCCAACCTTCCTCACCTGTGACGTTTTGGATCGTATCGATCAGATCGCGATCAAGAACTTCGTCGACGGCACGACCTATGGCCCGATCACGACTGATCCCAAAGATCTCTTCGAGCGCGCTGTTCCACGTCGAGATCAATCCGTCGAAGTCGACCGACAGTATCCCGACGTTGACGCTTTCTATGATGTTCTCAGAAAACTCCTTGAGCCGTATCAGTTCTTCCGCCTTCTCCATCTCGGACCGGTATAAGAGGCTATTGTCTATGGCGACTGCGACATAGCCTGATAACGCTCTAAGCAAATCGGTGTCTTCGCTGGTCAGCAGGGCGCCCCCGGTGGTGCGGCCTACGCCAATGATCGCGACCATTCTGTCGCGCACAACGCATGGCACGTAGTAGTAGACTTCATCGCGCCTGCGCCCCTGATAATCGGTTGAGTCCATTTCGGGCGGCGGCAAGCTGCGGAAAGAAACTTCGCTTCCGGCTTCTCTCGGAAGATCATCCGCTGTGATAAAGCCGCGCCCGATCGAGCGCACTCGAATAATCTGTTTTATGTCCTGAGGTAAAGTGACGTCGCCGTCAATCCCAGCTGAGCGCGAAAGCCGGAAACCGGAAGACGCTGACCCGTCTTCTATGAAAATGACGACTTTGCGCACCGACAGCATATCGGACAGGCGGCGCACCAGAGAGTCGAGCAGCTGGGGCAACGCCGTCGTCTGCGCGAGCGTCCGACCGAAATCCTGAAGGCCAGTTCTAAGTGTATACCGCTCGCCGTAGAACCAGCGATCTGCCCAGACCTGAAGCCTGTTCTTGATCGGCGCGAACAGCATCGCTACAACAAGCATACCCCCGACAACAACTGCGCGTGTCTTCCATGAGTTCAGATCTGCAGTAGCCCAGATAAATTTGACCAGGTCGCCAACTCCCAGCAGGACTGCCATGTAGATGGCTCCAACCGCCACAGTGGCCATCGCATGCACAAAGCTCCGTCGCATGATAACGTCAACGTCCATGAGCCGGTAGCGGACAATGGAGTAACCGAACGACAACGGGATGAGGATGAACGGCGCGTAAGCCAGTGTCTCCATCACCGGAGTGATCTCGATGCCTGCGACAAACGGGATGAAGTATAGTGTCGTGAACAGAGCGCCTGACAAACCCAGCGCCCGTATGATCCAGCGGAGTTGCTGCTTCAATAGGGGCTTTTCACCGCGATAGAAAGCTAACAGGAGCACCGCGTTGCCGATTACAAAGTAGAAGAGCCAGAACTGTATCAACTCAGCTTTGTCGAGCCAGTCGCGCACCTGAACCAACGAGCCACCGGTGAATGACCTCGGCCTGTACTGAAAAAGCACCTCAAAAACGACCAGCAAAACGGCAGGTAGATAAAGCGCCGCCGCTATCGCGCGAGATTTCAGACGCGGTGAACGGCTCGAAACAAAGTTTACGCAGAAGTGTAAGAACAAAGGCGCCATGAAAGACTGAGCCGCCCCGTCGAGGAAACTGACCAGACCGTCGAATCTCGTGAACTCTCGAGTTGAGCTGAACAAGTACACGCTGAACGAGACAAGTGACCATGCGAAGAAGTGGTAGGTAAGAGCCGCCCTATGCTGCTTCAACAAAACAAAAAGCCCTATCGCGAGATAAACCAGCCCAATGAACGCAAGATAGAGGCCCCGGGCGAGGTTCTGGTCGCGTGGTATGACTTTGAAATCGACGTCGTAGAGCGGTCTCTCCAGACCGTAAATGTTCTTGAGGACGACGTCGCGATGCAAGATCGCATATCGCGCACTATTGCCTACGCCCTGCCGTTCCAGATAGCGAGACAACTCCTCAACGTTCTGTACTTCTTCGTAGTCGAGCGAACGTTGAGCTGTCATCCCGCGCGAGGCGTCATCCGCTCTGCCTACAAAGAAGACCGCTCGGAGGTAGTCCCCTCTCTTGATCGCAAACCTCAACGGTGAGTCCCCGCTGATCGATCTGGCTTGCAATCCCTTCTCTGTGTTGACCCATTCGACTCCGTCGTCGGCAATCGCAGGAGCGCTTAGCCGGTCGCGCAGATTAAGCACACCGATAACCACGAACAAGGCGGTTATCGCCAGCACGGCGATGAGCTTTGTGCTGGTCATCAAGTTCTTCAATGCTCGGTCCCTCTGCGCGCTACGTTGCAGGCTACTTCATTTCACGAAATCTGCAACTCTTATTCCGATTGCCACCCGCGAGGTAACGTCCAAAAAAACAAACACTTTAAATCCTCTATTTCGCGGATCGAGCCCTGCGCCTTCCAGTTTTTCGGAGCAGGCTCCGATAATTTGGAGGCTTTGTCAGGTTCTAAGCTCGCCGGAATTCAGATGGTATCTGAATCGGGAGAGCGCGGAAAACACGGTCTGGAACCTTCAGAGGCTTCTGAGACCGGTGAAACTGAAAGACATGGCGGCAATCTTTTGACAGGCCTCTTTCCGGGCCTGTTCAACTACTAAAACCGAAGCGAAACCCCGACTCGGACAAGCCGGTGGAACCGGCTAGCGACCAATTCTTGCCGATCGTCGGAAACCGAGCTCTGCTGGTCGAGCAGATTGCGCATGTCGATCACCGCTGCCCACTGTCCCGGTATGAAGCTGAAGTTGGGCAGGTCCTGGGTAAGCGACACGCTCACGTTTGGATCGAAGGTCGACAACTGACCCTGGAACGGATCTATCGCGAATATGGCTTGT
>JBASRN010000348.1:0-2739 GCA_049273855.1 Blastocatellia bacterium
CCTCATTCCGCCCCAGCGAATGTCCTCGTGATTTGACTGAGGGGCGGCCACGGAGGGCCGCCCCTACATGAAGGCTCAGGAGACTTCAAAATGGACTTTCGCGAGATCATTTACTCAAAAGAGAACCGCGTCGCGACGATCACCCTGAATCGCCCTACAAAACTAAACGCCTATTCCGAAGTAATGGTCCACGAGGTGATCAGCGCACTTTGTGACGCGCGCGACGACGATGAAGTGCGAGCCGTGATCATCACGGGGGCGGGGCGGGGTTTTTGTTCCGGCGGTGATATCAGCCGTGACTTCCAGTATCCCGCGCGCTACCGCGGCCACCGCATGGAAGCGATGCTGGAAATGCGCGAGAATATGCACCAGCTTGTGACCCTGCTTCGGCGCTTCGACAAACCAACGATCGCTGCGGTGAACGGAGCAGCGGTGGCCGGGGGACTGACGCTCGCGTTGTGTTGCGATTTTCGAATCGCTGCCGAGAGCGCGAAGCTAGGCGACACGAGCTTGAAGTTCGCATTGGTCCCGGACGAGGGCGGAGCCTATCTGTTCCCGAAATACATGGGCTTGCAGAACGCGCTTCGGATGTCGCTGTTCTCGGAGGTCTATCCGGCCGCTCAAGCCAAGGAGCTGGGCCTGGTAACTGAAGTCGTGCCGGACGAAGAGGTGATGCTGCTGGCGCGTCGCTGGGCGGAACGATTAGCGGACGGCCCGCCGATCGCCATACGGATGACAAAGCGAATGATGTACAAACAGCAGACTATGGACCTCGAGAACGCGCTCGAGGACGCGGCGCTTGCGATAATGGTGACGAACTACTGCGAGGATGTTAAGGAAGGGACCGCCGCGTTTCACGAAAAGCGGAAACCGGAATTCAAGGGTAGGTGACAGTATTTATTAGGTTCTCACCTCGGCGACATGGATTGATGTACTCCAATGATCGTCTTCGCGCGATTCAGAGCCTCATAGATATTGTCCAACGCGTTCTCTTCACCTAACCGCCCGAGGAACCCGGACTGGCGCATCGCAGATCTTGGCTGCGGCGCAACTCCCGAGAGTAGCAGCGAGGTGTTCTTTCTGTGACAGCTCGCCAGAAGCTCTTCCATCGTCTGCAGCCCACTCGCATCTATCGCCACCACGTTGCGCATCCTGATGATCAGCACCTTTGGGCGCTTCTCGACCCGACGGATGGCGTCCTTGAATCGTTCGATCGCCCCGAAAAACAACGAGCCGTAAATCTCAAAGACTTCCACACCGGCTGGTACTTCAAGGTCCGAGATGTCGCGTGTCTCGGTTTCATCTCGCTCCCGGACATTCTCGGTGATCAGGTTGACCTGAGTCTCGTTAGCCATCCGTTGCAGGAACAGGAAAGCCGCAAGCAAGACTCCGACTTGAATCGCGACCGTCAGGTCGATCAAGACCGTAAGCAAGAACGTCGCAACCAGGACCATCACGTCGCTTTTGGGGCTGCGGAAAAGTTTGATAAAGGCGCGCCATTCGCTCATGTTGTAAGCGACGACAATCAATATAGCGGCAAGCGTTGTCATCGGGATAAGCGCCGCCCATTGGCCGAAGAACATGAGGATCATCGCCAGCGCCACGCAGTGAATGACCGCCGCTATCGGCGTGCGAGCTCCGCTCTTGATGTTGGTAGCCGTGCGGGCGATTGCGCCCGTAGCCGGTATGCCGCCAAATATCACTGAAGCTATGTTGCCCGCTCCCTGCGCTATCAGCTCCATGTTTGACCGGTGGCGCGAGCCGAGCATCCCGTCGGCTACGACCGCTGCAAGCAACGATTCGAGCGCTGCAAGCAGGGCTATGGTGACCCCGGGCGAAAACATCTGTTGAATTAGATGCCAGCTAACAAACGGAAGCTGCGGCGCCGGGAAATGAGTGGGCACGCTGCCGAAGCGGCTGCCGATTGTTTCGACCGGCAAGTGGGTCAGCTTCACAACAACGGTCATCACCACTATCGCAACCAGCGGACCCGGAATTCGATGAGTGATGCGCGGCCAAAACAAAATGATCAGCAGTGAGCCAAGCCCGATCCACAGGGCGTCGAAGTTGAACGTCTGAGTGTGTCTTGCATACGCGATCCATTTCTCGACGAACCCGGCTGGCACTGCGTCCATTTTCAACTCGAAGAAGTCCCTCATTTGGGAAGAGAAGATGATCACCGCGATCCCGCTGGTGAAGCCCACCGTCACCGGATACGGGATGAATTTCAGCAGGGCTCCCATTCGCAGAAGTCCCATACCCATCAGAACCAGGCCTGCGATTAGAGTCGCGACGGCGAGCCCACGGTAGCCGTGCTGCTGGACAATTCCGTAGATGATGACGATAAACGCGCCGGTCGGACCGCTGACCTGCGCGCGCGTGCCTCCCAGGACTGCGATCACGAAGCCTGCGATGATAGCGGTGTAAAGCCCCTGCTCGGGCTTGACCCCCGAAGCGATGCCAAACGCGATCGCCAGCGGCAGAGCCACTACGCCCACGGTCAGCCCGGCCGCGAGATCGTGAAGGAACACCTTGCGCGAATAGCCCGCGCGGAGAATGGCAACCAGCTTTGGCTCGAGTCGGCGGTGAGCGTTGGGCTGAGTCAGCGGCCCGGTGAGCGTGATGTCGGTGTCTCGCATCGAACTAGTTGCTTATAACGCGCGTTTCGCTAGTCGGCGGTTGGTGGCACAAATGTACGGGCGGCTCCCCGTGGCCGCCCCTCTTCGGCCAAGAGAGCGC
>JBASRN010000350.1:0-15866 GCA_049273855.1 Blastocatellia bacterium
GCCCCCCAACACCGAAGGCTGTGTTTGCAACGAGGGGCAGCCACGGAGGGCCGCCCGTACAGGTATGAGAAGTCTGTTCAAAGAACTGATGTTTCCGCTAATCGCTGTCGTGGCGGCGTTCTTGTTCGGCGGGGTCATCGTGTGGATAGTGGGCGACAGCCCGCTGCTGGTCTACGACCTGTTCTTCACGAGCGCGTTTGGAACGCTGGACGGAATCGGCTACACGCTGTTCTATGCGACGCCGCTTATCTTCACCGGGCTAGCGGTGGCGGTTGCGTTCAAGTGCGGCTTGCTTAACATTGGCGCCGAGGGCCAGCTCGTAGTAGCAGCGTTTGCGACGGCCTGGGTGGGACTGGTGTTGCCGACCTGGCCGGCCACGATCGTGTTGGTGCTGGCTATGCTCGCCGCGGTTTTAGTCGGTGGTGTGTGGGCAGGCGTTCCAGGCGTGCTCAAAGCGAAGTTCGGCGCGCACGAAGTTATCACCACGATCATGATGAACTTCATCGCGGTCGGTCTGGTCAGCTACCTGACTCAATACCATTACCGCAAAGTTGGCGATCCGATCCTCGAGACGTTCCCGATAGCCGAAAAAGTTGATGGTGTGCTGGTAGGCCCGCACATCCCGCGGATGAGCGTGCTGCTCGGCTCGATTGGAATAAGCTTCCCGGACCGGTTGCCGCTGAACCTGGCGTTTATTTTCGCGCTCGCTGCGTGTGTAGTCGTTTATATTTTCTTGTGGAGGACAAAGTGGGGCTACGAGCTCCGCGCGGTGGGCGCGAATCCGTCGGCGGCTGAGTACGGAGGAATCTCGATCTCACGAAACATTGTGATGGCGATGTTCATCTCGGGCATGCTGGCGGGGATGGTAGGGATCAACGAGGTGCTCGGCTATCGGTATCGTTACTATCACGACTTTTCTGCAAGCTACGGATTCACCGGTATTGCAGTCGCGTTGCTTGGACGCAACCATCCGGCGGGAGTGTTGCTTGCAGCGATTCTGTTTGGCGCGTTGATAAGGTCGGGGTTGTTCATTGACATCTTTACGGACCACGTTTCGAAAGATTGGGTGGTGATCCTGCAAGCGATCATCATCTTGTTTGTCGCTTGCGAAGCGGTCTTTCGCGCCCGTTGGAAAAGGGCGTAGTTGTTGATCGCCCGTCGGTTGGCCGGATTGGTGCCTGGAGCCGAACCACCGACAACCGGCCACTGCTTTATTATGCTGCGAAACATCATCACTCTATCCTTGTTGGCTTCGATGGTGAGGTACGCGACCCCGCTGACCCTGGCGGCGCTGGGCGGAATGTTCTCGGAGCGGGGCGGGGTCATCAATATCGCGCTCGAAGGAATGATGCTTGCCGGAGCGTTCACCGCCGCCGCCGTCACCGTGGAAGCGGGGAATCCGTGGATCGGCCTTCTTGCGGCAGCCGTCGCCGGCGTTTTCGTGGCGCTCATCCACGCGGTCGCTTCGATTCACTTCCGAGCCGATCAAGTAGTCGTCGGCACCGCCATCAATATCATGTTCCTGGGCGTGCCTCCGCTGGTCTCGGGCGCGCTGTTTGAATCGACCGGTTCGACTCCTCAGCTTCCGCGCGAGCAGACCTTGCCCGAATGGCATATTCCCCTGATCGATCAGGTGCCGGTGGTGGGCCAGTTGTTATCGGGACACACGCCGATTTCATATCTGGCATTTGCGATGGTGCCAATAAGCTACTACGTGTTGTTTCGAACGCGATTCGGATTGCGGCTCCGCGCTGTCGGCGAGAACCCGGAGGCTGCCGACACCGCCGGTGTTGGCGTCTACAGGATGCGATACGCAGGCGTGCTGTTAAGCGGTTTGCTGGCAGGGCTGGCCGGAGCTTATCTGTCGATCGCCCAGAATTCGCTGTTCACCCGCAACATGACTGGGGGGCGAGGATTCATCGCGCTCGCGGCGTTGATCTTTGGCAAGTGGCATCCGGTCGGAGCATTTCTCGCGTGCCTGCTGTTTGGAATGGCTGAAGCGATTTCAGATCAGATGCAAGGCGTGGTGCCGGTACCTGTGCAGTTCATTCAGATCATTCCTTACGTGTTGACGCTGGTGGTGCTTGCGGGGTTTATTGGGAGAGCGACACCGCCTCGCGCGATCGGCATGGCATATGTTAAGGAGAACCGGTAGCAGTTTGGTTAACGCGATTATTTGAGCTTTGAACGATCATGGCAATTTCAGCACACGAAAGAGCAGCGGAAGCAGCGCGGTTTATCGTAGCGAAGTCGGGGAGGTTCGCTCCGCGAGTCGCGGTTGTCCTGGGCTCGGGACTTGGAAGCGTAGCCGACTGTGTTGAGAACGCCGTCGATATTCCCTACGCCGATATACCTTACTTCGTCACATCAACAGTTGAAGGTCACGACGGTATGTTCAGGATAGGTTCCTGCAGCGGCGTCGATGTAGCCTTGATGAGAGGGCGGTTTCATTTTTACGAGGGCTACTCGATGGAAGATGTGACGCTGCCCGTTCGAGTGTTCGCGGCGATGGGGATTCGCTCGTTGATCCTGACTAACGCCGCCGGCGGGGTTGCTTCTCACCTTGCTCCCGGGTCTTTGATGGTCATCACCGACCACATAAACATGATGGGCGACAACCCGTTGCGAGGTCCCAACGACGATCGGTTGGGCCCGCGCTTCCCGGATATGACAGCCGCCTACACCCGCGGTTACATCGAGGTAGCGCACGAAGTTGCGCGCGAGATGGGAGTTGTGCTTGCGGAGGGAGTGTACATGGCCCTGCTCGGCCCGTCTTACGAGACGCCCGCCGAGATTCGGATGTTGAGCAAGCTCGGCGCCGACGCGGTAGGCATGTCCACGGTGCCCGAAGTCATCGTAGCTCGGCACGGCGGGATGAAGGTGCTTGCCATTTCGTGCATAACAAACGTCGCGGCGGGGCTTGCGCCGGCTGCAATCGATCACAGCGAAGTTATGGATGTGGGTGCTCGCGCCGGGCGTCAGCTTTCGGAACTGATTGTGCGACTCATTCCGCGATTGGTTTAAGAGGCTGCTGTTCGCCACCAAGCCGCAAAGACACGAAGCTGCAACAGTCGGCGAGGCACCATGGCCTTGTGTTCCTTTGTGCTCCGTGGCTTGGTGGCGGAAGGTTGAGCAGATCGCAAGCGCGTGGCCACAAAGGACAACCCCTACAGTTTTCACAAGCCGATGAAGACCTGCCTTGAACAGCACTCCGATGGTACAATAACCCTCCTATGATTATCGGCATCAGCGGAGGCACCGGTTCGGGCAAGACCACCGTCGCGCAGAAGATCATATCTGCTGTCGGCGCCCAGAACGTCATCTATCTCCAGCAGGACGCCTACTACAGAAACCTCGGCGATATGCCGCTGGACCTCCGTCACAGAGTGAACTACGACCATCCCGACGCGTTCGACACCGACCTGCTGATGAATCACATCGAAGCGTTGCGGGCCGGCGAGTGCATCCAGCAGCCGGTCTACGATTACGCGACGCATTCTCGAAGCGCCGAGACGACTCACATCGAGCCGCGGCCGGTCATCATCATCGAAGGCATACTGGCATTTGTGAACCCACAGATGCGCGCACTGATGGACATGAAGATATTTGTGGACACCGACGCGGACATTCGCTTTATCAGACGGTTGGATCGGGACGTGCACGAACGAGGCCGATCGGTCGAGTCGATAATTTCTCAATACACAACAACGGTTCGGCCAATGCACCTTCAGTTTGTCGAGCCGTCCAAGCGTTACGCTGACATCATCATCCCCGAGGGCGGATTCAACGATGTCGGCATCGATCTGATCACCGGCAAAATCAAATCGACCCTGGCGCTCTCGAATGACACAGATCGCGTGCAGATGCATTCAGACGGTAGCAACGGAAGAGACCGGCCGCGGGTCAGGGGTTAAAGATGGGGAAGAGAAGTCGCACCATTGCAGTCAGCGATGACGAGTTGATCGCGCTTGCGAAGGAAGCTCGCGAGGCCGCACACGCGCCGTACTCGCGGTTTGAAGTAGGAGCAGCCTTGCTCACCGCGGAGGGCCGCGTGTTCACGGGTTGCAACGTGGAGAACTCAACGTACGGCTTGAGCATGTGCGCGGAGCGAGTCGCGATCTTCAAGGCGGTGAGCGAGGGTTCTCACGAGATAGCAAAAGTCGCGGTGGTAACCGATCACGAGCACATAGCACCGCCGTGCGGCTGCTGCCGCCAGATGATCTGGGAGTTTGCTTCGGATGAAACGGAAGTGATAATGGCGAACCTCGACGGCGACGTGCGCAAGTTCGAGATCAAGGAGTTGCTACCCGAAGCATTCGGCGCGCGGTTTCTTGAAACGGTCAAATAGCTCGCCGCGGTCTGAAGCGGAGGAGATTGCTTGAGAAGAACCCTGATTCACTCATCTCTGATTCTCGCCTTACTAGTTGCCTTCCTTCCTTTCAAAACACCCGCAGCCGAGCGTGTAGACCTCATCATTCGCGGCGGGACAGTCGTCACGATGAACGGCTCGTCGCGAGTGATCGACAACGGAGCAGTCGCCATCAAGCAAGACCGAATAGTCGCCGTAGGCACGTCTTCTGAAGTCTCCGCCAGATACTCTGCCACGCGAACGATCTACGCTAACGGCAAGATCGTGATGCCCGGCTTGATAAACACTCACACCCACGTACCGATGGTTCTGTTTCGAGGCATAGCCGACGACCTTGTGTTGATGGAGTGGCTACAGAAGTACATCTTCCCGGCCGAGGCTAAGAACGTCGATGAGCAATTCGTTCGCTGGGGCACGAAGCTCGGCTGCCTCGAGATGATTCAAGGCGGCACGACCACCTACGTCGATATGTACTACTTCGAAGACGCGATCGCGGACGAGACCGCGCGGGCCGGAATGCGAGCGGTGCTTGGCGAGACACTGCTGGACTTTCCCGCGCCCGACAACAAGACGTGGGAAGCCGGGATGACGTATGTCGAGAAATTTGCTCAGAAGTGGAAGGGCAACGCGCTGATAACCCCGGCCATCGCTCCTCACGCACCCTACACCGTTTCGACCGAGCATCTGAAGCAGGCTCATGCGCTTTCGGAACGCATTCTGATGCCACTGATCATTCACATCGCCGAGGATCAGGCTGAGGTCAAAACGATTAAGGAGCGATACGGGACGAGCTCGGTGTCTTACCTCGACAGGATAGGACTGCTCGATCAACGAGTGATAGCCGCGCACATGGTCTGGCCTACTGAGGAGGACATCAAGACGCTTGCGAGCCGAAAGGTTGGTGTGGCCCATTGCCCGCAGTCGAACATGAAAATAGCCGCGGGCGCCGCGCCAGTGCCACAGATGCTGCGCGCGGGAGTGGCGGTCGGGCTTGGGACCGACGGCGCTGCGTCGAACAACGACTTGAACCTCTGGGAAGAGATCGATACGGCGGCGAAGCTTCACAAGCTGGTATCGAAGGATCCGACAGTAATCACCGCTCGCGAGGCTCTGGAGATGGCGACGATTCGCGGCGCTCGAGCGATTCACCTCGACAAAGACATCGGTTCGCTCGAGGCCGGCAAGCTCGCCGACTTGATAATCGTGAACGCGACTTCAGTTCATCAGACTCCTGGTTACGACGTTTACTCGAAGCTCGCCTACTCCACCAAAGCTTCGGATGTCGAAACCGTGATCATCAACGGCCGCGTGATCATGCGGAACCGTCGCGTGCTGACCGTTGATGAGCGTTCGGTGCGCGCCAGGGCTGTCGAGTATCGCGACCGCATTCGCAAGAGCCTACGCGCGAATTGATCATAGCTTTCGCACTTTCATCAGCCGCGCGGGCTCGATCCCGAAGTTCTCGACGTCGATTTGGTTTCCGCTCATCCCTTTCACCTTTGCCGCCCAGATCAGTGAGCCCTCGCCCTTCCCTTCGTCATTAATATTCAGCTCGACCAGCCCATACTCGTAGTCGCTCGACCGAGTCCCGTAGTAACGCTCGAGAAAACTGATCGGGCGGTCGGTCAGCATCACGATCTTGCGGCCGTTCGGAGTTTGGGTCGAGCGAATGAACCGTATCTGGTAGCCGGTACTGCCGGTCGGCGCGACGCGGCCTTTTGACTTCAGTTTAGTGAGTACCTTGAACAACGCCTTTGACCCGCCGTCCGCAAAAGCGCCCGCCAACTGGGCAGCTTCCGCCTCCGTCGAATAGTCGCTTATGTAGATGGTTACCGGGCGAACCCTGCCCGCGCGCGGTCCGCTTAGAACCGCCAGCGTTGCAGAGAATCTCTCGGTGCGCGAGTTGGGCTCTTTGTTTTTGGTTCCGGAAAAGGCCGCGGTGGCCGCACAACAGAGAAACAAGCACAACGCAACAAACCTTTTGATCTTCATATAGTTTCCTCGTTCAAGTCGTATTCACGGAGCACGTGTACAGAACAATCTTGAAGGAGGCTGGCGGTGCGATCAAGTCATTTGGCGTCTGGCTTAGCTGAAATAGCTCGAATGATTGCTTGCGACCAGGTTGGCAAGGAATTCGCTACCGAGCCATTGCGTCCAACGACAGCCTTGTTGAAAGTTGCCAGAAGCTCTCTCGGGTCGCACATGCACTCGATCAGCCGGGCGCGTCCGTAAGTCTTCTCGATCGTGACCGACATCTTCCATCCGACCGTGTACCACGGACCCTGGATTCCAAAGAAGGAATAGGCGGTGTTCTGTTCTTCTTCCGGGCTGAGCTTGCCGGCAAGCACATCGTTGAAAAAGCTCTGGACTTTCTTCAGATCGTCGTCGAAGTTCGCGACGTCGCGGTCCCAGCGCGCGCGGTCTTGCGAGTTGCTTACGGCGTGTGGGTGAACATCGGGTCCGCCCGCTGCTGCAAGCATGGCGAAGCCCTCGCCAAACGCGCCGATCCACTTGATCACGCTCCGACTCTCTTGCGGCAGCTTCGATATCTCTTCTTGGGTTTGTTTCGAAGGACAGCTCCCGCCGTACCCGATGTGATGCAGCTCGTGCGCGAGGGTATTCTCGAATTGCTCCCTGGTCACTACGGGATCGAGATACAGAAAGATAGCGGGATCGGTCTTCACGTCAAAGACAAAGCTGTTCTCGCGAGGCTTTATCATCGGATAGATCTTCGCTTTTATCCGCGCGCCCGCGGGTAAGTAAGCAAGCGCCCGGCGGGCGGCCTCGCTGGAATCCGCGCGTTTCCACCTGTCGAGAGTCGCTTGCAGGGCTTGAGCACGGTCGGCCAGTTTGTCAGAGAGCATGAAGACTTTGAACTCAGAGTCTTCAAACGGCCGCTGCATTGCGGCTTCGCGCTTCTTGAGCCGGACATAACCTTCGCTCGAGAACAGCGGCTGCCAATCGGCCTCGGTGATCGGTTGGCCCGCCTTCTTCCTGGCGAGTATGGCAAGCGCGGCATCGGCTTCATCACTGACGACGCGCACGTCCACTTGCGATGCGCTCGAAAAAGGGGCGGGAATCTCCTCAGTGGGTGTCGTTGCGAGGACGACAGCGCTCAATACGAGCGCCAGGAGAGATCCAACACGAGTCATAGACCAAGACACGCCTGGGCACGAAACAGGTTCCATGAAAACGAGGCAATCGGACCATTCGAAGAAAAAGGCGGCCCAGTCACACCTTCCCAAACTCCCAACGGGTTGCGCTGCCTGTGAATTCCTCCTCGTCCGAGGTGAACGCGAATGCCACGACCGGGTGAACCTCATAAATGGGCTCCGCGAATCCCTCCATGTCCCAGTCGTACTTGGCTTGATAGGCGGCGCAGAACCGCTTCAGCAATGAAGGATCGGTTGTCAAGCGCGTAACTCCCTCGACGATGGCCGCGTGATCGCCGGGTTCTGCGCACACGACGCATCTCGGATTCGCCGCCAGGTTTCGTGCCTTTCTCGAGTGCTGACCGGTGCTGAAGTAGAATCGATCCTCGAGCCAGATGCCCCACACCGGCATCGCGTGAGGACGTCCGTCGGGTCGCGTAGTCGCGATCCAGTAGTTGCGCGGCTTCGTCAATCGCTCAACCGCAACGCTCCAGGGAAGCAAGCCGCTACCGCTTTTGGCGTCCAGGATCCCATAACCGGGCATGTGCGGGCGGCTTCCCTTGGGAATCTTTCGGCGTGCTGGCTTGATGCCTTCACGTCTCATATAGAAGGAAAGCGCTTCGGACGGACATCGCCGAACCTGCGCGATGATCGCCTCGGTGTTCGCTCCTTCGGCATTCACCCACGGACGCTTGTTCGGATCGAATACTTCGGGCAGTTCTCGAAAACAGATCGTTGAATGAATGCACTTGGCGGGTTGCCAGACAACGGTGACATCACCGTTCGAGTAGTTCTTGATGATCTCGGACATTAGCGTGAAACCCTTCAGACATCGTACGTGCGTTTTGCTTGCAACTAAGGTGAAGATCGCAAATCATTCAAGTTTTGCGCAGCCGTTTCAAGAGTTGAATCTGACCCGCATGGTACAAATCGTGCGCGGCAACACCCACTATCAGATCTCTGAACGTGAACTTGCTGCCGACGGGCGGATCACCAAGCCGCCTCGGGTCGAGCTGCTTAACCGCTGCCAGCAGCTTGTCGTGAAAGTCCTGCAGCAACCGAATGTCTGCCTTAAGCTCAGCAGCGGCTCCTTCAAACGGGCGCGGGAACCAATTCGAGCCCTTCAACGGAAACGATCCGCGAGCCTCATCCACCAGCCGCCGGCAGACCGTGTACTTCCAGTACGCCGCGTGCACGATGATCTCCCACACGTTGTGACGGCCCGCGGCTGGCCGCCAAGCCGCTTGCTCAGGCGCTATGCCGCGAATCGATCCGAACAGATTTGTTCCGTGCCACGAGCGATGATCGAAAGCCTGTTCAAGTTGCAAGATGAGTAAGTCTGTTTCTGACATGTTGTCTCACCCTTGGATCAGTGACTAACAAAAGGACTCGCGCAATGCAAGACGTACATATGAGTTGCTCTGGACGTGCGTCTGGACGGCGCACGCAAGCGTCGCGATACTCGGCAACCAGGCGGCGCATCCCTTGTTTGCCCGGTTTGAAGTAAGCATGAGTCTCATTGTTGGCGTTATACCGAGACCTGGTGAGGCGTCAGGATAGTATGAAAGTCACTCTCCGAAATCAAGTATCGCGGCGGGCCAAACCGGCGGTCGGCAGCGTAAATCGTGAAAGCATTCGCGTTGCCAGCGGTGCTCAGAATCCCTAATGCGCTCGTCGTGGAGGTCGATCGGAAGTTATCTCTAACCGGCTTCGAGGAACAAAACTATTGTAGCTCGCTTGGAGGCTCATCTATGATTGCCACGCCCTTGAGCTTACCAAACCACCCCCTGACGATTGCGATTCTTTGATGACTTCGACCTGTGGTTATTGCGGCTGTTCGTTTGAGGACGGTGCTTCGAGGTGTGAGAGCTGTGGAGCGCCGATCTCAAAGGGCGATACTAGCACGCCTGACTTTCGCTCGTGTCCTTACTGCCGACGGAGGCTCCTCGCCTTGGCGAGTCCCTCTTGCAGCTATTGCGGGCGGCGACTGCCGGAGGATTACATAAAGGCTCGCGAGGCCGACCTCAAACGCATAGCTGATATCAGATCGGGCTCCGACGACACGGATGGCAAACTGAAGGTGGGCGAGCTCATTCGTCACAGCGCGGGACACAGCAAGGACGAGTCACTTCTGGACATCCTTAAGATTAAAGACCTGACAGACTTGTTATCGTAGGCGACGAAATTTGAGGGGTTCAGGCCTGGTGCGACGCGACGATTCCCGCAAAGTCGCCGCTCTCGGTCGTGATGAGACTGCCGTTGAAGCCTTCTATGATCGTGATGCGATGTAGTTAGCCGGGTCGACCGGCTGGTCGTTCTCGCGGATCTCGTAATGAACGTGGGTTCCCGTCGAACGGCCGGTGCTGCCCGCGTGTCCAACTTGCTCGCCGCGCTTGACGCGCTGACCCGCCTCAATCGTTATCCGCGACATGTGTCCGTAACGCGTTGTGACTCCATTGCTGTGATAGACGATAACGAGGTTTCCGTAACCCGCGTGTGGCGCGGCGTAAATCACTAAACCGTCAGCCGTGGCCGACACCGGCGTACCGAAGTCGACGGCAATATCCAGACCTTCGTGGACCTCGCGGCCTTCGCCGTTAAACGGATTGCGCCTCATTCCGAATCCGTCCGTAACGTACCCGCTCACCGGCAGTCCAGCGGGTATCGAGGCAACTCTCAAGAGATCCGAACGCAATCGGTCGTTCAAGTGCCTGACCTCTCGTTCGAGATGATCCGCGGTCTTTTCGAGACCTGCAACCGTCTCGGGCCCGCCGATCCCGACTCTGTCATCCATCTCGATCGGACGCTCCATCTTGGCTTGATGCGCAAGCTCGCGCGATACATCCTCGATATATGAGATCTGTCCTTTTAGCTTCGCGTATGAGTTCAAATAGGCTTCGTTTGTTTGTTTGAGCTGTTGGTTTTCCGCCTTTGCCGAAAGGTACTTGATGTTGAGCGCCTCATGTCCGGTCAGCCGCACTGCCCCGTAAATCGCGAGCACAAAGAGTACCAGTGCGATGCCGCCTGCTGTGTACAGGGTGTTGTGTGCGATGCTGAACTGTCTGACTTTGGAGGTTCGAGTGGGCGCTATCAGGAAGGTATACAGACGCTTATCTTTCGACATTCAGCATCTCCTGCCTCTTATCAGAGTAAGCAGACGTCGCCATGTCCCACAGCAACACCCTGCGTAGTTATTGTCGACCTTTCAACCTTCGTTGTGAGGGAAGATTTGGCGCAAACAGAGGCGGAGACTATCACAGCCGCCAAATGATTGGCAATAGTTGTGGGTCAAGCTGAAACAGATTTACGAAAATCGCAACATGTTGGAAGGGGGTGGCCGGCCGACCAGGGCGAGGATCCCCGCATCGGCTGACCACCGGCATTTGGCTGGAAGCTCACGCTTGTTGGGGGCCTTCCGGAGCGATCGCCTTGTAGATCATCCACGCGACGAACGCAACGACTCCCACAACTATCGCTATCCACAGGAGGTGGAGTAGCGTGAAGACGATACCAAGAATCAAGCCGACAAGCTTCATCGCGATGATGAATGCCACGACGCCAATGACGAACCTGAGAAATCCCATATCAACGCTCCTTTCAATCAAATTCCAGCGACGTTCTGCATATGAGCTTTACGGCTCAATTGACGGTCGCGCTGGCTTGTGTCTGACGAGAACCACTTGCCTGAATGATGATGTTCTTGTACGAAGTCCTCAACTTGACCGCCGGACCATCCGATCCTAGAGATGCGACTAAGCTCTCGCGTACCTTTTGCGCGAGCTCGGCGAATCCGATCGGTCTAATCGTCCCGTTTTCGCTGGCCGCGTCGAGCTGAAACCGGCTTGACTGCGGCAGCAACAGCTTGATCTCGCCGTGGTTGTTCTCCACTTCGACATCACCGGCCAGCTCACCGGCCGGCGTCAGCATCACGTCCCGATAGCTGGTTTCGACTCGCACACTTTCGTAGAAGTTCTTTACGACCACGTCTCCGTGCGATGTTGTGACGAGGACGCCGCCGCGCACTTCGTCAGCGCTCAGCGAGCTCTGCTCAGCCTGCACGTCAAGCTCGCCAGTTATGTTGTTGACCTGGATCCTTCCATTCGACGAGGTCACGTGAAGATCGCCGCCAACATTCCGCGCGCGCACATCAGAGAAGGGAGCCGTGATGAACAAATCCGCTGTCTGCTCGGCATCAACGCTGCCGTGCTCGGTCTTGAGCCCCGCTTCGCCGGCCAGGCCGTGCGCAGTTATGCGGCAGAACGGCGCATCGACTTGAGTTGGACCGGATATCTGTCGAAGCTCAACCGATCCATTGCTGGCGCCGAGGTCGAGCGAACCCGTCACGCTGGAAACTCGCGCGCGTTTCGCTCCGGTTATACTTACGTCGCCTTCAATTCTTAACGCATTGACGTCCGAGTAACTCAGCGCCAGGTTCAAGTCGCCTTTGATGTCGGTTAATTCGGTTTGGCCGTAACTCGCCTTGATCGCGATCGATCCTCGGATGCCACTGGCCGAAACCGAGCCATAGCTGTCATTGATCGTCGCTGTAGTAGACGATGGAACCTCGATCTGGATGTCGGTGGTGAATTGCTGGTTGAACTGATCGCGATTTGTTGTGATGTTGAACCCGTCGGGTGTTTGAGTGACGACCAGCTTGATCTTCTCTGAGATCTTGCGCGCGTCCTGGTGGCTCCAGGCTCGGATGCCTTTGGCCAGAGTCGCGCGAAGCACCGAGCTGCCGCCGATGATCTTGACGTTTCCGTAGCTATTGTTCACCGAGATTTTAATGTCCGGGGACACGTTGCCGGCAACAAACGGATCGTCGGTGAAGGCGTAACCCTCGCCAACCACGGAATCGCGAAGACCGCTTAGGAAGTGCGGAAGCCTCAGGGCTGAAACCAGCGACGAGTTGCTTGCGGCCCTGTTCGCCAATACGCCGGTGCTCACGATCAACACGATGATCACAAGCTTGCTTACGTTGAACAACTTTGGCGGGGGACCCGAGGTTTGCGGGTGGGAGTAGTAACGGACCAGCTCGACCGCCGCAAAAACCGCCAACAGAAACACCCAATAGCGCCCGTAGACTTGAGCTACGTTGAGATCAGGATGAAGACGATTGGCAAAAAACAACAGGCCAAAGATGATCAGCAGCATCCCGCCAAGAGGAGAGCGTGGTTTGCGTTCGGCTGCAAACCCCATCACGCGGACGATACCGGCGCAGACCAGGAAGACCGGCCATAATCGGGTGAGCCAGTCTGTTACGGGCGACCGCGATGAGGAGAGCAGGAGCGCGGCGCCTATGACGAGAAACAGCGCGGCGAGCAGGAGGACGGCCTTGTAGTTACGCCTGGTCGCCTGCATGGTTACCTCTCGTCTGGACGCGACCATCGCTTAACCGTCCCGGATGCGTGATCGCCGAACGGGCCCGGAACCAGTGAATAGGGAGCTTTTGGGGGATAGTCGCGCTCGACCCGGTCACGTGACCGCTTGAAATACTTTGTTAACAGGTAGCCGCCCAGCAGAATCAGAAGGACCGGGAACAGTTTGGCGATGGCAAGCAGCGCTATCGGACTGACAATGTTAATGACGAACAGCGTCCCGGCTACAATGAAGATCATGCCTAGCGCCGGCGCTCTTCTGATGAGCAACTTCTTAAAGCGTTCTTCATCGGTTGCGGCGCTCTCACCATGTGCAATCAAATGAGCCGTGCGATTGGCGTCAATGATTGAATAGATGTAACAAACGAAGCCCGCAAGCGCGAACAAGCCGGGGGCCACACCTATCTTTGTCAGTTGAAACAGTCCGACGATGGTTAGGAAGTGTACGACGGCCTTCACGTTCTGCCGGTTGTAAACCGCTCCCATTCCGGGAACCAGCGCGAGCATCGTTGCCACTAAGGCGCGGCTTCGTGTGCCGGTGCTTTGATAGCGGTAGGCAGAGAGGCCCTCAACGCCTCTCAGGATGCAGTCCTGGCAGTAAGCGTATCCCTTTATGCGGTGGTCGCACGCCGGGCACAGCGAACGACTGCAACTAGCGCACTGAACTCGGGCGACGCTCGAAGAATGGTGCGAACAATACATGGTCACATCCTTAAATCAACATCGTCTCGCTGAATCGGCCCCTCTGGCTAGAACGAACTGAGTCTCACGGCGGTTCGATGAATCGCGTCCTGCGGAGGGAAATTCAAGGCTGGGAACGCTGCTTCTGTTGAGCCGTGTCCGCCGAGTCGTTGTCCTTCAGTTTTTTTGTGTCGGCTGTTGGCTGCTCTTTTGACGCCTGCTTTGATTCGCCGCCGATAGTATCCCAGAGTTCGCCGATGCTCATTCCGACTCGTTCGATTCGCGCCGCGACCAGCTCTCTCTCCGCGTAAATGTTCGCCCCCCGGCTGTAAAGCTTTGCTGCTTCCCGATTCGCCTGACGATAGATTCCATGCACCGAGCCGTCGTCCGAAAAACCGAGCAATAAGAAAGCGATTGAAGCGAATGCCAGGGAAGCCGCCGTACCCAGGCTCCAGGTCGCGGTCTGCGTCCGGTTGGGGATGACCCTTGCCGCCAGCGCTGTCATACGCGCGGCGACGATGTGATGCGGCCGCCACTTCGTCGCGGGCATAATCGAGGTCAGCTTAGCAAGCAGGGAATCGGGCGCTTCAATTTCCTCGTAGGTGTGGACCGAGTGGCACGCCGCCACGGCATACACAACACCGGTCAGCAGACTCGAGCAATCACCGCACGAGTCGGAGTGCGCTTCGAGGCGGTGATAGGCCGGCGCGGGAACGAATCCGTCAAGGACCTCGGTTATCAGCGCTTCAAAACCAGAGCAGGTCATTGGTCCGTGCTCGGCTGCGATGCTCGCCAGCGAACCGTCGAGCAACGGAGGCGTCTCGAGTTCATCCTGATGCTTGCAGAGACCGAGAGTCTCTCGCACTTCGTCCACCAGAGCGCGACAGCTTCGGCATTGGAGCGAATGTTCCCTGAATTGATCGGCCTCCGGTTTTGGAACCAGGCCGTCGAGGTAATCACTGATCCGAGACTCAAAAGTGCTGCACTTCATAATCGTCCGGCGGCAATTGACCGCCGCTCCTGAATACGACACCAGCCCGATCAATGTTTGATCGGTTAGGTCGCGGCTAGTTTTCCTCGCAGTTGTGACGGCCATTGAGCGCCGCCAGTGAGCCTGGACTGCTGGCCACTGACAACTGGCCGTCTAGCCCGGATTCACCTTCATCCTACGAAGCACCTTGGCCAATTCAATGCGGCCTCGGTTGATGCGACTCTTTACTGTGCCTTCAGGTATCTTCAAAAGATCTACTATCTCCTGATACGTCAATTCCTCGATGTCCCGCAGTATGACGCATTCGCGCAAGTCAGGTGAGAGCTTGTGAATCGCCGTAATCACCTGGACTCTGCGTTCCTGGCGCTCGAGAGAGCGATGCGGGCTGTCACTTGCGGCCGACAGGTGGTACTCGTGCGCCGCAAGGTCGTCGCTTGAGTCAGTGGGAGTGCGTTGCCGCTTTCGGTAATCATCGATAATCAGATTTCGCGCAAGCCGCATCAGCCAGTTCGACAAGTCACCCAGCGCGGCGTCGTACTGGCCGAGCGAACGGTATACGCGTATGAAGACTTCCTGAGTCAGGTCTTCAGCCGCGCCGTGGCTGGAGGTGAACCGGTAGGCGAGGTTGTAGATGCGGCGCGAGTACGAGCGCACCACGTCCGCCCATGCCTGCTGGTCGCCCCCCAGGCAACGCTGAACCAATTCAGCATCGCTCGATGTCAACGCGAGTATTGCTCCCACCTGTCGCCTTCTCGCAAGCCGCTCGTTTACTTCATCCCAAATAACTGAAGCCTTCCAACCTCGCTAAACGAGATGGTGATAGATAATGTTTCAACTATGGCCGGGACCCGACCTGGTGATCGCTGCAAGAACGTATCGGGATGTCGAGGCTCCAGATTTTGTGCTAGAATCCGGGCTCCGATACAGCACCTAGCGGCCATCGGAAGTAGGTCTGGTCGCGAATTAAGCGACGACAGTATAACACGAGGACAAGCCCTTAATAGTGAGCAGCAGACTCAGGAACATTGTAAGCCTTACAGCGGGCGGATTGTTTGTTTATTGGTTCGCGCATACGCTCGACTGGCAAAAGGTCTGGACCGAAGTACGCACGGCGAACCTCGCGCAGCTCGGGCTGGCACTGGCCCTGCTTGTGGGGACCTACCTGGTGAGAGTGCTCAGATGGCGCGCGCGCACAGAAAGGGTCCCTTGAGGTTCGTGTCGATGACCGCGTCCCAGTCCGCCTCGCTCAGATCCTGGATGGGACCGCGGATATTGGTCCCCGCGTTGTTCACGAG
>JBASRN010000006.1:0-7229 GCA_049273855.1 Blastocatellia bacterium
GACTGGGGCGCGAATCGAGGCGACGAACTTCGTGGTGATAAACAACAACCTGATAGACGCGCTGTTCAACTTCGGGAGTGCGAGCGCAGGGAAGACGTTCCTGATCTTTGTGGAAGGGCCGGGAGGGATAAGCCGGAACATAACGACAGCAGTAATGGGGTCGCCGGCGGGATGTCCTTTAGGCAACGAGCAGGGAGTGCAGGTAACATTCGGGTGCACTCTGACGCCAGGTACGTGCCCGCCCGACGTTGCGGCGCCGGGTTGTCCATGTCCGGCAGGCGTGCCGCCCGGGACGAACGGTTGCACGCCGCTCGATATTGCGGTGGTGAACGGCTGCGATCTCAGAAGAAACGCCGCTGGCACATTCATTCTCGACGTGGTTGGGAGAAACATGAAGCGTGGCGCCATTGTCACGGTTGGTGGTGTAACGCCAAAGAAGGTCAAGTTCAGGGAACCGGACTCAGGATTCCCTGGCGGGTTCATTCGCATAACGCTGAAGAAGGTATGCCAGGGCTTACCCGGCAACATAGTGGTCACGAACCCGGCGCCGGCGCCGGGAGTGCCGGCGGTGTCGTCGCGGCCGTTCCGTTGCAACAAGATTTGCCCGGCTAACTAGGCCTTATGAGAAAATGTGCGCTTTTTCTTCTATTCATCGTGTTGGCGTCATCGCGACTCGTGGCGCAAACCGTTAGCAGCAGCCCGTCCTACGATCGCGCTCTATTCAGGGCCCTCCAGTGGCGCAACGTCGGGCCGGATCGTGCCGGACGGTCCATTGCCTGCGCCGGGAACCCCTCTCGGCCTTTTGAATACTATGCCGGCGCGGTCGGAGGTGGATTGTGGAAGACCGCAGATGGAGGAACTACCTGGAGACCCGTCACCGACAGGCAGATCAATAGTTCTTCGGTGGGCGCGGTGGCCGTTTCTGAGTCGCACCCGGATGTCGTCTACATTGGGATGGGTGAGGTCCAGATTCAGAGGAACATGCTGCAAGGAGATGGGGTTTATAAGTCCACCGACGCCGGCACGACCTGGAGACACATCGGGCTCGGGGGTACTCAGGTGATCTCTCGGGTGCGTGTTCATCCACAGAACGCGGAGCTGGTCTACGTGGTGGCATTCGGACACCCCTACGGCACAAGCGAGGAGCGCGGCATCTATCGATCAGTGGATGGCGGCAAGTCGTGGCAAAAAATCCTCTTCCGCGACAATCGTTCGGGGGCGGTCGATCTGGTGATGGATCGACACAATCCCAGAATCCTTTTTGCGGCCATCTGGGAAGCTCGTGTGACCCCTGGTGGGGCGGTATTGAGCGGCGGGCCAGGCAGCGGTCTTTTCAAGTCAACCGACGGTGGCGATACGTGGACAGAACTCACGCGAAATCCGGGCCTGCCGAAAGCAACGATCGGAAAGATTGGCGTCTCGATTGCCGGCTCGGATTCCAGGCGTCTCTATGCTCTCATCGAAGCCGAAGACGGCGGGGTCTTTCGCTCAGATGACGGAGGAGACAACTGGGCGAGAATCAACGAGGAGGGCGCGCTTCGGCAGCGCCCTTCCTATTTCAACCGGATTTATGCAGACCCGAAAGACAAGGACGTCGTCTATGTTTTGAATTTTTTCATCTTCAAATCAACTGATGGCGGAAAGACCTACCGGGCTATACGGAATCTACACCCTGACCAGCACGATTTGTGGATCGACCCAAACAATACGCGCCGCATGATCGTCAGCAATGATGGAGGCGCGACCGTGACAGTAAATGGCGGCGAGAGCTGGACCGGGCAGGCCTACCCTACCGCGCAGCTCTACCGTGTGGCAACCACCAAAGACATACCCTACCATGTGTGCGGTGCCCAGCAGGATCAGAACGCCATCTGTGTTCCCAGCAGCCAGTCGCCATGGCGATCTACGAGCCCTTATCTCGGCACGGGAATCCCACCACTTGGCGGGCCCGTTTATGCGCCGGGAGGGGGTGAGTTCGGAATGATTGCGCCACACCCGCGCGACCCTGACCTGTTTTTCGCCACGGGCCCGTCCGTGATCACGCGCTATGATCGGCGCACCGGGTTGAGCCAGACGAGAGATGTTCAGGTGAGCCCTGTCGCAGATCGTGGGCCGAATAGAGAGCGCTTTTCCCTGTATTCACTCGCATTCTCGCATCACGACCCGAATATCCTATACACATCCTCTCAGCATGTATGGCGCACGACCAACGGCGGGTTGCAGTGGGAGCGGATCAGCCCAGATCTGTCTCGCCCCACTTCGCGGGACCAAAACCGCCAGGTGGGGGGATCGGTCTCTACGCTCGCGCCATCTTATCACGAGGCAAACACGATCTGGGCGGGCACGGATGACGGCCTAGTCTATATCACTCGTGATGCGGGAAAGAACTGGCAAGAGATCACCCCGCCGGAACTGCCCGAGTTTAGCAGGCTCAGTCTAATTGAGGCGTCGCCACACAGGCCCGGCACCGCCTATATCGCCGCCAAGCGGTATCAGCTTGATGACCGCGCTCCCTACATCTTCAAGACCGGTGATTACGGGAAGAGCTGGAAGAAAATCGTTAGTGGCATTGAACCAAATAACTTCGTCCATGCCGTGCGCGAAGACCCGAAGCGCCAGGGGCTGTTATATGCGGGCACCGAACATGGAGTAGTCGTCTCTTTCGACGACGGGGAGAATTGGCAGTCGCTTTCTTTGAATCTGCCTGACACGCAGGTGCCGGACCTTGTTGTCGAGGCAAACGATCTCGTGATCGCCACGCACGGACGGTCATTTTATATCCTGGACAACATCGGGCCGCTGCGGGAACTCTCGCCGCAAGTCACATCGTCGGCGCTCCATCTGTTTCAGCCCTTAGACGCCATTCGGCGGTTGGATCGGGTTGTCATTGACTATACGCTGAAGGCAGACGCGCGAAGAGTCGTCATCGAGCTTCTGGATGCCGACAGAAAAGTCATACGAAGCTACACCAACAGCGACGGAGAGCCGGCTGGGACTCAGACCGGGCCAGCATCAGAGGCGGATGAGTCTTCGGAGCGCCAGCCGCAACGACCTTCCCGAAGTGCCGGACTGAATCGCTTCACCTGGGATTTGCGGTATTCAAGTGCGACGGTCTTCCCGGGAATGATCATGTGGGTGGGATCGCCCAGCGGACCCATTGCGGCTCCGGGCAGCTATCAGGTTCGAGTGACGGCTGATGGAGAAACCCGGACGCAACGGTTGAACATTCTTCGCGACCCACGACCGAGCGATCTTACGGACGCCGATATTCAGGAGCAGTTCTCTCTGGCCCTGAAGATTCGCGACAGGATCAGCGACGCCAATGAGGGGGTCATTCTGATCCGCAGCATCAAGAAGCAGATCTTGGATCGCATCGAGAAAGCCAAAGACGACCAGGTTGCATCCGTGGGAGAGTCTGCTATCCACCGCTTGAGCGAGGTCGAACAACAGCTCTACCAAGTTAAGCTCCGGAGCGAACTGGATGCTGTGACCTATCCGGTGATGCTGAATAACCGTCTGGCGAACCTTAAGCTGAGCATCGAAACCGGAGACGGACGGCCCACGCCTCAGGCCTATGCGGCGTTTCAGATGCTGTCGTCGGAGTTGGACGTGCAGCTCGGTAAGCTGAACGACACGATGAAGAACGAAGTCGCCCAGTTCAACAGTCTGCTGGGCGGTCGCAGAATCGAGCCGATAAAAACGGCCCCATGAGTAGGCTTATCTACAAGATTTTCACAACGCTCAAGCGTCAGATCTTAGGCTTTTCGAACGAACACGTGATGTTCCGCTGGACCCTCAGGAGCAAACCCGTACAACAGAGCAAGAGACTACAGTATCGTACTCCTTGCTCATAGCGACACTTTCACAGCATAAGTTTCTATCTTGATTTGAGGAAGTGCCTCGTACAATCCGCCCAGAGTCCCTTCCCGCAATCGGTTCATCCAATCCTTGTCACTCACCAGCATGGTTAACCTTCTCAGCAGGTTGAATCGCAAATTCGTTGCCCTTTCTCGAGACATCACCAACTTGAAATACATCGAAAACCCAGCGAGGGCAAGATCATCTACAAAATCATCTACCGTGCGATTTCAGGGAGGCAGCACAAGGGCTGGAAATATTGATATTAAAGGTACGCCCGGCAGGACTCGAACCTGCGACCCTCTGCTTAGAAGGCATATACCGGCAGTGCTCTAAAACTGCCGCGATTCCACACCTTAATCTTCAAGCAGTTATCAAAGTCCTGTTGAAGATTGTTGAGACTTGTTGAGTTTGGAGGCTTTGAGCAGCTACAAAATTATCTACAGTGACTTCGCGTTTGGAAAGGCGCTCCGCGATTTTTTTCAGATATCTTTAGGGTAATGACTTTCGAAAGACTCGGTGTAGAACTGGGCTCTGGCCATTCGTTCGCTCGGGTGACTGTCATACGCCATATCACAATCCGTGACCGCAATGCGCTTCTTCAAAGTCTCATATACTCCTGCAGCTTTTGCTTTATATCTCGTAGACGCGTATATGTCCGCCTCAAGGGGAACGTAAACAGCCACAAGATGTCCTCCAGCGCATTTCGTAGATTAGCGCCTGAAACTAATTCTGACTTAGGACATAATCTTCACTCTTGATCACGACGGCGCGCGGTCTTATAACCCATCACTTTTGCTCATGTCCTAGGAACCGTTGAAGATGAACTCCTCGGAGAGGGGGCCGTCGGGGTTTCTTACCTGAAGACGATCACCGGGTTTGATCTTCTTGCCCGCCTTCTTGCCGATCAGCGTCGTCCCCGGGTTCTGGTCATCATTCCTGTCTTCTGTTCCTCTCCGTTAATCAGTATCAGCGAGTCCGGGTAGAAGTTTTCACCCACCACGATCAGCTTCTTGCCCGCGACCGATGGCATAGAGTTATTCAAAGTTCAGAGTTAGGGTTCAGAGTTCAACCTTTAATTAGCAAATAACGGGTCATGTATCCCTAGGAACCGGTGAAGATGAATCCTTGGGAGGTAGTGCCGCTGGGATTTCGTACCTGAATTCTGTCGCCTGGCTTGAGGTTCTTCTTCTTGCCTGCCTTCTTGCCTATCAGCCTGGTTTGCGGATTCTCGCTGTCATTCCTGGTCTTCTGTTCTAGCCCGTTAATAAGAATCACAGCGCCGGAGTCGAAATTTTCGCCGACGACGAACAGGTTCTTGCGCGCGACCGAGGCCAGACTTATTACTGGGCGCAGTATTGTTGGTGGCACCGCTGCGAAGTTGGAACCCAGCTCCGCGCTGCCGAGTTCACAACAACCACCTACAATCAGCACTTTCCCGTCGGCCAGAAGGGTTGCTGTGTGATCAGAGCGAGGCGTGTTGGGATTGCTGGTGAAGCTCCATGTCCCTGTGCTGGGGTCATACAACTCTGAGCTGTGCGGAGTACTGATACCATTACCGATACGAGTGAAACCGCCCACAACGAGGACCTTCCCATCGGGTAGGAGGGTCGCCGTATGATTACCGCGCGGGATATTAAGATAGCCCGTGCTGCTCCACGTCCCTGTGTTCGGGTTGTACAACTCCACGGCATCGTAGGTAACGGTACCGGCGAAATGCAGATCCTCCAAGCCACCTGCTATAAGAACAGTTCCATCAGGTAGCAACGTCGCGGTATAACCGAACCGGATGCTGCGATCGAGCCTGCCAACGCTGCTCCAGGTCCCGGTGCCGGGGTCGTACAACTCCGCGCTGTTAGCTCCCACCACCAGCACCTTGCCGTTCTGAAGTAGTGTCGCCGTGGGCAGGGCGAGGCGGGTGTTGGGGTTGCCGGTGACGCTCCACGTCCCCGTCTCCGGGTCATACAACTCGGCAGCGTAAACGGCCGGGCTAACGGGATTTGCCCCAGGAAAATATCCCGCGACCAGCACCTTCCCGTTTTGCAATAATGTTGCCCTGGGATAAGAGGGAGGCGCGTGGAGGCTGCCGGTGAGGCTCCAGGTCCCCGTCTGCGGGTCGTACAACTCCGCGCTGTTATCATAACCTCCAGCAACCAGAACCTTGCCATCACGCAGCAGCGTCGCCGTGTGTTCAGCCCGTGGGGTGTTTAGATTTCCTGTGAAGCTCCACGCCCCCGTCTCCGGGTCATACAACTCGGCAGTGTTAAGGAAATCGCCGATCAGCTCACCGCCGAAGTTAAATCCAACGAACCCTCCCGCGACCAGCACCTTCCCGTTTTCGAGCAGGGTCGCCGTGTGAAGATAGCGAGGCGTGTGGAGGCTGCCGGTGAGGCTCCAACTCTGGGCCTCCGCCTGCGCAGAGGCTGCCATTGCTGGCTGAAAGGCCAGTGTGGCGGCGCCAGCAAGCCGGCGAGCGCCAGCACCAGACCGGCAGTATGCCTGGCCAGGTTTATTCGATCACTTATGCGACGAGGTCGCTCAATTTGTGGATGTGATTTCAGCGCTTTCATCGAACTTCCCTCCTTTGATCATTCAGTTGCACAAGCATTTCTGCGGCAAGGCGCTCGGCAATGCAGTCATTGCGACTACTAGAATGCCGACGGCTACAACTGCCCTCGATAACTCCATTTCACTTAGCCATCAACTTCACACCAACAAGACTCTACCGGGGCGATCCCTTAAGCCTTGCCACGCTTTTGAACGATAACCGTGAGCGTCACAGCAATAGTGCGGCCCGAATCATCATGGGCTGTGAATGTTACCTGATGCGGGCCGAGTGGCGTGCTTGCCTTGATTTTTAGCTTGAATGTTACGCTAGTGTCTGTTGTCGCGATCGGATCAGGCGGCTTTGGAATGATGAACACTGCTGGATCAGGTGGAGTGACCGTCACATTGCCGGTGAATCCAGCTATGCGGGTTATGTTTACTGTTACCTGAATCTTTGTCCCTCGCTGCGCTGTCACTGTCGGCGAATCAAACCCAAGCGAAAAGCCAATTGGTCCGGTGTTCAGCAAAATCGAGACGGTGTCGCTTCCAAAGTTCGCCACCGCCAGATCGAGCTTGCCATCGCCATTGAAATCGCCCACCGCGACTGATTCTGGACGGCTGCCGGTGCCGAAGTCGGTCCTCGCCCCAAAGCTGCCCGTGCCCGTGCCCAGCAGAATCGAGACGGTGTTGCCAAAAAAATTCGCTACCGCCAGATCGAGCTGGCCATCGCCATTGAAATCGCCCACCGCGCCTGAGGATGCGTTGCCAGTGCCGAAGTCGGTCTTCGCCCCAAAGCTGCCCGTGCCCGTGCCCAGCAGAATCGA
>JBASRN010000018.1:0-12440 GCA_049273855.1 Blastocatellia bacterium
GAGGGGCGCCCACGGAGGGACGCCCGTACAAGATCTGGCTCACGTCGCTGCGTTGACCCGGCAAAATCCCGCAGCGTAAGATTGTGGTTTCAAGTTTGAGCGGCAATCTCATCATGGAAGAACGCACGTTCAAAACCCTTGAGCTCGAAGCTCTGATCAATCTACTGGCGGGACAGGTCCAGTCGCCGCTCGGGCGAAACCGCGCGATTTCCCTCTTGCCCTCCACCGATCGTGATCATATCAATCGCGAACTCGACACAACTACCGAATGCGTTGAATATCGTGCGACCGGCGGCGGGTTCGGCGTGACGGACATCGCGGACCCTGAACAGTCTTTGTCCGAGCTTAAGGTGGAAGGCACAAGCCTCGACCCACTCCAGATACTGGCCTTGTCGCGGGTTGTAGCGGTGGGGATGGACGCGCGCGGTCAGCTAACCGACCCCGAGCTGAGGACCCGCTACCCGAGGCTTTCAAGCATCACGTCTTCGATACCGGATCTCCGGCGCATGCTTGCGGGCATTCGCGGCAAGATTCTTCCCAATGGCGAGATCGACGACAACGCAAGCCCGGAACTTCGCCGAATTCGACGCGAAATCAACGACCGCCGCTCGCGCATTTATCGCAACCTAGAATCGCTGATGCGGGATCACTCGGCTTCGGCCATTCAGGAGGAGATAGTCACGATTCGCAACGGCCGATTCGTGATCCCGGTGCGAACGGACTCGCGAGGCCAGGTGCCCGGAGTGATGCACGGCCTTTCGTCGAGCGGACAGACAACCTACGTCGAACCGCTCGGGATCATCGATCAGAACAATGATCTGGTGCGCTTGCGCGAGCAGGAACAAATCGAGATCGCAAACATTCTGCTGGCGATCAGCGACGCGTTCAGGGTAAATCTCGCGGGCATCTCGGCGGTTGCCGAAGCTTTGACCGAACTCGACTTCGCGCAAGCCAAGGCCCGGCTCTCGCACCAGTTCAAGTGCACGCGACCCGAGATGACCTCATCGCGGGGCGTGCTGCTGGAAGAGGCTCGCCATCTTCTTCTAGATAACCAACTGAGGCAATCTGGCGGACGAGTCGTCCCGATCTCGCTGGAGATGGACGAGGCTCATCAGACGATGGTTATCAGCGGTCCAAACGCCGGCGGGAAGACCGTGGTTGTAAAGACTGTCGGGCTGATCGCGCTGATGGCTCAGATGGGTTTGCACGTGCCGGCGCGGCGCGCGATCCTTCCGGTCTTCGATCAAGTGCTGGCGGACATCGGCGACCAGCAGTCGATAGCCGCGAACCTTTCGACGTTCACGGCGCATATGCGAAACATCGCCGAGATGGCTGAAAACGTTCGCCCGCCTGCGCTGATCCTGATCGACGAAGTTGGAACCGGCACCGATCCCGATGAAGGCGCCGCGCTGGGCATCGCAGTGGTGGACTTCTTTCACCGCGCCGGCGCGACGATAATAGCGACGACCCACTACAACCCGCTCAAGACGTGGGCGTCGCAAACCCAAGGAGTGTTGAACGCGTCGGTCGAGTTTGATGACAAAACGCTGGCGCCGACTTACAGGCTGATAGTCGGCGTGGCGGGCGCTTCGTCCGGGATCGAGATCGCCAGACGGATGAAAGTGCCGGCCGAGGTATTAACCCAGGCGAACGCGTTGCTCGACCCTGCGCACATTCAAGCGGGCGACTACCTCAGGCGACTGAAGGCGCTCGCTGACGAACAAGAGGCGCTGCGCACGGCTCTTGAAGAGGAACGCCGGGCAACCGCCGACAAGTACGCGACGCTCGATCTCGAGTTTGCTCATCGCGAAGCCGAACGCCGCAACCAGTTCGAGAGCGAGCTTGCCCGAACGGTTCGCGAGTTCACAGCCGAGAGCGCACGAATGATCGACGGCTTGAAAGATCGCGTATCAGCAGCGCGTTTGAAGAAAGAAGCCGAAGCGCGAACCGCGGAGTTGCGGAAACTAGGCGGGGCGCGGCTGCGCAAACAGACGACGGCGGTTGCGTCTGGCCGTACCAGCAGTGAACGGGCGGCAGCTCTTCAAAACAGCGGCTCAAGCTCTCCCTTGAGCGCGAACCAAGACGGGAGCGTTCCGCTTGCTGGCGCGCCGTCCGGGGAGATCAACGAACGTGATCGCGTCCGCATCACAACGCTCAATCAAGAAGGCATTGTCGAGTCAATCACCGGCGAAGAGTACTCGGTGCTGGTCGGCTCGCTGCGATTTCGAGCCAGACTCGGCGAACTTCAGTTGGTAAAAGCGGCAAGGCCTGAATCAAAGCTCGCGGCAGCGTTGCCACGCGGAGTAAGCGCCAACTTCGATGTTGACGAGAGCTTCGCGCCCGAGATCAACGTCATCGGCACGAGAGTTGACGAAGCAACCGACCGCGTCGACAAGTTTCTTGACGAAGCGTTTCTCGCCGGCGCCGAGAGCGTGCGCATCGTTCACGGTCACGGCAAGGGAGCGCTTCGCAAGGCGATCGCGGAGCTTCTGACCGGGCATTCGCACGTGGACCATTTCAACGCGGCCCCGGCGAACCAGGGTGGAGCCGGCGCCACCGTGGTAGCTCTGCGAAAATAATATCGCGGGGATGATGGAGGATGGGTTGGAGGATTGAGGATAGAGGATGGAGGATCGTGGGGTGCCCTCAACGTTCCATCCTTTATCCTCCATCCTCTATCCTCAATTCCAGCGCTTGCGCGTTTTGACAATTTACTGGTAGAAGTTCCGTAGCTCCTGGAAACCTTGCGGCTCCTTCAACCTCCGAACAAGATGGGAATCAGGAATGCGACTCCCGCGCGGGTTTGCTGACGAAGTAAAAAACCAGGGCGACATCGTCCGGGTCGTTTCCGACTACATCACACTCAAGAAGCGCGGTTCGAGCTACATCGCCATTTGCCCCTTCCATTCAGAGAAGACCCCGTCGTTCAACGTGCATCCCGGAAAGGGCCTGTTCAAGTGCTTCGGTTGCGGCGTGGGCGGGAGCATCTTCGACTTCGTGATGCGAATCGAGGGTTGCGGCTTTCCGGAATCGGTTCGCATAGTCGCCGAGAAATGCGGAATCCCAATCCCGGTCGTCGAAGAGACCGAAGACTATAAAAAGGTCGCGCGGACTCGCGAGAACGTGCTGCGTTTGAACGGATGGGCCGCCGAGTACTTTGAGAATCAACTGATGGAACCCGTAGGCGCGGCAGCCCGAGACTATATCCAGTCGCGAGGAATTACCGAAGAAACGCGCAAGCGATTCCGCCTCGGCTTCGCCCCGGATAGATGGGAAGGGCTTATCAACCATCTGAGAGAGCTGGGCGCGACGACCGATGAGCTGGACTCGAGCGGGCTTGCGGTCCTTAGAGACACGGGTGGGTTGTACGATCGGTTTCGCGGGCGAGTCATGTTTCCGATCACCGATTCGCAGGATCGAGTGATCGCGTTCGGTGGCAGAGTGATGGGAGAGGGCGAACCAAAGTATCTGAACTCGCCGGAGACCGCGGTCTACACAAAAGGCCGGCACCTCTATGCGCTCGCGCAGGCTAAAAACGAGATTCGCAATCTTGGTTTTGCGATTCTGGTTGAAGGCTACCTCGATTGCATCATTCCTCATCAAGAAGGAATCGGTAACGTGGTGGCGAGTCTTGGGACCGCGTTGACCGACAGTCAGGTAAGATTGCTGCGGCGCTACATGGATAGACCGAGCATAGTCGTGAATTTCGATCCCGACGCGGCCGGACAGACGGCGACGATGCGCTCGATCGAGATGCTGTTAGTCGAAGGGTTCAAAGTGAACATATTGCGAGTGCCAAGCGATGAAGACCCGGACGAGTTCGTGCGTGCGCACGGAGCAAGCGAGTTTCGAGAGTTGCTCAAGACAACTCAACCTTACATCGAGTACATCATCGATCGATCGCTCGCAACGCACGACACATCGCGGCCGGCGGGGAAGGTCGCCGCGATCAACGACATCCTTCCTCATCTTGCGCGAATGCGCGACAAGGTCGCGCGAGCTGACCATGCCGATCAGCTTGCCGACCGGCTGAAGATAGACTCGCGGACCGTGCGGGAAGAGCTGAAGCGAACTGCAACCAACCGACGGCCCGCGCTCGACAGCGGGCGTTTGCGCGCGGCTGAGCAAACGACGCCAGCCGAACGGCAACTGCTCGAGCTGATGCTTGCCAACGAGTATGTGCGCCGCGCAATGCTATCGACTTTGCAAGAGGAGGAATATGCGGAGTTGGCTACCGGAGCCATTTTTGCGGCGATCACATCCACCGAGCGAGAAGGGCTCGATCCGGACTTCGCAAACCTCTCCGCACGCATCGAGACCGAAACAGAGAGGGACCTGCTCCCCGCGCTGTTGATGAGCGATTTGGCCTGGGCCGGCGGCGATGACTTCGACACGCTGCTCAAGAAGGCTACCGAGGCGCTTTCGTCTCTCAGACGAAGACAACTTGAACGGAAGCTCGATACGATTCAGATGGAAATCGGGCAAGCCCACCGTGAGCAAGACGACGCGCGCTTGCACATGCTCAATCTCAAAAAACTCGAAATTGCGAGGCGTAAGAATGCGTTGGTGGTTACGCCGTCCGATTCGTAGGCAAGCGCAGAGGTTTCGATCGAGTTGAGAAGTTAAGAAACTATTACGATGCTCCCGCCACTTACAAGAATCTGCGGAGTTGCACGATTAGCATCTTGACAGATATTAGCAATGAGGGTACGAATTCACAGTGGCTGTGCGGATGCCCCGTTGAATGGTTCACCCCTCACAGGAGAGCGGCACTTGTCTGAGATCAACGAAAAATATTCGGACGAAGTGGAGAAACTTCTCGAAGTTGGTAAAGAGAAGGAGTATCTGACTTACGACGACATAAACCGCCTGCTCCCACCCGACATGAATTCCGCCGACGAGATTGAAGCCATCCTTGACGTGATCGGCGCGGAAGGAATATCAATCTCGGACTCGGACGAAAAGTTTATCGAAGCTGCCGCCGCGGCGCTGGGCAACAGCAACGGTAACGGCAAGATCGAGGATGCACTCGACGAAGAACTTGATCTGGACCTTACACCGGGGACGTTGGATAAAACCAACGATCCGGTGCGGCTCTATCTTCGCGAGATGTCGGTAGTACCGCTGCTAACCCGCGACGGTGAAGTATCGATCGCCCGCCGAATTGAACGAGGACGCCAGCGCGCACTCAAGGCGATCTCGCGCTCGCCAGTCTGCATCGAAGATCTGATTCAGATCGGCGAGAGGCTTCGGCGTGGCGAGTTGCACGTGCGCGAGGTTGTTGTCTTCAGCGAACAGGAGCCGGTCACCGAGGAACGCGTCGAAGAATACATGACCGCGACGCTGGAAGCGGTGACCGAACTCAAGAAGAGTTACGTCCGCACGCTGAAACTCTACGATCGGCTCCTTGCGGAACCAAAGAAGTCTCCCAGGCTTGCTCGTTGTCGCCGAAAGCTCGCGGTGGCACGTGTTGAACTCAGCCGGCAGGCTCGTGCTCTCGACCTTATGCTTCAGCAGCACGAGCACTTCACCGGGCTCATACGGGATTGCGTGCAAAAGGCGCGCGACTCGCGCGCAGCGGTGGACAAAGCCCGGCGTTCGCTGGAGAAAAAGAAGTGGAACGAAGACGAGCGCGATCTTAAGCGCAAGCTGCGCGACGCCGAACGCCGATTCGCTGAGTTGGAGGAGGGCTGGCACGTAACACCGCTGGAGTTGGAACGCTCGCTTGCGGCCATTTGCGCCGGCGAGCAGGAAGCCGACGTCGCCAAGCAGGAGCTGATCGAAGCGAACCTCAGACTGGTCGTTTCAATCGCAAAGAAGTACACCAATCGGGGCTTGCAGTTCCTGGACCTGATTCAGGAAGGCAACATCGGGTTGATGAAGGCGGTTGATAAGTTTGAGTGGCGGCGTGGCTATAAGTTCTCGACTTATGCGACGTGGTGGATACGCCAGGCAATCACGCGAGCTATCGCCGATCAGGCTCGAACGATTCGCATCCCCGTCCACATGATCGAAACGATCAACAAGCTGATCCGTACTTCGCGGTCGCTGGTCCAGGAGCTGGGGCGCGAGCCAAGTTCGGAAGAGATCGCGACTAAGATGGACATTCCGGTCTCGAAGGTCCGCAAGGTCCTGAAGATAGCGCAGGAGCCGATCTCGCTGGAGACTCCGATCGGTGAAGAAGAAGACTCGCATCTCGGAGACTTCATCGAAGACAAGACGATCGCCAACCCGGCGGACGCGATGATAACCTCGAACCTCCGCGAGATAACTGAAGATGTGCTGAAGTCGCTGACGCCTCGCGAAGAGAAGGTCATCAAGATGCGGTTTGGCCTGGGCCCTCACGGAAGCGAGCACACTCTGGAAGAGGTCGGCCAGCACTTCGCGGTGACTCGCGAGCGCATACGGCAGATCGAGGCGAAAGCGTTGCGCAAGCTGCGGCATCCGTCGCGATCCCGGAAGCTCAAAGCATTTTTGGAAACTGCCGCCCGCACCTAGAATTCTCGCCCCCTCCGTTTCTCTCACATCCAAAGACAATCACCACACCTGCAAACACCGCGACGCCACGCAATTATCGTTATAAAACTTGTTCATTGCTAGTCTCTGCGCCTGCGTGTCTAAGATAAGAATAGGGCGAATTCGCCAAGCGTATGGGATGACGCCGGAACCAACGGGCGCCCTTAGTCGATAGGACGATGCGGGCCGTCGCTTCGACCCAGGGTCTTTGACTGGCCGGCCTCATCATCGGTCTGGGGTTCAGGTGGCGCGGAAGCGTCAGTCTGAGCGGGGTTGGGAGACGGGGTGGGTGTCTGCTCGGCAACACCGCCTTGCTTGTAGCGCGCAAGCATTTCATCCACTCGCCCGCGGGCGCGCTCGGCTTCAAGCTCGCGATCCGCTTCGGCGACGCGCGCGTCTACAGTTGAAAACCTTTGGCTTTTGATCCGGCCGCGCATCTCGTCGATCGTAGCCGACGGGTCGGTGCTGCTGAACGGGGACTGAATGCCCGAAAGGTTCTCACGCATAGCGGTCAGGTGAGTCTCGTTAGCAAGCTCCTCACCCGCTCGGCGATGCTCTTCCCTCAATGCGCGAGCCCGCTCCGCTGAACCATTGGCCTCGGCAAGTTGCTGCCTGATCAAATCGCGTTGCGCTCCAAGCGCGACCAGTTGACGGCCGGCGGTTTCCGCCGCTGCAAGCTCGCCGCGCTCTCGCATCATCCGCTCTCGCTCGGTCACACCGACCATCTTCAGTTGAACCTCGGCGAGCTCCTTCTCAAGCAGCTTAGCCGAAGCGCGAGTCTGCACCTCAAGCTCGTTGAGCCGCGCGATCTCGCCGCGAGTGATTTCGCGGACGTCCCTGTCCGGACTACTGACTCGTTCAATCAAGTTGTCGAGATGAGAATTAATCAGGCGTTTGGTTCGCTGCCACATGGTTGGTCTGACACTCCCTCTTTCCAGCCTTATCAGCTAGTGCGTTTCTCCCTGCTGTCTGTCTAAAGCGGGGGCCTTGTTGGGTCTTGCTGAACTGGAGGTTTCGTTGAATCCTGCTGGATCGGACGAGGTGAGGAGCCGGGTTGAGCAATCACCGGAAGTGTAATCGGCTTGACGAATTTCACGCGGAAGATCGCTCCAGGATTCACTTGCACTTCCCCTCCCTTGGTCAGAAAGAGACCCGCGAGCAACCCACCTCCCAAGGCCGCCGCGCCTGCCCCGGCAGGACCGCCCGAAAGGAGGATGACGCCGGCGGCGCCTCCGCCAATACCGCCTCCGGTCAAGACGTTGTCCGCCGTGGCGCCGCCTCGGTGACCGCCGCTAACTTTGCCTTCGTCGTTTGCTTTGAGCTTTTCGTTTTTGTCCCAATCATCGATTGCCATGAGGACGACGGAAACCGGCTCCTCGCCCCACGGCATCGCAAGCCGCTCAATCGCTATTGTGATGGTCGCGGCCTTTTGCCCTCGCTTAGCCCGGGATACTTGAGTCACCCGCCCGTGGAACTCGGTCCCGCGAGGGATAACGAGTTGTCCATCGACATAGATAGGTTCATCAACGACGACCGAGACCGGGTCGCCGACTTCGCTGAGCTTCGAGCTGAGCCGCGACTGCAGCACCACTTTGGTCTTTGTCTCGGGTTCGATCGTTGCTTCGCGAGCGGCCTGCGCATACGCGAGCGCGGGCACAAGCGCAATAACAGCGCAAACGGAAATCATGCGTTCAAACTTTGACATTTCGGTACCTCCGGGCTGGCGCTGGTGGTCGTCAGCTCTGATGTTAGTTGAGGCCAACAGTGCGGTCAAGAAAAAGGCAGCTCAGAAAAATCCGGCTCAGGATTGGGATTGGCGGTTCTTCTTCACTCACCAATCGCTTCGGTAATAATCGCAGCGAGCCGATGGGCTTGCTCCTCGATACTCGTCTCGTCTTCACCCTCGATCATTACTCGCGCGAGGTTCTCAGTGCCAGAGTACCGAACCAACAAGCGGCCACGGCCCTTTAACTCGTTTTCCAGTCTCGCCATCTCTGCCTTCACTGCGGCAAGCGTCTCAAGGACGGGCTTGGTTCGGACACGCACGTTGACCAGCACCTGCGGATAGCGAGTCATCTGCCGCGCAAGTTGGCCCAGCGTTCGCCCTGACTCGCGGACCGCGCGAAGAAGCTCGATCGCCGTGATCAGCCCGTCTCCTGCAAGCGAGATTTGCGGAAAGATGATATGTCCTGACTGTTCGCCTCCCAGGCTTGCGCCGCGTGACAGCAGCTCTTCAAGCACGTAACGATCGCCCACCGCCGCCCTGACCAGGTCGATACCTCGCTCACGCAGCGCGATCTCGAGCCCCACGTTACTCATTACCGTCGCTACGACGACGTCTCCCCGAAGCCACCCACAGGCGCGGAACAGGTCAGCCAGAGCCAGCAACGCAACATCGCCGTCTATGATCTGACCCCTTGCGTCGACGAACAGCGCTCGGTCGGCGTCGCCGTCGAATGCGACGCCCAAATCGAGCTTGCGACTCACCACCTCGGCTTGAAGCGCTTCGAGGTGCAACGACCCGCAGCCTTCGTTGATGTTCCGGCCATCTGGCTGGTCTGAGAAGACGTGAAGCTGAGCGCCAAGCCGGCGAAAAACCTCCGGAGCTATCCGGAACGCCGCGCCATTTGCACAATCAATTGCGATCCTCATACCCTCGAGGCTCAAGCCGCGCCCGACCTCTTGCACGAGATAGTCAACGTAGCGTCCGCAATACTCGGCCTCTCTCCCGTTCCGCGGGTCGTTTGCGTGCTCGGCGTTCGCTTGATTCGAGCCCGCATAGTCGCCGGCTGTTGTATCCAGCAAGTCCGTTTCTATTCGTCGCTCCATTTGGTCGCCAAGCTTTTTTCCCGACGGCAAGAAAACCTTGATGCCATTGTCGCGATATGGATTGTGCGAAGCCGATATCACCACGCCCGCGTCGAAGGGAATGACTCGAGTGATGTAAGCGACCCCCGGTGTGGTTATCACGCCGGCGGATTCGACCGTAGCTCCCGCCGCCATCGCCCCACGCGTCAGCGCCCGTTCAATCATCGGGCCCGATTCGCGGGTGTCGCGGCCAACGACGATCCGCGACGCGCGCCCAAGTTCCTCAGCAAGATTGGAAACCAGCGAACGCCCGAACCCGGCTACGGTAAAATCATCAAGCGGGAACTCGCCGGCAACACCCCTGATCCCATCTGTTCCGAACAATCGTTGTGCATCGGCTCGCGCCATCTACAAAATCACTCCTTGCAGAAGAATCCGGCTAAATAGGCGTGAGGTGCCGGCCGCAGGTCAGCGTCAACCGACGCAGATCGTTTCTGGTTAGATCCGGAATAGTCCGAGTCGAGCGGATCTGGCCAGAAATTATCTGCGTCGGTCTGCGTTTGATCTGCCGCCCGCCGTCACTTGATCCGCACCGAGGCAGGCTCGACTGAGCGCACAGTAACCAACTCCGAATACCTGGGCGCCAGGGTTACCTTTGGAGTGAACAGGCCGGACTCGGTCGAGGACTGATCGTATTCGACCGCGACGTTGACATCGGCGGCAGTCATTGCGTCAACGGCCGAGGTCGCGCCGAACAGCGTCACCCTCACGAAGCGCGGGACGGGCCCGCGGCGCGCGGGCGTCCCGAACACAGTAACGGGCACCCGCCCCAGCACTCGTTGCTTGCGCACCTCACCAACGTTCACGCTCAGCATCACATCCGTTCGCCCCTCATCGATGATGGTCAGGTTAAGAGCTCCCTTGTAAATCGCGACCGGAGCGCTGAATGACTCGGTCTTGCCGGTCAGGCTAACCGTCTCCGTGGAGAGTTGAGTCACGTCTCGCACCTGGCTCTCCGCGCCGCTCACGCGAACAGTCTCGGGTGTGATTTGCCAGCGAATTATCTCGTACCCCGGCGGCAGTTGGCCCTCGAGGTTTGGCATTACAGGCACTTCTTTCTCAATCACCCGCTCGACTGTAACGCCGATGGTGCGCGGCTCTACTTCGCGTGCAATGACGTTGGCGGGCAGTCGGTGGGTGTCGAGCTTCAATCGAATCACTCGGACGCCGGCCTCGACGTCGGTCATATCCGCGACCACCGTCACCTCGCCGGAGCGCAGGGCGTCGATGGCATCGCGTGGGCCTTCGACAAAGACTTGCGCCACGAGCGCGTCCGCCTTCGACACGGTAAGGGCCGGCGATTCCTTAAAGTTACGAAACTCGATCGGAACGTCGCGCAGCGTCACGCGGCTTACTGGCCGCGATGCAACAGAAAGCCAGAGCACGCCGGTGATGAGCAACGCAAGGACTTTCAAACCGGTATTCTCCAGGACGTAGTCTCTGGCGTAGTCCTTGATGGCTTCCAAGAATTTGTGCATCGTCCCGTCTCTTACTTGATAAAGGTCTCGGTGACCTGTTCAGCCGAAGCGTCCGCCCCGGCAGCACGTGTTCGACGCGCTTTCCGCGCCGGCCGGACCAACTCTGCAAGCAGACCCGAAGGCTCGATCGCCTCGTGCATGAGCTCCCGCAACGTTGTGCTGTTCAGATCCCGGGTGATTTCCCCGTCTTGCACAAACGAAATGATGCCGGTCTCCTCGCTCACAACTATGGCGACCGCGTCGGTGTCTTCGGTGATACCGATCGCCGCGCGGTGACGAGTGCCCAGCTCCTTCGATAGCCGCGGCTTCAGCGTCAACGGCAGGAAGCAGCTTGCAGCCTCTAGCCGGTGGTTTCGAATGATGACAGCCCCGTCGTGCAGCGGTGTGTGTGGGTCGAAGATCGAAACAAGCAAGTCGTAGGAAAGCGTTGCCCCTAGCGTCACACCGGTGTCGATGTAGTTCTGAAGACCAACGTTACGCTCGATGACTATCAGCGCGCCGATCTTCCGCGAGGACAAGGTCATTGCCGCAAGCACGATGTCGTCATACATTTCCTGACCGAGCTTGCCGCGCCCAAATCCGAGCGGGCTGCGCAAGTTCGAGCCGACTCGCATCAGAGCCGAGCGAATCTCAGGCGCGAAAATGACCAGGATCGCAAACCCGAAATACAGCAGCGTGTTGCGCATAACGAACTGCAGTGTCTCGAGCCCGAGAATCACCGACACCTGATAAAGCAACCCGACTCCCAGCAACCCGGCCGCCAGTTGAACCGCGCGAGTGCCGCGCCCCAGTTTCAGCAAGCCGTAGATGATCGCCCACACGATCAAAAAATCGACCAGGTCGGTCAATCTTAGCTGTTCCAGAAATTTTAGTAGCTCTTCGGACCGTGTCATCTCGTTCTCACCAGGCGGCTCGACAGTTCGAGCGTCTAAGGGGAACAATCAGCCAGTCGGCGCTATACAACTACACATCTTGAGGAATCAATCTCTACGACGGCGCCACTCGAACCTGCGCGGCGTTCGCGCTTGCAAAGAGGGCTGCGTTGCGCGACGCCTCTCGCGGTCTGTTGCAACCTGTTAAGCCGGACCTTCAGAGCGCTCAGCGGTTTTGGGTTAAACCGCCGCCAGCTACCCGACCCAACGGGTCCTCGCAGACCTTATACCTATGTTAGCCACGGATTAAGAATGAAGCAAGGATTTGTTCCTGGTTACGGGATTTGTCGTCGTGAGAGATGTGTACTGGTGGCAGTTTGTTTACCATTTGGTCCGGCTATTTCGTGTTCAGCGTCTTACGGACATACGGAGTCTGATATTCTCGCAACCACGCTTGTCAAGCTACACTCATCATGACTCGTGATCAACTCGACGCGATTTGTCGGGCAGTTAGAAAAAGGGAAGGTCCTGGGGGTAACGATCGAGTGCATATGAGATGTGGCCCGCAGCGGACGAGACGGAACATGACGTTTGAGTCTACGACTGGTCGCGAGTGTGCTTGATTCTGATCGCGGCCTCGACGATTGCATCGGCAGCAGCGCGCTTGGTGAGAAGCGAGAGTTCGATCGATTCGTCCGCTAAGACG
>JBASRN010000026.1:0-16458 GCA_049273855.1 Blastocatellia bacterium
GGCCAATCTACATAAACGGTGAAAGTGATCTGTATGTGAAGGCCCGGGAGATCGAGCTGAAGAGCGTAGAGAATCCTATAGTTTGTAAGTGGGCTGCGGTCTTATGGCATGAGATGGTTCACGCCCAAGGCGAGGCGGATGAGGAAATAGCCACTCAAGAAGAGATCAGGATACTCGAAAAACCTTGTGGCCGAGGGTTCGTCGAGCTAGAGTGGGTAATTGCCAGGAAGGCCATGCTAGCCCAGATACGAAAGGGCCAAGTTTCCGCAGGACCTCTGCCGTTAACGACCTCAAAGCCCTAAATCAGTCCAGGCAGCTTTCGTTGGCTGTTCCTAGTAGGTGAGTCGCGATGAACCGTTCGGAGCACCGGCTTCAGGGCCTTTCTTAGAAGACAGCAAGAATGAAGGAAGGCGGTACTCCGAACACCAAATTCATCGCGATGGAGCCAATGCCTTGAGGCAAATTGCCCCTCGGTGCTTAGGGTGGTATCATTTGCGTGTTTTCGCGCCCTACCCGGCCAAGGAGCAAGCCAATGCAAGGTGCCTTCCGAGTCGGAGATTGGTCCGTAGAGCCTCAGCTCAACACCATCAACGGAGCTGGCAAGACCGCTCACGTCGAGCCGAAGATCATGCAGGTGCTTGTGTGCCTGGCCGACCACGCCGGCGAGGTGGTGGCCAAAGAGCGGCTAATGCATTCGATATGGGCCGACACGTTTGTAAGTGACGATGTGCTGACGCGCTCGATCTCGGAGTTGAGGCGAGTGTTTGGAGATGCTGCCAAAGAGCCGCGAGTGATTCAGACCATCCCGAGGAGTGGATACCGGCTTATTGCACCTGTAGTCTTATCGGCAACGAGCAAGTCAAAGTCACCAGGAGATAACGGCGCGATCAGATCAATCGCCGTGCTCCCTTTCAAACCATTGGTGACCGACTGTCGCGATGAGATGCTTGAGCTTGGAATTGCTGACACGTTGATAACCAAGCTGACTTGCTTAGAGAAGATTATCATCAGGCCAACGAGCGCGGTTCGTAAGTACAGCGCGCTCGATCAAGACCCGCTGGCGGCAGGTAGAGAACAGCAGGTAGATGCAGTGCTTGAATCGAGCATACAGAGAAATGGCGAGAGAATCCGGGTGACGGCGCGGCTTGTAAGGGTGGAAGACGGGTCGCTGCTTTGGGCAGAAAAGCTTGATGAGAAGTTCACAGACATCTTCGCTGTGCAGGACTCAATTTCTGAGAAGGTGGCTGGGTCGCTGGCGCTAAAGTTGACCGGCGAAGAGAAGAAGCTGCTGACGAAGCGTTACACCCAAAACACCGACGCGTATCGGTTTTACCTCAAGGGCCGCTACCACTGGAACAAAAGGACACACGCCGGCCTGGAAAAAGCTCTAGAACACTTTCAGCAAGCGATAGTGAAAGACCCGAATTACGCGCTGGCTTACTCGGGGCTAGCAGACTGCTACAACTTGCAAACCATCTACAGCGGGATCCCTCCAAAGGAAGCATATCCGCCAGCCGAGGCAGCGGCGATTAAGGCTCTCGAATTGGATCCAACGCTCGCAGAGCCTCACAGTTCGCTTGCATGCTTCAAGTTGTCATTTGAGTATGATTGGATTGCCGCTGATGTGGAGTACAAACGAGCTATTGAGTTGGACCCGAACCTTACAGCAGCCCGGGCAGTTTATGCAAAGTTTTTATCGACGATGGGACGGCAGGATGAAGCCTTCACTGAAATAAAACGAGCCCATGACCGTGACCCAGCCTCCCCCCTCGTCAACTGGGTTTTAGGAGAGTTGCTCCACTATGCACGCCAGAACGACCAGGCGATAGAACAACTCCTGAGGACGCTCAAGATGGATCCAAACATCCTCCCGGTGCAAGTTTTCCTGGGACGGGCTTATGAGCAAAAGGGGATGTACAAAGAAGCAATCGCAGAATTTCAAAGGGCAGTAGACCTGTCAGGTAATGACTTGAGAGTCATAGCCAATCTCGGGCATGCCTACGCGGTCTCGGGAAGGAGAGACAAGGCGCAGCAAGTGCTCGCAGAGTCGAAGCGGCAATCAAAGCGACGTTACATCTCGCCCTTTATGATAGCGATCGTCCATGTCGGGCTTGACGAGAAGGATCAAGCATTCCAGTGGCTGGAAAAAGCTTACGACGACAGGTCAGTATGGATGGTCTTCCTCAAAGTTGATCCCAGACTTGACAGCCTTCGTTCCGACCCGCGATTCGTAGGCCTGCTGCAGCGTATGGGACTTACGTAGCTCTATGAACGGAGAGCAAGTCGACGTGGGCGCCAGAGGGCTTCCGCGAAGGCGGTACGGCAACGCAACGATCCTTTCAACGACTACGGCTCGGGTCAAAAGTGGCGTCGCAGCAAGAAACCGGACACGGCGGTGTAACGGCCCCACTCAGACTCAAGAACAGCGCAGATTGCTGATTAGTTTTTTTGAGCGGAGCGCGGTTTGAAACTCAGCGACCAGCGTTGTGTTTCCTACGCTCAGTCTCAGAGAACGGTTCCAGGAGAACGGTGACTGGAAGTTGGCGAATGTATTAGAGGATCCATGTGGGTTGCACGAGGGAACAGGCCGTTCGGCTTTCTTGGTCTGTTGTCTCTAGGCAGCATGTTGGATTGAAAATAAAGGTACGCCCGGCAGGACTCGAACCTGCGACCCTCTGCTTAGAAGTCCGATTCCAGCGAATCGCCAAAAACTGCGAATTCCCAAGCAATATCGAGCTTTCAGATTCAACGAGTTACCATTGGCCTTATGGAAGCCTGTTGAAAGCTATTGGTCTTTGAGGCTTTGACCAGCTACAAAATTATCTACAGCTATGTGTCACCTGGTGGTAGCCCCACGTCGGGGCATAGATCGAATTTGGAATGCGGTTATCTACAAGGTATTCACAGTGCTCAAACGACTATTCTTTGCCTTTTTCCGACGAACACGTGATGCAAAAAACCTCGAACTCAGTTACTTGGCCGACAATTCGCTGGGCAGACCACTCGGGTTGCCAAGCCGGAGCTCAGTGGGATGTCGCGATCGCGTAGTGGTCAATCTACTCTTGATGCTTGGGTGGGGCCGTTCCGTCGGACCACTTTGCGACTTCGACTGCGAACACAAGAATCGGCGGCAGCCCTTTCGCCTGGGACGGTTCCTTCGACGATAAGAACCAGTAAGGACCGGCATCAAGGCTCAAGTGTCGTGTTGTCAGGAGAAAGACCTGACCATCACCGACGAGACCTACTGGTCACAGCCGGACTCGGAGACGAGCGGCGATCCCAACGGAGTGCACACGACAACATCGACCGATTACGACTTCAATACAAGTCTCGCAAAGTCTCATACGAATGCTGCGGGATTGACCACGAACATCGGCTACAACGGGGCTTTCCAGCCGTCGCTCGTCTCTCTCCCAACTGGCGCGAGCTCTGGAGCAAACTTCAACTACGCCAATCTCTCTTCGACTTCGCATGTCGAGTATGACGACCTCGGAACGCAGAAGACTATCACCACCACGACGAACTACGACGGCTGGGGCCGAGTGGTCTCCACGGTGGCGCCGAACAATGCTCAGATGAACACGAGCTACGACGCGATGGGGAGGGTCATCAGCCGAACGAATCCGTTTCAGTCGGGAGGGTCGCCGGGAGCGGCTACGACGATTCAATACGATGTTGCGAACCGAGCTGTGATAACGACGCTGCCTGACGGCAACACGACGCGCAGCGATTACAGCGGGAGCACGGTGACCGTGACCGATCAAGTGAGCCGTAAGATCAAACGCGAGAGCGACGGGCTGGGGCGCTTGATCAAAGTCACCGAGCAAGACTCGACGGGCGTGTTGGGTCAAGAGACGAATTATACCTATTCGCTGCTGGACAAGCTGACCCTAGTCAATCAAGGCAATCAGATGCGTTCGTACAAATACGATGCGATCGGACGGTTGCTTTACGAGAAGATCCCTGAGCAGACTCCGACGATCAACGACGGGACCGGAACGATGTGGAGTTGCGCCTATGCATACACAGAGTACGGCGCGTTGAAGAAGAAGACGGACGCGCGTGGAATTGAGAGCCACTATGCTTACGACGCGCTGCACCAGGTGACTCAGATTTGGTACACGGGCTTAGGCGGAGACGACTCAGGAGCGGTGCGTCCAACATTACCTTCTGGCGTCGCCGCGACCGGCGACGTGGGGTTTGCGTATAACGCCTGGGGTGCCCTCTCGGGCGTCAGCATATCGAGCCCTGGCGGAATCGGGTATCCATACACGGAAACCTACGCTTTCGACAGTTTCACTCGACCGATGTCGGTTACGCGAACCATACCCGATCATACCTGGACCAACTGGAAGACCTACACGACTAGCTACGAATACAACCTCGGGAGCCAGCTTTCCATGATCACCTATCCATCGGGACAGCAGGTTGCGGTGAATCACGACAACATCGGGCGACCGCAATCGCTGACTTATAATCCGGGAGACACGTCCGGATACCTGACCGGTGTGGGCTACAACATTGTGGGACAAGTGACCGGGTTGACGCTTGGCAATGGAGTCGTTGAAGGCTACGCATACGACACAAATAGTCTGCAGTTGACGACACAGACGGCGGCGAAGGGCGCGACTTCGCTGATGAACCTGACCCATAGTTATCAAGCATCGGCAGGGCAGATGGGATCAGGCTCAACGGCCGGCAACGCGGGTCAATTGATGAGCGTAAGCGGAACAATTAACAGCACTGTTGAGAGCGCGAGTTACAAATACGACCTGCTCGGGCGACTAGCTGAATCGGAGCAGACGAGCAACGGAGCGAGCGCCTCGCGCTATTTTGTCTATGATCGCTGGGGCAACCGGACTCAGGTGCAGTTGGACAAAGAGAGCGATGCAATCCAGACGATCAGTCTAGCGCAGTCAGGAGGAGTTTCGACGAACCGAATCGCGAGCGTGACTAGCGGCTCGACGGTGAACTACACCTACGACGCGGCGGGCAATGTGACCAACGACGGTGCGCACGCGTATACCTATGACGCGGAGAATAGAGTCGTGAGCGTGGACGGAGGAGCGACCGCGCAGTACAAGTACGATCATCAGAATCGTCGGGTGACTAAGATAGTTGGCTCAGCGTGGACGCATTACATCTGGGAAGGCGCGCAGGTGATCAGCGAGCACGACGCGACAACCGCTTACTCGACGAATCCGACATATCAAGTCAAGTCTGCGCGATTGGATTACATCTACTCTGGCAGGCGAATGATTCACAGCCGCCAGCGTGCGAGCAGCACGGCACCTTGGACGACGCAGTATTATCTAAGTGACCGCTTGAGCGCGAGGATGACGCTGGATAACAGCGGGAATGTGTCAGGGCGGCAGGCGCACTTGCCGTTTGGAGAAGATTTCGGAGGAAGCGGTACACAGGAGAAGCACCGATTCACCACGTACGAGAGGGACAGTGAGGCCGCAAGTGATTATGGCGTGAATCGGCAGCATGCGAAGAGTGTCGGGCGGTTTATGCAAGCTGATCCGTATAAAGCAAGCGGAGGAGCAAAGATACCTCAAAGTTGGAATCGTTATTCTTATGTGAGTAATGACCCAATAAACTTAGTGGATCCCATCGGTCTCTTCGCTGCTATCCATGTACCTGTTGGCCTATGCGATGGCTTCTTAGGTGGGATATATTGCATGGGTATTATTCCTTTTGACGCTCCTCGTCCTGTGACTAATGAACCCGAAGAACCCGCTGCGCCTCGGCTCTATGCCGGCTTTGGAACTGGTGATGTGGGGCGCATAAAGGAGGCAATAGATGACGCATTGAGTCTTTTGGATGGCACCGCCCAAAGCGTTAACATTGACAATGACTGCATAGGCAACTTGATTGCAACACCAACACCAATTAATGGAAAGACTGTTAACGTGCCACACCTGTACACGATCCTCAGATTGTGGCGGAACGGGATTAAACCTGATACCTCGGATGAATCAATGATGGGCCCTTATCATGTGATAAACGGGGCTGATAGCGAGGCTCTTGATATAGCGGGATTCAGGAGAAGGAACCCGCTTGCTGGAGCCACTATTTTTGGTCAGGCTGTTTGGATATATGGTCCATTCTTTGGTGGTGGCATTAATAGGCCGGGCCAGCTTGGATTCCGACGTTCACGGGCGGTCGCGCTCATCCATGAAGCTATCCACACAGGGGGCGTCAGCGATTTAGACTTTGATACGGTTAGGGTGATCGGCTCACGAAAACTCAACACTTTCATAATCAAATCTTGTGTCGATAAGAATAAATCACACAATGACTTAAATTTCGTAGTTCATTGAGAGATATGCTTAGGCTCACTGCAATCGCAATGCTGCTACTATTCGGCCCTCTTTCTGGCTATATCTCCTACTTGCAGCCGGAAAGCGGTGTTAATAGAATTTCTGATCTGAAGTATGAACCTAACTCGGATAGGAATTCTCTCCAGAACCGCTCAGAGGAGGTAAGCAAGGATGCTGAATTTGATATCGATCTGAGTATTGTAGATAAGAACAATCTGTGGGCGATAGGTCAAAAGAGACGATCAGACGGTACTAGAATTGAGTCTATCGTTCTAAAATCTTCAGATGGAGGGCGGTCTTGGAACAAGCAATTTGCTGACAGTGGGAATTATTTTTACGACATCTGCTTCGTAAATTCGCAGACTGGTTGGATTTCTGGTGCGGATGGATTGATTCTCAAGAGCACTGATGGGGGTAAGAGTTGGGCCAAGCAATATACAGGAACCAAATCGACCCTAGTTGAAATCAAGTTCATTGACCCGGATTGGGGTTGGGCCTTAGCTTTCAATGGTGAAGTCCTACGGACAACCGACGGCGGTTTGCGTTGGGGGTCGCACCGAATTGAAATAAGGAGATGGGTGAACTACATCAGCTTCGGTGACAGGCATCAAGGCTGGGTAGTGGGCGAGGATAGCCAAGCCTATCAAACAACTGATGGTGGGATTACTTGGACCGACCGAGGACCGGCATTAGTAAGCCCGCTGGATAGACAGAATCTACATCATGCTGATTTTCGGACTGTCAAGTTCATTGGTGCTAAGGTTGGTTTCATGGCGGCAATCATAACGCCTAAACCAGAGAACTACGAAAAGGAGGGCCAATTTCGCAAAGGGGTGGTTCTTAAGACCCAAGACGGTGGTCGTACCTGGTCTGTATTCATGAAGAAGGACTGGCTAGAGCCAATAAGCGGGGAATTCGTAAGCGAAGAAGAGGCGTGGATTATCCACGGTAATAATGAAGAGGTCATCCATACAATAGATGGGGGCAAGAGTTGGGTGACAGTGTCGAGTCTGCCACCCGGAGTAAGACGGATCTACTTTGCCGATAAACAGAACGGATGGGCTGAAGTTGGCCACGGTTGGTTCACGGACTCCGTTCTGTATACGAATGACGGGGGTCAGAGTTGGCTCAAGTCAAAACTGCCAGTCGGTTAGCCTTCGATGACACCTGTCGCATTTCAAGAGGACATGGCTTGACCAGAGCGAAGGACGCGAAGCGCCGGTGGGTAATCAATCAGAAGAATTGCTATAGCACCACTGTACTGGACGGCTTCTTTCTTCCTGCGGAGTCAGCAGGATGGAAGTGCCGCTTTCCTCGTTTCGGATTCCGGTGCTCAACGGCGTCGCGAACGTTGATCGAGGGCTTTGTTTCTTGCGGCCTCACGAGTCGTGCTCCTTGTCTTATTAATCATGGGCCTGCCGCCCGGTGATAGTTTGTTACCGTGTTGATCAGCTGCTTGCCCTGAAGAAGTTGCTCCAGGTGACTTTTCTGCAGACGGGCCTGTGCCGCGCTTTTGATTGATTGGAGTTGGTAACAAGCTGCGCCCCATTGGTCACGGCACCAGCCACCATGGCGACTCCCCCGATGACAACCGGAACTCCAACCAAGGCTCCGACACCAGTACCGCTTATTGCGATTCCTGCTTTTGTAACCTCTCCACCACCCCCACCATCATGAGTACTAATGACGAATCCGCGCTGTCCAAGAGTCGAGAACTCTGCGTAGGATTGGTCGAAGTGAGGCCCAACGGTGGTGATATTCTGGGAGATGCGAAGGGGGCCTTCGTACACGTAGTAACCTGGGCATCCGATCCAGCAGAATACCGACGCAATGCTGATCTCGTCCTCGGCGAATTGGGCCTGTTTGTAGTCGAGGTCGAGAATCCTGAACCTGTCGCCGCCAGAAGTACGAAAAGAGCAACCTTCGACGAAGAGATCGAGGATATGATTGCTAGGGCCCGCGACGTTCCCAATGCAATCATATACGGCACCTTCCATACGTGGGAAAGAGACACTGGGCAGTGGGGCGATTCGGAGTGGCGTGCGAGGAAGATATCGAGACGACAACATAATGTCGCGCTTTAACCGCCCAAATCATGAACGAGTCATCAAGGAACAATCCCCTCGCATCTCAATTACAGCAGCGGCATCCCATTCCCCGTCCGATAAGTATATCTTCCGGTAGTTCCACTTCCTCGGCCTGCCCATAAGGCAGGTATCGATCGCGTAGACAGCGAGAGATCCAACCGCTTGCAAGATGTCGGCAATGGCCGGAGTCGCAGGACACGCATAAGTTCGGCTATCAACAGCATCGGGAAACAGACACCCAAAGCACGGGCCGCTGGCTTCCTGGATGAGCACATAGCCGTGGTCAGCATCAGCACTCACTGCGGTAAAGATGACCGGGATTTTGAGACCACGAAAATACCTGCTCGCCTCAACCCGCGCCGGGTTGTTGTCCACGCCGCAGATTGCCACATCACAGCTTAGATCGATTCCGTTATCGATGGCCTCTTCAAGCAAGAGAGGATAGGCTGTGAGGACGGTCGCGTGCACACATTCAGTCACAAGGTTCTCGGCCAAAGCATATGCCTTGTTACGCCCTAGGTCCTTAGAATAGAAGCGCTGGCGGTTCAGGTTGCTGGCTTCTACTACATCATTATCAAGAATCGTCAGTGCGCCGATGCCCTTTCGAACCAGGGTCGGAGCAATCTGGCTGATCAGCCCCCCTGCACCGATGCAAACCACGCTGCTTTCTGAGTAGGCTGCCTGATCAAATCCGACCAGTCGTTGTTGCCGGTCCGTGGCTCCAGGGATCGCCTGGCCCACGTAGCTACGAGAGAGCTGTGAGTCGGAAGTTGTTCTTGCCATGTTGTTCTACTCCTGATCCATAGATTTCTATTTCGAGATCGTCATCGAGCCGAAAGAATCGGATGTACCCGTCGCGGCTGAAAATGGCAGCTACCGCGGGGTAGCCGGCATCTTCCAGCCGCTTCTGAAAGCCGGTATCGGTTCCCGAGGGCCGGGTTGCGTCCGGTCCGTTGCCGGGATGACTGTGGAAATGAGCCAGCAGCCGATGGCCGAATCGTTCGAGCTTAATAAGCAGCCGGTGGGTATCGGCCTGGTTTCCAACGACGCCAACCACGTTTCGCTTGGCGTGCTTGAACTCGAGGATCTGGTCAAGCACGTAGGTGCCGGCCACGAATCGCGCCGGTGATGAAGAAAAACTGCTCGTCGCGGTCGGCGGTGAGTTCTTTGAAACATTCGTGCAGGAACAGGGAGCTGACGGCATAGCGACGCCCCGTGTTCTCTAATTCCACTGGCATTGCATCGCCGATTCGTTCCAACCGATTCAAGAACTCATTGGTATGTCGCAGGCGTTGGAACATGCGAGTCATTTTGCTGGGTCGTTTTTCGGTTACCGCGTGGACAAAGGAAGTGACGAGCTTTTGACGTTCTGCCAAGAGCGATTCCTTTTCCTGGTCTAAACGAGTTTTGCCTGTAATCTGTTGATTGCTGTTCTCCATTGTCATTCTCCTTCTCAGAGGTGTTGTGGCCTTTGCCGCTATCTTCCTTCAAAGGCTTCGGTCAAGAGCCGTTCAATGCCGAGGATGCCGGAGCCGACATCACGCGGCATTCTAGCCATGTGAATGCGAAAGCTGCCGCTGCCCAGGTCTTGAAAACACGTCCAGTGGCTGTGCGACCTTAGCGGTTGTGGCGGGTCATAGATATAGAGCCTGTAGTTTCCAGGCCGCACCTCTTCGATCAGGCCAAGAAATGAGCCATAGGCGGTCTTGTAGGTGCCGCGGTAGTTTCTGCCTTCTCGCCGCCAGCCGCGCTCCTGCCAGTAGGGAACCTGGCTTCGGGCGATGCTGATTTTGGGGGCAGGCCCCCTTAGGACCTGCCCCATGACGCGTCTGAACAAAGACGGCGCTTCTTTGGTGGAAAGTATTCTGACCTTCATTGTTCTATTTGCCTCCTGAAGCTTTGCCGACTTCGGCTTTGGTGGATGCGAAGATCTTCTCGCCATCGGCCACCTTGTCGTAGACAGACTCGGCCGCCGCGAAGAAAGGATCGTTCGGTCCCTTGCTCAGCAGGTAGTCAGGCAGGCCGAGCTGATTGAGGATGTCTCTGGCGGTTGTTCCGGGTTCGATTTCGACGTCTCTGATCTGGCCCGTGCCGGCCACCACTACTGATAGTTTCTTCATGACCTTGCTCCTTATGGGTTAAGTGTTGATACCCGATGAAGCCGCAGGCAGCTTCACCCGATGAGACAGATTGATACGGTCACTGTTGTTTGACCTGAGAACGATGAGCTTGCCTATAAGGCCCGACCGCCGGATTCGCTGCACGTTGAGACGGCCGTAAGCTACTAGACAAGAAGGGGCACCGGCGCTTGCGCCGACTTTGCCGCTGGTGTGATGGAACGCGATCCGTCCTTTGAAGAAAAACACGGCGCTGGCACGCTGCCAAACGTGCCTGAAAAACCAACGAGTTTCTGTTCGAGCAAAGATTAGGGCGATGCCATTGCCGTGGTCGGCGAGGCGCCCAAGCCACTGGTTAGTTTTGGAATACGGAGGATTGAGCCACACTCGGCCAAACCAATTATGTGCTAGGCCATCATCCTCGATGGTGAGGTGGTGGGCTGCAGTCGGCCAGGGGCGGTTGAGGGGCGCGCACGGGTCAAGATCGAAGGGTCCGAGTGACCGGAGTATCGCAAGCGGGGTCAACCACTCATCCTTGGCACTCGGCGAGCGAAACCCGTGACCAAAGCCCCGACTGTTATTAATAGCTATTGAGCGTATGTAGTCCATTACTGAATTTGAGTCGCGGCCCTAAAAAAGCGGAGCTTGCCTTGAGGGCAAACTCCGGCGCAGCACAGAACTCGAGATTCTGCGTTGCTTGCTTGAAAGACTTTGCAAAAGCTGATGGCATCTATCGCCCCGATTCTTTTAAGCCTTGAGATCCGTTGTTACTTTCCCTCGAAGAGCTTGCGGGCCTCTTCGAATTTCTTCAGCTGGTCTTTTTTGTCGTTCAGCTCCAGTTCATCCCTCTCGATCTCGTCTCGAAGCTTGTCTGCTTGATCGAGCAGGATCTGTACTGGTGTTTTCTTTTTCCACGGCTTCCTCGACCCCGTTTGAGTCGAGGCTGCCGGGGGCGTCGTTTGAGTTGTCGAGTCTTTCTTTTTTATTGGCATTGCGTCCTCCTATGGTTTGAATTTGGTTTTCGACCCATTCTTCCAGCTTGGCGATAGCTAATCGCTTCACCGGCAATTCCACGTGGGTGTACGTGGCGTGAACCTTGTCCCGGTTCTGATGCCCCATCAGAGCCATGCGCACTTCCTGCATAACTCCGGCTTCCATGAGCCGGGTATTGTGCGTGTGACGAAGATCGTGGAATCGGTAGTTGCGGAGCTTGGCGTTGGAGAGCGCACCGCGCCAGGACGTTTTTATGGTGTAACTGATCGGTTGGTCCTTGTAGGTAAAGACCATCCCGGCGGTTTGCTCGTTGTTTGCAAGAAGCTCGTGGAGCCTCCGGGTTAAGGGAATCTCGCGCGCTTCTCCTTCCGGGGTTTTGGAGCGGCTGACTGAAACGACCTTGCGCTGCATATCCACGTGCTCCCAGCGCTGTTGGAGAATTTCACCTCGCCGCATGCCGGTATCGAGTGCGGCGATGATGATGCGTTTGAGGTGGGCTGGGGCTACTGCAAGGAGCCTCAGTTCTTCTTCGACGCTCATCACCGGCCGTCGAACGCGCCGCTCCCGGGCGAGCCGAAGCCTGGTGAAGGGGTTGGCTGGCAGGATGGCTTGGTCAACTGCCCAGTAAAGGATATGGCGGAGGACCGAGAGGTCGCGGTTGATCGTGGCGTCGGATACTGTCTTTTGCTGATGCCGCTTGATGCGGTAATCCGCTGCCATCCCCTTGTTAAGCCGCAGGAGAGGAGTGTCGGCAAAATACGGCATCAGGTTATTCAGCCGGTCGATGTGGTGAGGCCTTACCTCGGCTCCGGCGAGAAATCGAGCTGCGAGATCGCCAAAGGTCATCGTCTCGTCGGCAAGGGTCTCAAGTAGTCCGAACCGTCGAGCTGCGGCCTCATCCTTGAACTTCTTTTCTATTTGCCCGGCCAGGCGCTTGTTGGAAGTCTCGGTGGACTCCTGACGCCGAATGCCGTCAACGTAATAGATCGACCACCAGACGTTGCCGCGCTTCCAGAGCGTCACCTTAGTTTTCCTCCTTTCTGTTGTGATTGGATCCAACGGACAACCTGGTCTCTATAAAAGGTCAGCTTGCCGTTCGCCCCGGCCCGAAAGTGCGGAAGGCCCTTTGGCAAATGCCGCTGCCTTACGGTCCAGGGCGAACAGCCGATCAGCTCGGCTACCTGGGTGATGGTTAATGGCTCTCCTAGTTCCTGCTCGCTCATAAACTTCTCGTTGCTAGGCTCGGTTAATGGTGCGGGCAATGCTTAGGGTATTGCTGCCCGCGTCGAGCGACTAAAAACCCTTTTAGAATCAACGAAATCATGAAAATGGCTAAACCCGACTAACCGGATAAATAGCCCTATTCCTCTTAGCGTCCCTTCTTCCGTCTATCGATGGACTTCTTCACTACCCAACGCGCTCCCTTCTTTACGGGACTCGGCAGGTTGATATAGACCAGCCATAGGATTGCGACAATGAGGCCCAGGCCCATCATTGGCCCGAGCAGGCGTTGATCTGTGAGCAGCACCCTTAGGAAGGCGAGGAAGAAGACAACCGTACCCACCCAAAGGATGAGTCCCGGCAAGGGCGCCACCAGAAGCAATAGTGGCCTGAGTAGTCTTGAGGTGCCCCGACTAATTGTTCTTACCTCGTCGTTCAATGACGTCGACTGGCCTGATCGGTTGGACCGAGAGACGGGAATCCTCACATATTTCGGAGACAACAAACGACCCGGACGAGCATTACACGATACTCCTCGCAATGGGAATCATCTCCTGCGTAACATATTCAACGCGCTACATGCCCACCCACAGCTCCGTCTGGAGGTCCCACCCGTTTTAGTTTTTGGTGCTGCAGGTTCATTCAGGGATGTGGTGTTTCTTGGGTTAGCAGTCCCTGGTGCAGCGGAACTGAGCCCTAGGGAGGACCTGCTAGCGGTGTGGAAGGTAGCAGAAGGCAAAAGGTTCCAGAATTACCGCGCATCGCTTACCGTACTGGATGTTGCAAAGATTCCGCGCGCATGGCTTAACGAAATCAAGAGCGGCACCCCTCTATCCAACCACTGCCCAAAGGCATGGAAAAGCTGGGTTCAGGCCGGCTCTTATCGTCCATTAAAAGCTGAAAGGGCAACGGAATACCGTGGCAGGAAAGAACAGATTCCGTCAGATGACAAGTCGCTGAAGATCGTTCGAATCATTTATGAACGTTTCAAAGCGTCACCAATCGCCTTTGAAGCTTGTGCCGCGAAGATCGCGCAGTTGATGGACAAGAATATCGTCGCGCTCGATCTTACCCGCCCAAGTCGCGACGGGGGCCGGGACGCTGTGGGCCTTTACCGCGTTGGCGTTGGGCCATCCTCGATTTCAGTTGATTTCGCCTTGGAGGCCAAGTGCTATGACCTCGACAATGCGGTCGGTGTTAGGGAGACCTCGCGATTGATCTCACGTTTGCGACACCGACAATTCGGCATCATCGTCACGACTTCCTACCTCCATTCACAAGCTTATCGTGAGCTGAAAGAAGACGGACATCCGGTGGTTGTAATTTCAGCCAGTGACATAGTCGCGATCCTTTCTAACGCAGGCATCAATAATGCGGTCGAAACCAGAGCTTGGCTCGATTCGAACTTCGCGGCGGATCACTCACTCATGTAAGGTAAAGAGCTCGCTATGGAAAAGAATGTGCCGAGGAAAGCGACTCGACGAAAGGCCGGTCACCGCTCCTGGGCAGCTCGCAGCGCCAAAGTTGCTGGAGGGTATCGCGGGGATATTATGTCACCGGCCACTCGCAGCATTGTCATGTCACGAATTAAGGGCAGCAACACTGGTCCAGAACGGATATTGTTTGCCGAGTTACGGCGGCAACATGTCTACTTTGCAAAACATGTCAGCCAGCTACCCGGTCGACCAGACATTGTATTTAGGAAGGCGATGCTTGCGATATTCATCGATGGTGATTTTTGGCATGGTTGGCGCTTTCCTTTGTGGCAGCACAAACTGTCTCCGAAATGGCGTAAGAAAATCGCGATGACACGCGATCGGGATAAGCGCAACTTCCGCAGGCTACGACGACTGGGCTATAAGGTGGTAAGGATTTGGGAGCACCAGATTGAAAGCCACTCGGAAGATTGCGTGAGTCGAATTCTAGCTGTTCGATCAGAACGTCTGAGTAGACATACTAAGAAATGCGCCCAACTGGCTTCGACTTCAGGTCCTCTGTTTTTCCGCTCCTGACTGGCCATAGACACCTGCGCTACCGGCAGTTTTACTCACAAAGTTTCTAACATTCGAGAGTTATAGGCTGCCTCATCTACCGGGGTGACAAGGTCCTAACGGGCATTGTTAGCCGTAGGCTTTCTCTATTCTAGTTTTCGAGAAGAACAGCTCGCACTAATCCTCGTTGAGACGCGCCAAAAGTTTTGCAGGTGTGTAACTCGTGAGGAACATCAGGAAGATGTCTGACTTGAAATACATTTGGAAAAACCAGCGAGGCATGATCAGCTACAGAATTATCTACAGTGGGTTTTTGAGCCGGCCAACAACTCGCTGTAACGTATTAGAAATAAAGGTACGCCCGGCAGGACTCGAACCTGCGACCCTCTGCTTAGAAGGCAGATGCTCTATCCTCTGAGCTACGGGCGCCCAAGAAACCACGGTGACTAGTGAAGAGTGACAAGTGAACAACGGCAGCTTGTCACTCGCCACTCTTCGCTTTGCGGCTAATCAATGGTCGGGGCGATTGGATTCGAACCAACGACCTCTCGGTCCCAAACCGAGCGCACTACCTGGCTGTGCTACGCCCCGTTAAAGCGAGTTCAATTCTAGTTGACCATTACAGCAGGGTCAAAAGGATTTGTGGTAGTGATGGGTAATAATGTGTTGCTGACGCCTAATGCTGCCTCTCCTGCCACGAAGACAGTAAGACTCAAAGCCGCACAAAGAAAGCTTTGTGGCCTTCGTGTCCTTGGTGGCTTAGTGGCGAGACTCTTCTCAGGCTTTAGCACTGCAACGTGCACCGCAACCTCACTCCAACTCCAGATTCGAAATCCAAAATCTCAATCGGTTTTGCGCCTTTGCGGAAGCGTGTGATAGCATCCGCATTCAGATTGAAAGCAGATATATGATGCATCAAATCAGTCCCATCCAGCAGACGGTCCTCGAAAACGGTCTCACCATAATCTCGGAACAGATGAATCACGTGCGCTCGGCTTCGGTCGGCATTTGGGTGCGCTCGGGGTCACGGCACGAACAAGCAGCGCTCAACGGCATCTCACATTTTATCGAGCACGCGCTTTTCAAAGGCACGCGCAATCGGACGTCGCGAGAGATCGCCGTCGAAAGCGACGCCATCGGCGGGCACGTGGATGCGTTCACCAGCCGCGAGGTCGCGGCCTACTATGTCAGAGTCCTTGACGAGCACCTGGCGCGGGCGTTCGATCTGATCGCCGATCTGGTAACCAGTCCGTTGTTCGCCGACGAAGAGCTGGACCGCGAGCGCAACGTGGTGACCGAAGAGATCAAGATGGTCGAAGATACACCTGACGATCTGGCCCAGGAAGTGTTTGTTTCAAATTTCTGGCCCGATCACCCGCTTGGGCGCTCGATCCTAGGCACCGTGGACACGCTTGCGACTTTTGATCACGATCGAGTTGCCGAATACTTTTCAAACGTCTACAGGCCTCGCAATCTTGTAGTCGCCGGCGCCGGCAACCTGCAACACGAGCGCTTTGTTGAGATGGTCGCAGGTTATCTGGGCGGAATTGAAGACAGACCCGCAGGCTTGAGTTCGTCGCCGCCCTCGCCAACCGCGCGCCGCGTCGTGCTGGACAAGGATCTCGAACAGGCTCATCTGGTGCTCGGAACAGGCTGCCCCCCGTTGACATCGAAGGATCGCTACGCGGTTCACCTGCTGAACGTTATGCTCGGAGGGGGGATG
>JBASRN010000030.1:0-23388 GCA_049273855.1 Blastocatellia bacterium
TGGAAAGCCAGTCATAACCGGCACGGGATTGCCAACCCGCGTTGTAGCTGAACGTTATAAAGCTGGTGACTCGATACCCGACATAGCCCGCGATTATGGCCGGGAAAACGAAGAAATCGACGACGCGATCCGGTACGAACTTAGAATCGCTTAGCCTCTATACCTTCTTTCTAGATCGCGCCTTGCAGAGCTACGCTCTTCGGGATGCCCTCAAGGAGCTGGGCGCACGCGTCCAGATGCATCGAGACCACTTTAAAGAGGACGCCGAGGACATTGACTGGCTACCCATTATCGCGCGGCGCCAATGGGTAATCCTGACCAAAGATCAGTGCAATTGGCTTGAAAGACGAGCCATTAGAAACGCAAGAGGTCGCGCATTTCTTTTGGTCAGGGGCGAGCTGTGAGGAAAAGAACAAGTGACCATCATTCGTAATGCATTACCTCATATGCTAAAAATCCTTGACGCTAGCGCGGCACCAGTCATTGCGAAGATTTATAGAGACGGTTCGGTACAAATAACGAGCGAAATGCCAGTCCGTTCGAGAAAACAGAGGTAGGACGCCTCGAATCCTAACCCGCTTCTGGGAAGCTTCGACAGCGTGCTAAGATTGCGACTCCTCAGGAGGCGCAGATGTCTTACCATCTCAACGAAGAAGAACAACTGATCCTCGCCACCGTCAAGAAATTCCTGGACAAAGAAGTAGCGCCGGTCGCGTCCCAACTCGAACACGCTAACGAGTATCCTACCGAGATAGTCGAAGGAATGAAGAGGCTCGGGTTGTTCGGCGCGAACGTGCCCGAAGCTTACGGCGGGTTGGATTTGAGCTACACAGTGTTCGCGATGATCTTCGAAGAGATCTCGCGAGTGTGGATGGGGCTTGCCGGGATACTCGGCACTCATTGCGTGCTGTGCGATGTGCTGTCGCGATTTGGAAACGAAGAGCAAAAGCGGAAATATCTGCCAATGCTCGCGCGAGCTGACAAGCGCGGAGCGATTTGCCTGTCCGAGCCCCACGCGGGCACGGATCTTCAGGCGATAAAAACGACGGCTGAACGGCGCGGCGGTCACTACTTTATCAACGGCTCGAAGATGTGGATCACCAACGGCCGTCGGGCCGAGCTTATGCTGCTGTTGACCAAGACTAACAAAGACGCCGAGCCGGCCTACTCGGGTATGAGCGCGTTTATCGCTGAGAAGGGAGAGCCCGGGCTTACGGTAAGCCGCGACATCGACAAGCTCGGCTACAAGAGTCTGGAGACTTGCGAGCTTTTGTTTGAGGACTTCCGAGTGCCGGCGGCGAATTTGATCGGCGGCCGCGAAGGCGAGGGCTTCAAACACGTGATGACCGGCCTCGAGAGCGAGCGGATCAACGTCGCCGCCCGAGGACTCGGGATCGCGCGCGCGGCGTTTGAAGAAGCGATCAAGTACTCGCAGCAACGCAAGACCTTTGGCAAACCGATCTGCGAGCACCAGGCGATCCAGCTCAAGCTTGCGGATATGGCGACAAAGCTCGAGGCTTCGCGGTTGCTTGTCTACGCCGCGGCTGAAAAGAAAGACCGAGGCGAGCGCTGCGATCTTGAAGCGGGGATGGCGAAGCTCTTCGCTACCGAGACGGCTCAGGAGAATTCACTCGATGCGATGCGAATCTTCGGAGGCAACGGCTACGCAAAGGACTTCCCCGTCGAGCGGTACTATCGCGACGCGCCTCTGTTGATCATCGGCGGCGGCACAAATGAGCTTCAGCGATTGGTGATCGCGCGAAACCTGTTGAAGAGGTTTTCGATAGAAACGTAGTCGGCCCGGTTTGATGTGCCATCAGACAAGCTACCCCGCAGAACCAGTTCGATGCTGCCGCGTTCAGCGGCGAATCTGTTAAGCATGATAAGCCTCAACATCAACTCATCTTTTCGCTTGCCGTCGGAGGACATAATGATCCCTAGAACACGCTTTACCGTCGCTCTCTTAGCGATTGCCTGGATCCTGTCGGTCAGAGCAGTTTCGGGAGACGGTTTCACGCTCGAGCAAGTTCTCAGCTCGCCGTTCCCATCAGACCTGATCGCTTCAAAGAGCGGCGACAAACTCGCCTGGGTCTTCGATCATCAAGGCAAACGAAACATCTGGGTTGCTGAGGCGCCCGGGTTCAAGGGCCGCCAGTTGACCCGCTACGACAAAGACGACGGACAGGAGATCAGCGAACCGGTCTTCTCGCCCGACGGAAACTGGATCGCTTACGTGCGAGGCGGATCTCCGAACCGCGAAAAGGACATCCCTAACCCGACAAGCCATCCGGCCGGCGCGATGCAGGAGGTGTTGCTGGTCAACGTGCGCAGCGGCGGCACGGTCAGGGTTGGAGAAGGAAGCTCGCCCATGTTCTCGCCGCGCGGCGATCGGGTGATCTTCGAGCGCGAAGAGCATCTATGGGATGCTATCGTTCACGCGAGTGCAATTCGACTGGTCGGCCCGCCCAAAAAGATGTTCGAGATTCGCGGCGGCGTCGCTTCCCCCTTATGGTCGCCCGACGGATCGCGTCTCGGGTTCGTTTCCTCGCGCGGCGATCACTCGTTCATCGCGATCTACGAACCGGCCTTGTCGCGAATCAGGTTCCTGGAGCCAGGCGTCGATCGCGACATCATGCCTCGCTGGTCGCCCGACGGGAAGCGAATCGCCTATATCCGCTTGTTCAACGTAGTCGATACTTTGACCGCCGATAACGAACGGCTTCTTCCGTGGTCGATTCGCGTAGTCGATGTGGCCAGCGGAGCCGGAAAGGAAATCTGGAAGTCGGGCAAAGGCGAGATGGATTCATTCTCGCGCTTGCCGATGGACGACAACCAGTTACAGTGGGCCGCGGGAGACCGAATCGTGTTTGCGTCCGAGAAAGACGGATGGTCACACTTGTACGCGATTCCCGGAAACGGTGGGCAAGTCACCGAACTGACGCCGGGCAACTATGAAGTCGAGAACGTGGCGTGGTCGCCCGATCGCTCGTTTATGATCGTCGCTTCGAACGCGGCTGCGATCAACTATCGTCATCTATGGAGGGTTAACGTGGCCGGCGGCGAGCCGCAACAGATCACAAAAGGGAACACGATCGAGATGTATCCGGTCGTCGTGAACGGAGGGAAAAAGATAGCGTTCATGCACGCGGGGCCTACCCATCCGTTCCTGCCTTACATCAGCTCCGCCGAAGGAAAGGGAACCAGGCCGCTTGTTGCGGACGCTGTGCCCGGCGATTTCCCGTTCGCTCGATTGGTCGAGCCCGAGGAGGTGATCTTCAAAGCCGCCGACGGGATGGAAATCCATGGCCAGTTGTTCAAGGCCAAAAGTACGTCGGGGCGCGGGCCGGCTGTTGTTTTCATGCACGGCGGCCCGATTCGCCAGATGCTGCCGGCCTGGCACTACAGCTATTACTATCACAACTCTTATGCCTTCAATCAGTATCTCGCGAGCCGGGGCTACGTGGTGTTGTCGGTGAATTTTCGAAGCGGGATTGGTTACGGGCGAGCGTTTCGTGAAGCGAAGCATCGCGGGCCGCGCGGCGCCTCCGAGTATCAGGATATTGTAGCGGCGGGCAAATATCTGCGCTCGCGAAGCGATGTCGAGGGCAAGCGAATCGGGTTGTGGGGCGGGTCGTACGGCGGCTATCTGACGGCAATGGGGCTTGCGAGGGATTCGGATCTATTTGCAGCCGGGGTCGATGTTCATGGGGTTCACGATTGGAGTACGCGTGTTGGGGCCGCGCCGTGGGCTACCGGTGATCTGGTCAAGCTCGGCCGCGAGTCTTCGCCGATCAATTCGGTTCAGACTTGGAAGTCTCCGGTGCTGCTGATTCACGGAGACGACGACAGAAACGTCACGTTCGGTCAGACCGTCGAGCTTGTGCGAAAGCTGCGCGAACGCGGCGTCGAGTTTGAAGAGCTGGTCTTTCCCGACGAGGTGCACGACTTCTTGCGCCATGATAATTGGCTGAGGGCCTATAGTGCGGCTGCGGATTTCTTCGACAGGCATCTAAAGTCAAACGGCGATCGGTCGGCGAAGTGACGACCTCGGCCGAGGAGGCTCCAACCATCCGACCCGTCATCGCTTCGAGTAGTCATCGCAGCTTCAATCGGCTTTTGCTGGATCCCTCCTAAAATCGCTCGCCGAACGGAAGAAAACATGCCAGCCGGTGTCTAACAGTTATGTATGGGGTAGGTGGCAGCCATCGGATGAAAGCCCGGCAATCAAAGATAGACTCCGAAGAGAGGGATACAATTGTTGCCGCGCGGCAGGGCGATCGCGAGGCGTTCAAGGCGCTCTATGATCGCTACCGCGACCGGGTCTACAACCTGATCTTCTATACGACAGGGGATGAGTTGGGTGCGGAGGACGTGCTTCAGATCGTCTTCGTGAAGATCTATCAAGGGCTGCCGGGTTTCAGATTTGAAGCGAGCCTTGCGACGTGGATTTACCGGATTACGTTGAACGAGTGCCTCAATCAAAAGCGCGGGGGGAGTGCTCGGCACGTCCCGTTTGAAGCGCTCTTGGGGAGCGATGACGAAATGGACAGCGGCGCGGCTGCGGACCTGCAGCACGCCGAAGGCGAGCGGCGCGAGATCATTCATCGGGCGGTTATGGAGCTGTCGCCCAAGCTCCGAGCGGTTGTTGCGTTGAAGTATCTGGAGGATCTCTCGTACGAAGAGATCGCCTCGGTGCTCGAGTGTTCTACGGGCACGGTTGCCTCGCGGTTAAATCGTGCGCTTCGCGATCTGGAAGCGCGGCTCAGACCGCTGCGGCGGCTGTTGTAAGAATGGAGTTGAAGTATGAGATGTTCACGAATTGATTTGCGGCGCAAGTTTTCGCTCTACGTGAACGGCGAACTCGAGCCGGGCGCGGTCAAACGGATCGAAGATCATTTGCTGGATTGCGGCTCGTGCCGGACCCGGCTTGCGCATCTGCGGAACGGACACCGTCTGGCGCAGCAGTTGCCGCGATTTACACCAAGAAGCGACCCGTGGGCAGCGATCGAGGCGGCGATCATTGCCCCTGAGTCTTCGGCAAGCCAACCGCGAGTCGCTGCAGCACGCTGGCGCGGGTTGGGGTTGAATCCCGGCTTCGCGCTCGCGACGATTTCAGTGATAGCTCTGATTGGCGCGCTGCTTATCGCGTACGGCACGCGCGCTCCCGGAGAGGGCCCCGCGGAGTCGCTTGTTGCCGATGCGCTCGACCTTAGTCAATTTCAGATGGTGAGCATCGCCGGCATCGAGCAGAACCAGAAACCCCACGTGGTCGCGGAAGGCTTCGTCTCGGAAGTCATTGCCGACGACGACGGAGACCTGAGGTTCAGGCTGGTCGACGATCTTGGAAAACCGGGCCCGTTCATCGTGTGCGAGATCATCGATCCGATTCGAGTTAGAACGCCGTCGGTAGGAAGCCGAGTGCGAGTCTACGGGGTAAGCCGGTACGACAGCCAACCCAATCACAACTGGTATGAAGTGCATCCGGTGTTGAATATCGAAGTGATAAGGCACTGAGGGCGAGGCGTGGTTCCATGCGCGCTAGCAAGAACGCCGCGTTGACGCGTATGCCCAGTGTTTCAAAATGAGGAATAGAACATCAAAGTTTTGAGGAGATTGATGACTGGAATCCAGACTAGCTTCATCCGGAGAACACGTTCGTTTCAACTTACCGGGTTGCTGCTGCTTGCAACTGCGACCCTTGCCTTCGCCGCCGATGGCAGCGTGTCGGGACTGGTACGCGACGCATCGGGCGCGGTCGTTAGCGGCGCCGACGTTTCGCTCATGAACGCTCAACAGACGATTATCAAGACGGGTCAGACGGACTCGCAGGGGAGCTTCAGCTTCGAGGGCCTGGCGAGCGGGAGCTACCTGCTCGTGGTGACCGCGGGCGGTTTCTCAGAGCGGCGGATGGCCGTCACCGCGCGAGCCGGCGCTGACAAGATTGATGTCGTGCTGGACCCGGGGCCAATTACCGAGGAAGTGACCGTGACCGCCAATCAGGGCAACGTGGAAAGCGTCGAATCCATATCTCAGCAGGTCAACGTCATCAGTGCCCGCGAGATCGAAGAGAGGGCGACATCGGTAGTCGCTCAGATCGCCAACGAAGAAGTCGGCGTGCACCTCCAGCGAACAAGCCCGACCATGGCTGGCATCTTCGTTCGTGGGCTGACCGGGAATAAGGTAAACGTCTTTGTGGACGGTATTCGATATTCGACCTCGACTCAGAGGGGAGGCGTCAATACGTTTCTGGATTTGATAGACCCATCGAGCCTGCAGGGCGTCGAAATACTGCGTGGACCCAACAGCGCGCAGTACGGCAGCGATGCCATCGGCGGCAGCGTCCAGTTTCTTTCGCGCACACCTTTGTTCTCAAACGGCGGCGATAACGCACATGGCAAAATGGGCGTGTTCTTCAACAGCGCCGACGCAAGCTTTGGCTCGAATCTGTCTACTTCATTCGCTACTCCCAACTTCGGGTTGCAGGCGAACGTTATGGGCCAGCGGGTCAACACCTTGAGGACCGGGCACGAGCGCGATTCGCACAACGCGGTGACCAGATTCTTCGCTCTGAGTTCGGACATGGTCATTGAAGACCGCTTACCCGACACCGCGTTCACCCAATACGGAGGGATGCTCAAAGTGAACTGGCGGCCGGCGGAAGGCTCGCAGTTCACCGCGAGCTATATGCGGGGGCAGCAGGACGGAGGCAAGCGGTACGATCAACTGCTCGGCGGCGATGGCAACCTCATCGCGGACCTGCGCAACCTGATGCTCGATTTCTTCTACATCAAGTACGACAAGGTGCGCGTTGGCTGGCTCGATAGCTTTAGCGCCGCTTACTCGTTTAACTCTCAGCGAGAAGAGCGAGTCAACCAGGGGGGCAACGGCAACCCGCGCGCGACGATCAATCACGAGTACGAGCGCACGAACGTCAACGGCCTGCAGGCCTATGCCTCGAAGCTTTTCGGGTCGAGGCAGAATCTCTTGTTTGGGGCGGATTTCTTCAATGATCGGCTTCACTCGCCCTCGTATGGCCTGAACCCGGTGACCAACGCGGCAACGCTGCGCCGCGGGCGCGTTCCCGACAACGCGCAATACCGAAAAGGCGGCGTCTTCCTTCAGGACATTTTTGAAGTGATACCGAACAGGCTGCGTTTGACGGGCAACCTAAGGTGGAACGCGGCGTCTTATCGCGCGCGCGCGGAAGACTCGCCGCTTGTCGGCGGAGAATCGCTCTGGCCGAGCGACTCGCTGCGAGTGGACAACTGGACGTACCGCGCGGGTGTTGTTGTGATGCCGGTTGAGGGACTTAGCCTGATGGCAAATATCAGCCGCGGGTTTCGCGCTCCTCACCTGACCGACCTTGATACGCTGGGTCTGACCGGTTCGGGGTTTGAAGTCTCGGCATCCGCTGTGTCCGGGCTTGGTGCAACCATCGGATCAGCCGCCGGGAGCACCGCCGTCTCCACGGGGCGGCCTGTGGAGCAAACCAAATCGGAGACGAGTCAGAGTTACGAAGCCGGCGCGCGTTATCACAACAGGCGCGTTGATACAGACTTCGCTTTCTTCATCAACGACATATACGACAACATTCAAAAGCAAGCGCTCATACTTCCTTCAGGCGCGGTCGGCTTGAGGCTTGGCAGCGAAACCATCACGGCACAGAATGCGAACGGAGCAGTCTTTGTCGCCGCCTCCACCAATCCGGTGCTGGTGCGAGCAAATTTCGATGACGTTCGCATATACGGCGTTGAGCACACTCTCAATGTGAAGTTAACAAACGACTGGTCGGTGTCAACGATCTTCACTTACCTGCACGCTCGTGATAAGAGAACGGATCTTCCGCCCAACATTGAAGGCGGGACCCCTGCGCCCGACGGCTACGTGAAGTTCCGCTACGCGCCGGTCGGCCGGAGGTTTTGGATTGAGCCATATGTTCACCTGGCAGATCGGCAAGAGAATCTTTCAACGCTTGATCTCGAAGACCGGCGGACCGGCGCTACTCGCTCTCGCGGTTCGATAGCAAATTTCTTCAACAACGGCGCGAGGGTACAAGGGCTTGTAAACGCAGGGCCAGACGGCATACCCGGAAACGCGGACGATACGCTGAACGCCACCGGCGAGACTCTGGCGGAGATACAAGATCGAGTGCTCGGAGTAGGCGTCAGCTCAGCACCGCTTTACACGGCCGTTCCTGGCTATGTGATCTTCAGCGTGCGGGGCGGAATCAGAATCGGTGAACGGCACGAGGTGTTGCTCGACTTCGAGAACATCGGCGACCGCAACTATCGCGGAATAAGCTGGGGTGTGGATGCGCCAGGACGAGGTGTGTTCTTCAAATACAACGTGCGCCTTTAGGTGGTAGTCATGTGATTTGCCGTTGAAAACTCTTCACGCATTGATTAGCCTCCAAACCAGACTTGAGCTCGTGGGTGCCGCGTGGCGGCTACCTATCGATAGGTAGCCGCTCCGCGGCCCCGGGCGTGTTTGGTCATGTGCAGCTGTCGATAGGTAGCCGCTCCGCGGCCCGGGGCGTGTTGGTCAGGTGAAGCTATCGAGAGGTGGCCGCTCCGCGGCCCGGGCGTGTTTGGTCATGTCTAACAGGTGGCAGCTCCGCGACCTCTGCAACCACCCCCCAACCCATGGCGCTTTGGTGTTTTTGTTGGTTAGAATGCTACTCCTCTAAAGCAGTCCAAGAACAAAGCTGGAGGCGCGCCCGCGATGTCCGTCACTCTCAGATCTGCTCGTCCCGAGGATGAAGACTTCTTGTTCGAGCTGTTCCTCGAGACCGTGGGAGGCGAACTGGCGGCGCTTGGCGACGCGATTCTGAGGATGCAGTTCAAAGCTCAAATGCTGACATACAGCGCGGAGTTTCCCGGGGCCGACCACCAGATCATCATGCTTGGCGATCGCGCGATCGGCCGCGTGCTTGTGGAAAGGACCGCGTCAGAAAACCGCGGTGTCGATATAGCCTTGCTACCGGGGCATCGCAGCGCCGGCATTGGGAAAATGCTTATCCAGGAGCTTCTCGACGAAGCTGCCCGGGCCGGCAAACCGTTTCGCATCTCGGTCGTGAAGACCAATCCCGCGCTTCATCTCTATGAGCGATTGGGATTCAAAACAACCGGCGACACTGGAACTCAATTCCTGATGGAGTGGGTGGCTGAGGTCTGATGGTTGACCGGCGACCGCCTGAGTGAGCCAGAGTCGATAACGCGAAGGGTGGATCAATAACCATGCCTGAGAAGTTGACTTGGAAAGCCTTTACTGAGAGTTTGAATACCCGGTTTCGGATCATCTCCGACGCCGCTGCTGTCGAAATGGAGCTGATCGAAGTTAGGCCGGGCCGATCAACTCCGAGGCAGGAGCAGTTCGCGCTCCTCTTTCAAGCCCCGCAAGACGTTCCGCTCCAACAGGGAATGTTCCGCCTCGAGCACGATAAGATCGGAACATTCGATCTCTTTCTTGTACCGGTTCGCAAGGACAAGCAGGCGTTCTACTATGAGGCCGTTTTCAATCGCTTGCTTGAATAGAGTCAGGCCGCAGGCTCCTCGCGCATTGAAAAAAGGAAATCACCAAGAGCATATGCAGAAGACCCCGAAGCTGGTGACATTTCGCCCGGTGGGCCCGGATGATGAAGCCTTTTTGCTCGAGGTCTATGCCGGCACCCGTCTGGATGAGCTGGCGGTCACACCCTGGGACGAGTCCCAACGCGAAGCGTTTCTCAGGCTTCAATTCGCGGCTCAGCAACAACACTACCAGAATCATTTTCCTGAAGCTGATCACCAGCTAATCATGGTTGACGAACGCCCGGTCGGGCGGATCTACGTAGCCAAAAGAAGTGACGAGGTTCGGATTCTGGACATTGCTCTTCTCCCGGAGGAACGCAACCGCGGTATCGGATCTTTTCTGATCAAAGAGGTGATGGCTGAGGCATCAAAGGCGGGAAAACCGGTCCGGATTTACGTTGAAAGCCTCAATCCTTCGCTCAAGCTATTTGAGCGACTGGGGTTCTCCGGCGTGCAAGACATAGGAACTCATTTCTTGTTGGAGTGGCGGAGCCCCGATTGAGCCAGCAGGTCAAGTCGAAGCGGATGAATCCCAAGCTGATCCGCTCCGATAAAGCTCCCCGCCAGGAGTCCCTCATGCCGGTCTGTCATTGCTCCAGGCGATTGAAAACCGCTTCGTAGCGCCGCTCGTTCTTGTGATCGTTTACCGGAGCTATGAAAAGCTCGAAGGCACCTATCTGATCGTGCTCGACCTGGTAGGTTTTCGACTCTAGGACCAATCCACGCGGACCGCGGAACACCACCGAGTAACAATCAAGCTTGACCGTTTCTGCCGTCTTCACGTGAGAAGGAGGCTGTCGCCGCCTAACCTTGATCAATTTCAGGTTTACAGCATTCAGAGGCGAAATCTGAATCCGGAATTTGGTGTTGATGTATTGAGAGAACGTCTCCTCAGTCAGGCGATAGTCGGCCTGGCTCTCAACAGGTACTTTGAAGAGCCCCTCCTGCTCAGCGTTTTGCTGCTGGCCAAAGACGCGCCCGACTCCCTTCAGCATAGTGACCGCTGAGATGCCCATCATTGCCCCCGTCTTAACGAAGTTTCGCCTGGAAACCGTCATAATCCTTCCCCCCTAGCTCCATTGGAATGTTTTGTGTGGCGCCAGTCTACAACGTTCCTCGGGGACCGAACAGGGTAATCTTGTGATTCTGTTGAGTCTTGCGATCCTTGTCATTTCATCGCTAAATCGCTTGACTCGAATTGAGGCGAGGGATAGAATCCCGGCGCCCGTGAGCGGTAATACCGAGTATTGTGATATGCACTGATTATCGAATTTAGTATTAGGCCCCTCGCGGTAATAGAACTGAGCATAAGTGGTTCGAAGCCTGTCGATCAGGGCTTGTGAGGTCCATCGCCCGTCAGGCGCAAGCCCGACGGCCAAGCCGAAGAAAGAAGGAGAACAGAATGTCTGAACCATTCTTAGGTATGATTGCGATCTATGGTTTCAATTTTGCACCTCGCGGTTGGGCCATGTGCAACGGCCAGATTCTGCCCATTGCCCAGAATACCGCGCTCTTTTCGTTACTCGGTACTACGTACGGGGGTAACGGCCAGACGACGTTTGCTCTGCCAGACTTGCGCGGCCGTTGGGCCAACCACGTTGGCCAGGGTCCGGGACTGTCGAGCTACGATCAGGGCCAGGTCGGGGGCACTGAATCCACGACGTTACTCGTCACTCAGATGCCAGGCCATAATCACAACTCCACCACTCCGGCCACGGCGGCTGATGGCATTTCGATAGACCCGGCGGCAGGCGCGGTTTTCGGTGCAGGCACCAGCATCTACATCGCCGCGGCCGCTACCATACAGATGTCACCCACTCCCACTAGCTTGACAGGAGGCAACCAGCCATTCCAGATCTTGCAGCCGTATCTGACGCTGAACTTCTGCATCGCTCTCGAGGGAATATTCCCGAGCAGAAACTAAAGCCGTAAGGTCCAGTGATTGTAGCTCTAAGCCGATAGTATGCGAGTCAACCGGCAATGCGATCTGTGTAGATGCGAGAGGCAACGTGTCCTGCTTCACACGCTGTGCCGGTTGACTTGCAAGGGCCACATTAGGGGACCTCGGCGGAGTCTCTGCTGAATACTGCTCTGCTGCGAGAGATCGAGCGGATACCGAACGCGTCTTACAATCATGCGCGTCCCACAAAACTTAGTCTCGTGGTTTTTCCTTTGTTAACGATTGTCCAACAACGGAGCCGCTAAAGTTTCATTATCGCTCCGCCCGGCGACACGAAAGGCTGGGCGCCACGGGCCTGTGCATTGGAACCTCTCCTTGCACGGCCACAGTACACAAACCACACTGATGATTGAGCATAAAGCTAAAGGAGAAAGTCATGAAGAAGTTCGCCCCCCGATTGAGATTTCGCAATTCGATGGTCCTTGTCCTTTTTACTATGGCTTCGATGGCGTTGATTCTGCCGGCACTTTCCGCGGCATCCAGCTACTTGAGGTCGAGCATTGCAATACCAGCCGAAGGTGCGCCGGCGCCATTTGACTCAGCCACTTGCGGAACGTGCTCTGGAGGATCAATCACGTGCTCGGGTCAGCTCATCGCCACCGGCATCGCGACTTCCACCCGCATCGCACTCGATGCGGTCGGAAACACTTTATGCGGCCAGGGGCCGTCGTGTGGGATCACCCCAACTGGAACGTTCAGGTACTTGTCGTATGTCTTCACGAACGACACCGGAGGCGCGTCCCCTGATTGCTTCACTGTGAGTCTTACCACCACCTGTACGGGCACAACCGGGTTGGCCAGCGCGGCATATCTCGGAAGCTTCAATCCAACCAATGTCTGCGCCAACCTCATCGCGGATATGGGCCTCTCCACGAACAGTGCGACCACCTACCAATTCGACGTGGCCAACGGACAGAACTTCGAAATAGTGGTGTGGAACCGTGTTTCGAATACCTTTTGTACCTCTCCGTTCACTCTGACTTTGACTCCGTGTGCGGGAGTGCCGGCGACCACAACTGCGACGAATGTCGTGTTTGTGCAGCAGCCCACCGATACGGTAGCCGACCAGACCATCACTCCGGCTGTGACGGTTCAGCTTCAAGACAACAGCAGCACCAACGTGAGCGATCCAAACATTCCGATCACAGTGGTGCTGACCAGCGGAACCGGAAGCCTGCTCGGGACAACCACGCAGTTGACCGATGCGACGGGGCTGGCCACCTTCAATAATCTTTCTATCAATGTGACCGGCACCAATAAACAACTGACCGCCTCAAGCGGCAGCCTGACGCCGGCGACGAGTAACTCCTTCAACATTACTCAGCCGGCCCCGGTCGCATGCGACACCTGTTCATCAGGAGCTATTTCTTGCTCGGGCCAACTCATCGGACACGGCACCCCGACCACCGCGCGCGCGGCCGTAGATGGAGTCGTGAGTACCTGCGCGAATGAGGCGTGCGGGGGCTCAACTGCTGGAACATTCAATTACCTCTCCCATACCTTCAGGAACAGTACTGCGTCTTCGCAGTGCTACACGGTGAGTTTTGATAATGCGTGCAACACGGCTTCAACCAGTCTGTTCAGCGCTGCCTATTCACCCAGTTTCAACCCCGGAAACGTCTGCACGAACTTCCTTGGCGATTTGGGCAACGGAACGCAGACGACAACCTCGTACCAGTTCACCGTGCCAAGCGGACAGAACTTCGAGATCGTCGTCTGGAACCGGGTTTCGGCCACCTACTGCACTTCGCCGTTCACCCTTACGCTGACTCCCTGTGCGTCGCTGCCGCCGCCCACTAACGCAACCAAAGTCGTCTTTGTGCAACAGCCAACCGACACCGTCGTAGATCAAAGCATCACTCCGACAGTGACGGTGCAGCTTCAGGACAACAGCAGCACCAACATTACGGACGCCAATATCCCAATCTCGATCGCCCTGACCAGCGGCTCGGGTACACTCGTCGGCACAACGACTCAGATGACCGATTCAAACGGGCTGGCTACGTTCAGCGGTCTGAGTCTCAACGTTGTGGGGAACAACAAGCAGTTGACCGCGTCCAGCAGCGGGTTGATTCCTGCGGTGAGCACCTCTTTCAACATCACGGCAGCAGCGGCCGTGGCCTGCAATACGTGCGCATCAGGGTCAATTTCGTGCTCGGGTCAGTTGATTGGACACGGTGTTCCGGCGACCACTCGCGCCGCCGCCGACGCAGTGCCCAGTACCTGCTCGAATGAACCCTGCGCAGGGGCGACCTCGGGGACGTTCAACTATTTGACCTATTCCTTCACCAACAATTCCGGCGCCTCGCAGTGCTTCACCGTGACCTTTGACAATGCCTGCAACGCGTCGGCAACCAGCTTGTTCAGCGCGGCATATTCACCCTTCTTCGACCCGAATAATGTCTGCACCAACTTCATCGGCGACCTGGGAAACGGCACAAACGTTACGACGTCGTACTCGTTCACCGTCGCCAATGGACAGCCCTTCGATATCGTGGTGTGGAATCGCGCATCGAATAGCTACTGCACATCGCCGTTCACACTCAGCCTGACACCGTGCCCGTGTCCGACAATCACAGGTTCGGTGAGCGGTGGCGGTACGATTTGCGCCGGTGACTCGTCAACAGTGACGGTCACACTCAGCGGGGGCGCACCTCCGTACACTGTTAGCTTGAACAACGGTGGAGGCACACTTGTTGGATCGAGTCCGCTGAACTTTACCGTGAGCCCGGCCGCGACGACGACTTATTCAGTGACATCGGCAACGGATTCTGCAGGTTGCCCTGCGAACGTGAGTGGGAGCGCCACGGTAACAGTTAATCAACCGCCGACGACATCCAACGCCGGCCCAGATCAAAGCGTCTGCGGCTCGTCGGCAACTCTGGCGGCGAATACACCGACCGTAGGAACAGGCACGTGGAGTGTCGTGAGCGGATCAGGTTCGTTTGCGAATTCGAACGATCCGAATACGACCGTAAGCGGATTGAGTGTTGGAGCAAACGTGCTTCGTTGGACGATTACGAGCGGCGCCTGCCCTGCGTCTTTTGACGACGTGACCATAACCAGTGGGAGCGCTTCTACGGTAAGTGCGCTTGGCAACGCCAATGTTTGGGTTGGACTAAAGAACAGCGATGACGTAGGCGTCAAGTTTGACTTTTTGGCGGAAGTGCTCAAGAACGGAGCCGTCATCGCTTCGACCCAGATTAACGATCAGCTCGGAGGCGGCAGCGGCTTCAACAACGCTATCTTGCGCACGATAAGCCTCGTCCTATCGTCCTCCCAGAGTTTCTGCTCTGGAGACACGCTGAGTTTCAGGCTTTCGGTACGCGTAGCTGCCAGCAGCACCCACGCAAACGGGACGGCGAGGCTTTGGTACAACGACGCGGCTGCCAACAGCCGGTTCAATGCGACAGTCAACGGCGCGCCGACCGATTACTTCCTTCGGGATCTCTTCCTCCTCGATACGACAACGGGACCGGGGAAGAAGACCAGCGACGTCGTGGTCAACCGGAACATCGGTGGGAATCCGTTCAAACCGTTCGGGACGTGGAACAAGACGTTCTGAGCGGGACGCACCCAGTAACTTCCAAGCAGGGCGTAATGGCGAGACCTTACGCCCTGCAAGGTCATTCTTGCACGACCGGCGCAGGCCCGTTTGTCGATAACCGACCGTCGCTCGTTGTTGAGTGTTTACAGCCAGTTCGAGCCGAGCGTGCTGACCAGCGGCCGCGTTCATGAGCCGCAAAAGATTTGTTTTATGTAGCTGATAATTCATGGTATAAGTTCTGCCACAGATCCCGCGCAGAAGGAGGAATCGCAAGATGTCACCTCGTAGGCTATGGACGATAACACACTTCTCCGGCGTTCTCGCGCCTGGCTGCTTTCGACTCCACCGGTTCGTATCGGGTGTTGGCGTCACTGCCTTCGCAAAGAGGTCAAGAACGCTGATAGCGTTAATGGCGATCGGTGTGCTGTTGGCAATTCATGCGGCCGCTCCTCATGCCTTCGGCGATTGCCCGTGCGTGGGGGGAACCCAGGTTGTGTGCGGGAATCAAATCATCAGTAACGGCGCCACGGTGGCAAGCCGTATTCAACTCGATGCTGTGGGGGGCACTTCATGCCCAACGGTTGCGTCGTGCGGGACGCCGCTCGCCGGAACGTTCAGGTTCCTCAAATACACCTTTACGAACAATACCAGTGGCGCCAGCCCCGATTGCTTCACCGTAACTTTCTCGAGTGCCTGCGATACTGGTGCGGGGGGGGGTGATGCGATTTGCAGCGCGGCATATCTCGGCAGCTTCGACCCGACTAATGTCTGTACCAACTACATAGCGGATATGGGCCTTTCCACAGCGACTGCTCCAGGCGACACTTACTCGTTCAGCCTGGCCAACGGAGCGACCGCTGTTGTCGTCGTATTTAGCCGTACCACGAACGCACCTTGTACGCTACCTTTCACAATAACGATAACCCCGTGCCCGCTCTCGCCAACTGCCGCCACCATGGAATCCTTCACCGCCACGGCCTATGATCGAGGGACTGTGCTTGAATGGCGGACTGGACTCGAAATTGGCAACCTGGGCTTCAACATCTATCGGGAGGACGGCCTCAGGCGCACCCGGCTCAACTCGCAAGTCCTCGCCGGCTCGGCGCTGCTGGCCGGACCCACGCTCAACCTCAAGTCGGGGCGATCCTATTCGTGGGCTGATACCGGGCCGGCTGACAAAAACGCCCGCTACTGGATCGAAGACATAGATCTCAACGGACGAAGTAGTTGGCATGGTCCCGTCTCAATTGACAGATCAAAACCTATCCGTCAACTGCCTCCGCCGGAAAGAGCAAGGATATCGGCGTTGAGCAAGCTCGGAACTGACGGCTCGCAGCCCAGTCAGTCCGCCCCTCTCGCACGGGCGGCGAAGCCCGCGGAAGTAACTGCTACAGCGCTCGCGACCCAGGCCGGCCTGGCTGCGCAGCCCGCCGTAAAGATGGCTGTGAAACAAGAAGGCTGGTACCGAGTTACTCAATCTGAGCTCGCCGCGGCAGGGTTCGATACCAGGACACACCCCGCGATGCTGCAGTTATTCGTTGATGGCAAGGAACAGTCTTTCAGAGTCGTGGGTCAGGCCGACGGGCGATTGGATGCGATCGAGTTTTATGGGCTCGGGTCAGACAGCGCTTCGACCAGTGCCCGGACTTATTGGCTGGTGGCAGGCTCACAGCCCGGACAGCGAATCTCGGAGGTTATTGGAAAGGGAAAACGAGACGCGCCGGGCAGCTTCCCGTACACGGTCGAACGCAGGGACCGGTCAATCTATTTCTCGTCACTCAGAAACGGAGCCAGGGAGAATTTCTTTGGCGGGGTCATCGCGAGCGAACCCGTGGATCAATCACTCGACGTGCAGCATCTCGATCGAACCTCGAATGCGGCATCAACGCTTGATGTCTCCTTGCAAGGAGTGACAGAGACGTCGCACCACGTCAGAGTTGATGTGAATGGAAAATCCGCCGGAGAACTGAAGTTCGAGGGTCAGGCTGAGGGATTGGCCACGATGAAGCTCCAGCAGGGCTCGCTCAAGGAGGGGTCGAACATCGTGACCCTGACACCGCTGGGCGGGGACGGCGACACCAGCCTTGTAGGATACGTCCGCATTACTTATCCGCACACGTACACGGCGGACGGGAATTCGCTGCGGTTCAATGCCGCGGCTAAGCAACGAGTGGACGTCGACGGCTTCACAAGCTCGGCGATTCGGGTGATGGATGTGACCGACCCCGATGCAGTCACCGAGCTGTCGGCAAAGGTGCGTGCGAAGAACGGCGGCTACGCTGTGACCGTGAATACTCCAAAGAAAGGCGGCACTCGGCTGCTTTGGGCGTTCGCCGAAGACAGAGTTAGCCGGCCGGACGCGATTGCCCTTGACCGGCCGTCGAACCTGCGCGAGCCGGGAGCCGGCGCGGACCTGGTGATCATCAGTCATCCCGACTTTATCAACAGCGTCGAGCCGCTCAAGGCCTTGCGCGAGAGCCAGGGCTTCAAGGTGGCAGTCGTGAACGTCGAAGACGTTTACGATGAGTTCAACTTTGGCCAGAAGTCACCGCAGGCAATCAAAGACTTCCTCGCGTTCGCCAGGTCAAGCTGGGAGACGGCGCCGCGATTTGTCCTGCTGGTTGGTGACGCGAGCCTGGACCCGAAGGGCTACCTTGGCCGGCCGGATTCCGACTTTGTGCCTACGAAGTTGATCGACACAAGTTTGATGGAGACGGCGAGCGACGATTGGTTGGCAGACTTCGAAGGAGATGGGGCGACCGATATGGCGGTAGGGCGCTTGCCGGTCGGCACAGTGGAAGAAACCACCAGCATGATCGCCAAGATTATCGGCTACGACAGGTCGATGCCGTCCAACCACGTGTTGCTGGTAGCCGACAGTGTCGACGTTAACGACGACTTCGATTTTGAATCGTTTAGCCACGATCTCCGAAGCGCGATCCCTCAGAACCTGATCGTTGGCGAGATTGACCGCGGACAAATGAACCCTGCGCTGGCACAGACCGAATTGCTGGCGAACCTTTATCGCGGACAAAAGGTTGTGAACTATATCGGCCACGGAAACATCGACCAGTGGCGAGGCGACTTGCTGACTTCGGCCGACGCAAGAGGGCTTGAGAATTCGGCGCACCTGCCGTTGTTCGTTTCGATGACGTGTTTGAATGGGTACTTCCAGGATGGGGGGCTGGAGAGCCTTGCGGAATCGCTGCTGAAAGCCGAGCGGGGGGGCGCCATCGCGGTGTGGGCTTCATCGGGGATGACCGGAGCTTTCAGTCAGGCTGTCATGAATCAGGAAATGTTCCGGCTGGTTCTGGATGGATCAATGACATTGGGCGAGGCCACACTAAAAGCGAAGGCAACCGTGGTCGACAGCGACTTTCGCCGTACCTGGATACTATTCGGCGATCCGACAACCAGACTCAGGTGATCGGCAGGGGCTATCAAATTCAAGGAGACCTCATGAAGACAACAGAACAGTCGATACCTCGCGCGCGAGAAGAAGGGCTGGTGGTCCAGGAAATGCCCGACGAGTTGCTGGTCTATGATCTCGCTCGCCATAAAGCCCATTGCTTGAACCAGACTGCCGCGTTGGTCTGGAAGCGTTGCGATGGCAAGACCAGCAGCAAGCAAATCGCTCACCTCTTGGAAAAGCACACGGAGTGTCCAGTGGACGAGGCGGTGGTATTGCTAGCGTTTGATCAACTGGCAAAGGCGCACTTGCTGCAAGCCGAGGCAGGAAAGTGGCTTGAGTCTGCTGGGATCTCGCGCCGCGAGGTAATACGACGGATCGGGGTCGCCGCTGCTGTGTCCTTGCCGATAGTGACGAGCATCATAGCGCCTAATGCCGCTCAAGCTGCGAATTGTCTCACTGCTGGGACGTCGTGTAGCGCCCCTGCCCAGTGCTGTTCGGGTGTGTGCACCGCAGGCGCCTGCACATAAAATCAGGCGCGGCTTGGTCCCGATCCCGACATAACCGCTGAAAACAATCTCTCCGGGGAGTTGGTCGCCCGTTGCTCGACGGAGCATGGCGCCAACTCCTCACGAACTTAGAACGCCAGCCAAGAACTTCAGTCTGCTCTCGCGCGCTGTTCAACGTTTTACAAGGACTTTCGCTTAACCGTCCCGAACAATCCCTTCGTTCACCCTTCCTTCCGCGCTTTGAAAGTCCCGATCCCGCGTGTTATGAAGAGTGCTCCGAGCGAACGCGGCTGATCGGTGTGACGGCGGTGTTGACAGTCCTACTTGGCCGGAGTCAAAGGAGTAATTTCCATGAGAACGAGTCGCGTAAGGCGCAGCTCTGCGTTCATCTGTTTTGCGGCGCTGATGATTTCGACCTTTGCTTTGCACTCGACGGCTCGCGCGCAGCAGCGCGGCTATGATCAGAGCCTGCTCAAAGGCTTGCAGTGGCGAAGCATCGGTCCATATCGAGGAGGCCGCGCTACCGCCGTTGCCGGCGTCACGTCGCAGCCGAATGTCTTCTACTTCGGAGCCACCGGCGGCGGAGTCTGGAAGACCACCGACGGGGGCATCAACTGGGACAACGTATCGGACGAGTACTTCAAGACAGGCTCGGTCGGAGCGATCGGCGTAGCAGAGTCCGACCCGAACGTGATCTACGTCGGGATGGGCGAGGTTCCCATTCGCGGCAACTTCTCGCACGGAGACGGCGTGTACAAATCGACCGACGCGGGCAAGACCTGGAAGCACGCCGGTCTGGAAGACACTCGCCAGATTGGCCGGGTCCGAGTGCACCCCAAAAATCCTGACATCGTTTTTGTAGCCGCTCTCGGTCATGTGTTTGGGCCAAACGAACAGCGGGGCGTTTTTCGCTCGAACGACGGCGGCAAGACCTGGCAGAAGGTGTTCTTTCGCAGCAGCCAGGCCGGCGCCGTTGATTTGATACTCGACCCGAGCAACCCGAACATCATCTACGCCGCGTTTTGGGAAGTCTATCGCCGGCCGTGGACGCTCGAGAGCGGCGGACCTGGGAGCGGCATCTTCAAATCGACCGACGGAGGCGACACCTGGAACGAGATCGGCCGCAATCAAGGATTGCCCAAAGGCGTGACAGGCAAGATCGGTATTACGGTTTCGCCGGTGAACTCCGAGCGAGTGTGGGCCATTGTCGAAGCGGATGACGGCGGTGTATTTCGTTCCGACAACGGCGGCAAGACCTGGATAAAAGTAAACGAAGAGCGCAGGCTTCGGCAGCGCGCGTGGTACTACACCCGTATATACGCAGACACTCAAAATGCCGACGCGGTCTACGTGCTAAACACCGGCTTCTATAAATCGAACGACGGCGGGCGGAGCTACTCGAGCATAAGCGTGCCGCACGGCGACAATCATGATCTGTGGATTGCGCCGGGCGATGCGATGCGAATGATCAACTCGAACGACGGCGGCGCGAACGTCAGCTACAACGGCGGCCGGAGCTGGACGGAACAGGATCAGGCGACCGCGCAGTTCTATCGCGTGGCTGTGGACAATGATTTTCCATACAACATCTACGGCGCTCAACAAGACAACTCGACGGTTAAGATAGCGAGCCGCACGACTGACTTTGGCATCGACCGCCCCCACTGGTTCGACGTAGGCGGCGGCGAAAGCGGCTGGATCGCGCCCAGCCCCAGGGACTCGAACATCGTGTTCGCGGGATCGTATGGCGGGTTGGTTACACGCTATGACCATCGCACCGGACAAACGCGCAACGTGACGCCGTGGCCCGACAACCCGATGGGCGCGGGCGCGGCGGACTTGAAGTACCGCTTCCAATGGAACTTCCCGATAGTCTTTTCTCCGCACGATCAGGACACCATTTACGCGGGCGGGAATGTGCTGTTCAAGTCAACAAACGAAGGTCAGACCTGGCAGCCGATCAGCAGCGACCTGACCCGAAACGATAAGTCCAAGCAGGGCTCATCCGGCGGCCCGATCACCAAGGACAACACAAGCATCGAGTATTACTGCACGATCTTTACTGTGATGGAATCGCAGCTTGAGAAGGGAGTCATCTGGGTTGGCTCGGACGACGGGCTGGTTCACGTGACGCGCGACGGCGGCAAGAACTGGCAGAAGGTCACTCCGCCGGATATGCCCGAGTGGATTCAGATCAACTCGATCGATGTTTCTTCGCTTGATGCGGGAACGGCCTATGTTGCAGCCACGATGTACAAGCACGACGATTTCAAGCCGTATCTTTTCAAGACCAGCGATTACGGCAAGACCTGGAAGAAGATCACCAGCGGCATTCCAGACAACGCTTTCACACGCGTGGTTCGAGAAGACCCAAACCGGCGCGGCTTGCTGTACGCGGGAACTGAGACGGGGATTTACGTCTCGTTCGACGATGGCGCCAACTGGCAATCGCTTCGACTCAACCTGCCGATCGTGCCCATCACCGACCTGGCGATTCACAAGCGCGAGAAAGACCTGGTAGCGGCCACGCAAGGCAGAAGCTTCTGGGTGTTGGACGACGCTACGGTGCTTCATCAGATGGCTGATGCGGCGAGGGCTGACGCGTACCTGTTCAAACCGGAAGACTCGTATCGAATGCCGGGGGGAGGGGGCTTCTTGCCGCGCGACGCGACTGTCGGTCAGAACCCACCCGCGGGCGTGGTGATCTATTACCACTTGAAGAGCAAGCCTTCCAGCGATGTGTCGATCGAGATAGTTGACGCCTCCGGAAAGTCAGTCAAGAAACTCAGCAGCAAGGCGCCCGACTCACAAGGCGCGCCAGTCCAGCCTTCAGGTGAGGGAGGCTTCGGCGGGGGTGGCGCGGCTGCTCGCCCGCCTGCGGAAACGGGCCTGAATCGCTTCGTCTGGGACTTGAGGTATCAGGAAGCGACGCGATTCCCGGGAGTGATCTTGTGGGCAGGTGAGACTCGCGGCCCGCGCGCTTCGCCGGGAGCCTATCAGGTGAAGCTCGCGGTCGACGGTAAGACGATGACTCAGAACTTCGAGGTGAAGAAAGACCCGCGCATCGCAACCACTCAGGAGGAGTTCGCGAAGCAGTTCGACCTGCTGATAAGGATTCGCGACAAGTTCAACGAGACAAGCCAGGCGGTGCTTCAGATTCGCGACGTGCGCAAGCAGATCGACGACGTAACCAACCGTGTCAAGGACCAGCCGAGCGGCAATGCGATTGCCGGCGCCGCCAGATCGCTCAATGCTAAGTTGACCGCGGTTGAAGAGGAGCTGTATCAGACGAAGAACCAGAGCAGCCAGGACCCATTGAATTATCCGATACGATTGAACAACAAGCTTGCGGCGCTTGCGGGAGTGGTGGCCGAGGCAGACGCGGCGCCCACTGATCAATCGCTCGTCGTCTTCGCGGAGCTTGAGGCTCAGATCGATGCTCAACTGCAGAAGCTTGCCGCGATCATACGCGCGGACCTGCCGGCATTCAACAAGCTCGTGCGGGATCAGGACGTCCCGGCGGTGATCGTGAAGGCAAAGGCAAGTGCTAACTAGGGTCTTGAAAGTAACTTACTCGCCCGCGACTCGCATCGTGTCGGGATTCCAACCAAACACTCGGTTCTCGAAATAGCTTCGATTGGTAAGCAGCGCCGGGCCGGCCGCTCGCAATCCGAACGCCGCATCTTCGACCACCGGTTTCCGCGAACGCACCGAGTTGAAAAAGTTCGTGAAGTGATCGAGCGAGTCGCTGTAGCCCGGGGGCGGCAGGTACGTTTCTTCTTTTGACTCACGAAGCCGTGATTTGTTCTCCGGGTACTTCGAGCGATACGACTTGATGAACTCCTCCTGCAATGCCTTGGGAAACGTGTCGATCGAGTAGCCGGGTTCCGCGGGGCGTTGCTTGCGCGTGACCGAGACACCGTTGGCTATAGTCATCACTGCGTCGCTTCCGACGAAACGAAATCCCGAGCTTTCGAACTGGTTCGGCTCGACGCTGCCATCCGCGAAATTGACTCTCAGAGCCAGATTGAAGGCCGCGCGTTCCGAGGTCTTCTCATAATCGTACAGACCCAGTAGTAAGTCGGGCACGTCGCGCCCATCATTCCAGAAGCGTATGCCTCCCGTAGCAAGCACCCGGCCCGGACCGTTGGATCCGGTGATAAAGTGAATTCCCGAGAACAGGTGAATGAACAGATCGCCACCGATCCCCGTCCCGTAGTCGCGGTAGTTGCGCCAGCGGAACAATCGTATCGGCTCGAACGGGACGCGCGGCGCCCTGCCAAGAAAGCGGTCCCAGTCGATCGTCTGCGGCGACGCGTCGGGCGGAATGGAATACTGCCAGGCGGCGATGGGCGAGCGGCGATGGATCCACGCTTCTATCAGGTTCAACTCGC
>JBASRN010000042.1:0-5197 GCA_049273855.1 Blastocatellia bacterium
CTCTCGGGGTCATCGTCATCGTCAAAAGAGACTTGATAGTAATCACCGGCTTCCGATGCGGACGCATGCTCGAATATCTTCTCAATCATCTCATCCTGATTCACGTCTGCATTCCAACGGGTCTAACATGAAATCACCGTACTAAAAGCGGTAGAAAAAAACCGCTATTAGTACACATATCCCGGTTGACTCGGCCGGCGCTTGTCATATATATCAACGCCTTAGCGGACTCGTGGGCTGGAATAGACTAACACCTCGCTGCTCCGAGGAGGGTCCCCATGAGCCAGACAAAGCTGATCGATCAACTCCGCTCCGCTATCCGCATCAGGAACTATAGTCCCAGAACCGAAGAAGCCTACTGGCACTGGATCAAAAAATTCATCCTCTTTCATAATAAACGCCACCCGAGCGAGATGGGTGAACCCGAAGTAACCGCCTTTTTATCACACCTTGCCGTCGAGCGGAAGGTGACCGCCTCTACTCAGAACCAAGCCCTGAGCGCCGTGCTTTTCCTCTATAAGGAGATCCTAAAAACCCCGCTGGATTGGATGGATGACATTCAGCGCGCCAAAAAGCCGTCACGGTTGCCACTCGTGTTCACAAAAGAAGAAGTCCATTCAATTCTAGGAAACCTGGAGGGAACGAAATGGTTGATGGCGAGCTTGCTCTACGGGGCCGGTCTCAGACTGACTGAATGTTTGCGCCTTCGCGTGAAGGATGTTGATTTCGGATACGGCCAGATAATGGTGAGGGACGGAAAGGGCGCCAAGGATCGGGTGACCTTGCTGCCCGCCTCGCTCAGAGAGCCGTTGAAGCAGCATCTCGAAAAAGCGAAAACGCTGCACGAGAGGGACGTGGCGGAAGGACATGGTTGGACCACTCTACCGTATGCGCTTGGGAGGAAGTATCCAAACGCCGGACGCGAATGGGGCTGGCAGTACGTTTTCCCCTCTTCAAAAAGATGTTGGGACCCGGAGCATAAACGTCAGGCGCGACACCACCTTACCGAGGAAGTCCTTCAGAAGGCGGTGAAGTCGGCGGTCTACCGAGCGCGGGTCGCAAAGCCGGGTAGCTGTCACACGTTCCGCCACAGCTTCGCAACTCACCTGCTGGAAAACGGGTACGACATACGGACTGTCCAGGAGTTGCTTGGTCACAAGGACGTCAGCACCACGATGATCTATACTCACGTGTTGAACAAAGGCGGCAAGGGGGTTCGGAGCCCGGTCGATCAACTCTAAACGCATCGAGACTCTGAATCTGGAAGCCTAAACCAGAAACTCAAAACCAGAGACCCTAAACGCGAAACCCAGAACCCCGAACCCGCTTACATCTCGTGCCGATTAGTCAGCGCCTTGTGCATGGTCACTTCATCGGCGTATTCCAGGTCAGACCCGACCGGCAGTCCCATCGCGATTCGCGTCACTCGGATCCCCAGCGGCTTGAGCAACCGGGAGAGATAATTCGCCGTAGCTTCCCCCTCGGTGTTCGGGTTCGTAGCCAGGATGATCTCCTCGACTTCGCTCGACCGAAGCCGCTCCAACAAGCCCTTGATTTTCAAATTGTCCGGCCCGATCCCACGGATCGGGGACAGCGCGCCCTGCAGCACGTGATAAAGGCCTTTGTAGTCGCGAGTCTTTTCAACGGTCACCAGGTTGTGCGCTTCTTCGACCACCAAAAGCATACGGCGGTCGCGCTCAGGACTCGTACAATATCGGCAAGGGTCAACATCGGTAATGTTGTTGCACGTAGAACAGAAGATGATCTTGTCTTTGACTTCGTTGATAGCGGCGGTCAACCGCTCGGCTTCTTCGCGGTTGATTTTGAGAATGTAGAAGGCCAAGCGCTGCGCGGATTTGTGGCCAATGCCCGGCAAGCGCTGGAACTCATCAATAAGCTTTGTTACCGGTTCTGCGTAGTCTAGCATCAATCAAACCGCAGCAGACGCACGCCAGTTTCGTATCCGAACGGCGTCATGTAGGGGCGGCCCTCCGTTACCGCCCCTCTTTCCGGTAAACGTCGAGTCTTGCGAGGAGGGGCGGCCACGGAGGGCCGTCCTTACAAGACGCGGTCAAGTTTCATAACAACCCGTCGGGCAGACCCATGCCGCCAAGCTTCGAGCCGAGCTTGCCCTTGATCGCTTCATCAGCCTTTCGTGAGGCTTCGTTGACCGCAGCCACGATCAAATCCTGGAGCATCTCGACGTCGCCGGCGGCCTCGGGGTCGATCTTGAGATCGAGGAGTTCCTTCGCGCCGCTCATCGCGACGGTGACCACTCCGCCGCCTGCGCTCGCCTCGACCCGAATCTCTTTCATGTCGCGCTGCATGTCTTCCTGCATTTGCTTGGCTTGCTGCATCATCTGTCCCAAATCGAAATCGCCTGGAAGTTTCATGTTTTGTCCCCTTCCTAATCTCAGTTTACTTCGAATCACCTCGACGCAGGGTCTCAGATTTCGGGTTTGATGACGTCCACGATCTCGCCGCGAAACTTGTCCTTAAGCGCGCGAAGTTTTGGATCGTCTTCCGCTCTCTGCCGGGCTTGTGCCTTTTCTTTTCTTTCTTCAGTCGCTTCAAGCCCGGACTGACGGCCTACGGATGCCGACAGCGTCACCTTGCGGCCAAGCGCTTCTCGGCAGATCTCCTCGATAGCGCGACGGTTGTCGCGATCCTCGATCCTGGCCTTGAACGACGCGTTTTGATCCGAGTACGCGACGCACAGCAGGTCGCCCTCAACGGTGATGCTTTCGGCGTTATCGAGCGCGGAGATAAATCGCTTCCCCTTGCGCTCGATCGCTTCCCTCACGCGCTCTTCGGGTGTCAGTGGCTGACCAGACGTAGCACGCGGTTCGAGGTTGCGTGGTTCGAGCACCGCGTCATTGTCAAAGATCGCCCCCTCGTATGGGTCCTTCAAGGCGGATTCCGCCGGAGTCGCAGCGGACGGGGTCGGGTTCTGACCGGGCCCCCTGCTCGAAGCCGTTTGGCCGGCTAAGGGCGGCGGCATGGGTGCTGCTGATTTTCTGCTTGCGGGCGCCGGCGATTCCGTTCTGGCGCGTCGCGGAGCGGGCGGGCTGTTGCCCGGCCTGGGCGCTTCGCGTGCCGAAGACGATGCGCCCGTTGCCGAAGCACCGCTCACGCCTAACCTCGAGCTGATATCTGACAGCCTGTCCAGCGCGTCTTCCAGCAGATAGAGCCTGCGCGCCTGAACGAGCTTCATGAGCCCGATCTCGAGTTGGAAGCGGGGCTGCGTAGACGTCCTGATGTCCTGCTCGGTCTTGGTCAGCAGCGCAAAGAACCGGACGAGGTCTTGCTCCGAGAAAGCCCCCGCGAGCCGGGAAAGTGTGTCGGCTTCGCCTTCCGGCATCTGAACAAGCTCGGCGTCGAAACCGGCGAGCTTGACCACCAGTATCGCGCGCAGATGCGTCATAAGCTCCTTGCAGAAGTTTCGCAGGTCGTAACCGCGCGAGACGACCACTTCTACTATTCGGACGATTCGGCTCGCGTCCTGGTCAGCTATTGCTTCGACGGTTTCGTTGAGAGTCTGAACATCGACCAGCCCGAGCGCCGCAGAGACGTCTTCGTCGGCCACGTTCAGCCCGGAGAAGCTTATGACCTGATCGAGAGCGGACTCGGCGTCGCGCATCGAGCCTTCGCCGGCACGGGCGATCGCGAACAAGGCCGCATCGCTGATCTGAATCTTCAGATGGTCGGATATGAAGCGCAGTTGCTCGACGATGTTCTTGAGGCTGATCGTGCGGAACTCGAAGACCTGGCAGCGCGACAGGATGGTGTCAGGCACTTTCTGCAAGACGGTGGTGGCGAGGATGAACACAACTCGCGGCGGCGGCTCCTCGATGGTTTTGAGAAGCGCATTGAACGCCGGGGTTGAGAGCATGTGAACTTCGTCGATGATGAAGATCTTGTAGTGCTCGCGAGCTGACGGCGCAATTGCGATCGAGTTGATAATCACGTCGCGTACGTTGTCCACCCCAGTGTTTGAAGCGGCGTCAATTTCGATCACGTCCATCGACCGCGACGCGGTAATGTCCTTGCAAGATGGGCACTCATCGCACGGGTGATTCGTCACGCCGCTCGCGCAGTTGAGAGCTTTGGCGAAGATCCGAGCGGTCGTCGTCTTGCCAACGCCGCGCGCGCCGGTGAACAGGTAGGCGTGATGAATTCGCCCGCCGGTTAACGCATTGCTGATCGTTCGAGTGATCGCTTCTTGCCCGATCACTTCGTCGAACGTCTGAGGCCTGAACCTTCTTGCGATTACTTGTGAGTCAGACATGAGCAGTTGCCGGTTGCCAGCAGCGAGTCGCCAGTTGTCAATCGCCGGGTTCGTTTGAAGGCCTGCTCGCCGGAAACTGACAACGGACAACCGCTCTTATCAGGCTCCGGAGAGGCCGCGGCACATCCGCGAACTGCTACCGTTGCTCCGTTCCCGGCCTGGCGGGGTTCGCAGCCGCGTGATTGCACGACTTCCGGAGCCTGATAAGAGAAGCGATGAGCTATGAACGATGAGTGATGAAAGTAGCGCGTCCTTGTTCATCAGTCATCGTTTATAATTCATCGTTCGATTCTGGCGGAGAGGGTGGGATTCGAACCCACGGTACAGTTTCCCGTACACAGCATTTCCAGTGCTGCCAGTTCAGCCACTCCTGCACCTCTCCACAAGGAAACGATGAACTATGAATGATGAGTGATGAAAATACACCGTCCTTCATTCATCACTTATCATCCATAACTCATCGTTCGAAATCTGTGGCGGAGAGGGTGGGATTCGAACCCACGGTACCCTTGCGGGTACAACGGTTTTCGAGACCGCCCGATTCAACCACTCTCGCACCTCTCCGCAAGGTTGACTATTACCGCTTTTCGCGAAAAAAGGATTGTATCATCGCGCGGCATTCAGCCTCAAGGATGCCGCCTTCCACCATCACTCGATGATTCAAGAAATCCGTACTGCAAATCTGAAAAAAAGTTTCAACCGCGCCGGCCTTTGGGTCGCGCGCTCCATACACAAGCCGCTCGATGCGCGAGTGGACGATTGCGCCGGCGCACATGGCGCATGGCTCGATCGTCGAGTAGAGCGTGGCTCCCGTCAGTCGATAGTTATCAAGGGCGCGTGCGGCTTCGCGAAGCGCCACGATCTCGGCGTGAGCTGTCGGGTCGCTTGAGCCGATGACCGCGTTGCGGC
>JBASRN010000050.1:0-1794 GCA_049273855.1 Blastocatellia bacterium
ACTTCCGGGTGACCAAAGAACCAGAACAAGTGTTGCCACAAGATTGGCGACCCGCCGGCGTGATCGGTCACCAGCTTTCCGTTTACGTACTCGCCTCCGGGTATAAAGAAGCTGGTGCCGGCCAAATGATCCAGCAACAGCAGGATGCCTCCCGCCAGCAGAACCGGAAACGAAAGCAGCGCAAGCACCGCAGTTGTGAACCACGCCCAACACGTAAGCGGCAGCCTCAACAACGACAGGCCCTTCGCGCGCATATTCAGCATGGTCGTGATAAAGTTCAGCGCACCCAGCAGCGAGGCTATGCAGAACAACGCGATGCTGGTGACCCACAAGACCACCGCGGTTCCCTGACCTGGTCCGGCTCGTTCCCCAAGCGCGCTTAGCGGAGCGTATCCGGTCCATCCCCCAATCGGTCCGAGAACCCCTATCGCGGCGTCCGGGTCGATGAAGTTCGCGCCAAACGCCAACAGCATCACCGCGAGCGAGAGAAACGTAATCCAGAACGAGAGCATGTTCAGCACCGGAAACGCCATGTCCGCGGCGCCGATCTGAATCGGCAAAAAGTAGTTCCCGAATCCTCCTTGCGGGGCTGTGGTGAGCACGAAGAAAACCATTATCGTGCCGTGCATCGTGACCATGGAGAGATAAAGCTCCGGCGAGATGGTCCCGTTTTCTGCGGCGTTTGGGAAAAGGGTCTTTAGAAAGCCCCACTCCTGTCCCGGCCAGGCAAGCTGCAATCGCATCAGCAACGAGAGCCCCATCCCGATGAACACCGACACCAGCGCAAGCAGCCAGTATTGAATGCCTATTATCTTGTGATCGACGCTGAAGATGTACTTACGAATCCAGCCGGTCGGCGCCGGGTGTCGATGAACCTCGCCGTGAATCGGATGAACAACATCTGCCATCTGCGTTTCCCTCCTGTGGGTCTACTGATACTGCTGCAGCAACTCGTTCATTCGGTCTTTGAACTGCTCTTCGCTCATCGCAACCATCGCGTCATAGTCCTCGGCCGACACCACAATCATGTTTGCCTTCATCGTCGAGTGAAGCTGGCCGCAGAGCTCGGCGCAGGGTATTTCGTACTTGCCTTTCTCCGTTGCCGTGAAGTGAACCTTGATCGCCAGTCCCGGAACCGTGTCCTGCTTGAACCGAAGCGCCGGCACGAAGAAGCTGTGGATGACATCCTTTGACTTCAAGGTCAACTCGACGGGGCGGTTCTCCGGAATAACGAGAGTTGTCGTCTGCACATCGTCCTTGCCGCTCGCGTCGGATGGGTCGAGCCCGACGTAGTTGAGCGCCGAATCGTCCATGTACCTGGCGTCGGTCTTGCCGAAGACACCGTCCTGGCCCGCGTAGTGGAAATTGAATTGAAATTGCTGGGCGACGACTTCGACTTTGACAGCGCCGTCGGGCGCAGCGTGCAGATGAAGATCAGCCCAAACCATCTGCCCCAGCACCGCCAGAACGACAAAGACAACTGCGGTGACTACCGTCCACGTGACTTCGAGCTTGTTGCTGCCGTGGGTGTAGACCGCACGATCGTTGCCGCGCCGCCCGAACCTAACAACCGCATACCCAAGCGCAAGCTGTGCGAGAGTGAAAGCTATGCCGACGACCACCAGAGTTCGCAGGAACTGGTTGTCTATGGCCTGGCCGTGCGCCGAAATGTTGCGAGGAAACCACCACTGGTCCTGCCCGATAAACATCCATAAGGTGGCAGCAGCCAGAATGACCAGCAACAAGCCTACGATCTTGCCCATAGCACCTCTTGGTTTCTAGTTTCTGGTTTCG
>JBASRN010000051.1:0-2745 GCA_049273855.1 Blastocatellia bacterium
CCCGAATCCTGAGAGCGGTTGAGCTTTACTGTTCGATTACTGCTGATCGGCCTTACCGGCCGGCTTTGAGTGATGAGGCCGCGCTTGAAGCTTTGAGGTCCTCCGCCGGAATAGAGTGCGACCCGCAGGTGGTGAAGGCGCTGGTCGATCTTCTCGAAGAGCTTCGCGCAGAAGTTGAACCGGCAGAGCCCGAGAATCTCGCGGAACCCCTTCCAAGCCACGACCAGTCGGGTGTGTCGGATTCTGCTTCGCAAGACTTGTCCGGTGTTTTGCAGGATGACTCTGGTATTGCCCCTGCGCCCCAGGATCCCTGGCAAGCACCCAGTCAACTCCCTGCTCAAGACGCGTGGCAAACCAGCAGTCAACAAGTGAGCGTATCAGGCGATCAGGGCAGCGGGCTATTGGAACAGATCATGGTCGAGGAAGCGTCGGTTCAGTTATCGCTCTCTCCGATCGAACTGGCGACAACCGCCCCGGCGCCGAGCGAGTTTCCGTCCGCGCCGCCGCAGCGTACGGTTCCGTCCTTGGAGTTGCTCTTGTCGCGAGCTAAATCGAGAACGCTTTCGCCGGCCGACCGCAAGAGCTATGGCTGGCGCGGCAGCCGCTACAACGCGAAGTCGCTGCTTGGATTCGAGGCGAGCGTACTGAGCCAGATCGAGTTTAGATCCGTTGCGATCCCATACAGCGGATCGGCCAGGATCGCGTTATATCTGAAGGCGTGGGGCAAGCTGATACTGGCGAACGATCCGCGCGCATGGGCGGCTGCCGTTGCCCACGCAATCATTCAGACTCGCGAGGCGATAGCTGAAGAGCACATAGCACGGGTGCTGCTCGACGTTTATGTGCCCGGCGCGCGCCTCACCAACACCGGATTGCGACAATGGTTCGGCGAGACCGATGCGTGGTGGATGGATAATCTTCGTCGCAACATCGAATCGCTTGAAGATGAATCAGTGCGTGCGCAAGCTTGGGCCATCGGTTTGCAGACCGGAGACTACGCGCTGTCATTCGACGACGAGACCCGCGATATGAGGATGCCGTTGACTACGGTGTTCTGGCGTTTGGCCGGCCGTGTCATCACCGGACCGGCGACAAGCCCGCGCGGTCAGAGTTTCAACCTGCCGGTTGAAGAGTTCATTAAGCAAGCGCGCACCGACTTGATCTATTTGAGCTTGCCACCGGCGCAGTCCGAGCTGGCGGGAGATGAGGCTAGATCCGAGTGGCGCGAAGCGTGGGTTCGCGGAAGGGCCGACGGTGGCGCGAGCGAAGCACCAAGACCAGCGGTTCAATCCAGGCAGTCTTACCTGACGACGATTGACCGGCTGCTGCGGCAGGCCTCGCAATGCAGGACCTGGGCAATCGAGTGTCAGGAAACCGGTCTGTCCTCTGCGCAGGACCTGGTCGAGCTTATCAAAGAACACAGGCCGGTGCGCGCGACCTACTCAAAAGATCTAACCGAAGTTGCGGGCGGTTCGCGAAGCTGCATAATCGTCGCCGAGCGCCCGACAAAGACTCGGTAGTTGCGAACTCACCAGCCTTGATACGCGGTTGAAAGCCGCGGCCATTCGTTCACCCGCAATTCCTCCTTTCCATTCGGTTAGCGCTTTGAATGCAACCCGCTTTCGCCCTCGGCGTTAGAGAATGGCGACAGCGCGCTTGGATGATCGCGCGCGCTTAGACTAACATTAAGTAGTTAATGGATATACGCGCAGAAGGAGGGAACTCATGTACAAAATAACCGGCAAGCAGTTGGTATCGGTAGCGCTGTGTTCGGCGTTGATGGCGGGCGTAATTGTCGCGTGCGCGCAGCGCGCGCTCGATCGAGCAGTGCCAGCCGTAGAGCCAATCGCCATCGCCGACCCCACGGTGGCGTCCGAAGAGCAAAACAACGTCGAGATCTACCACGCGGTGAGTCCGGGGGTCGTGAACATAACCAACCGGAGCTACCAGGAGAATTTTTGGGGGGTCTTTCCATCCGAAGGCGCGGGCTCCGGCTCGATTATCGACGAGAAGGGGGATATCCTCACCAACTATCACGTGGTACAGGGCGCAAGTCAGCTCGAAGTGCAAGTCGAGAACGACAAGTTCCCCGCTACCCTGGTCGGGACCGATCGAGACAACGATTTGGCGATAATCAGGATTCAAGTGCCGTCAAACTACCGCCTCACGCCGGTGAAGCTGGGTTCATCGCAGGGCTTGCAGATCGGACAGAAAGTGCTTGCGATTGGAAACCCATTTGGGCTTCAGAGAACCCTGACAACCGGGATCATAAGCGGGCTTGAAAGACCTCTGCGCGATTCCGCGGCGAGGCGAACCATAAACGGCGCCATACAAACAGATGCCGCGATCAATCCGGGGAATTCGGGTGGGCCGCTGCTAAACTCGAGGGGCGAGATGATCGGGATAAACACCGCGATCCAGGCGAGCGCAGGCGGCGGCTCAATAGGCATAGGCTTTGCCGTGCCGGTGGACATCGCGAAGCGAATCATTCCCGAGATCATAAGCAAAGGGTACGTGGCGCGCCCGTGGTTGGGAGTCACGACCATGCCTCTCAACGTGCGCATTGCTCGTGCGTTCCAGCTGCCTTCTTCGGAAGGCATCATCGTCGGTGATGTATACCGCGGAAGCGGCGCGGCGGCGGCGGGTCTCCGGGGCGCAACCATTCGCGAGTCGATGTGGGGTGGGGTCTCGCTTCAACAACTGGGTGACGTGATTGTGGCGGTCGGTGGTCGCAAGGTTGCCAAC
>JBASRN010000055.1:0-5253 GCA_049273855.1 Blastocatellia bacterium
GGCAGCCCTTTGGCTATTCTTATCGACGGAAACGTCGTCTCGTGGCCAATAGTGATTTCAGAAATTCGCGAGAGGATCGAAATCACGGGCAAATTCACAAAGGAACAAGCGGAGAAAATTGCTGAAAGACTGGGAAGGAGAGAACGCAAACAATAGTCAAGGACTTGAATAGCTCGCCTCATTCCGCAATGATGCGCGGCGAGCTCATTAAGTGGAAAGAAAACAACAATGACCGTGACACTTGAAGCCGTGCGCCCGATTGAGCTGGGCGATGTACAGGAAGCTCGTAAGCGAATAGCCGGCACGATTGTGCGCACGCCGCTGGTCCGGCTTGAACTGGGGCCGGACTTCCCCGACATCCGACTCAAGCTTGAGAATTTGCAGCCGATCAACGCCTACAAGTTACGGGGCGCCGCCAACGCGGTGAGTCTGCTGTCCGACTCCGAGCGCAAGCGGGGTGTGTGGACGATCAGCGCTGGAAATGCGGGACAAGGCGTCGCGTATGCGGCGCGACAGGCCGGAGTGCCCTGCTCGGTCGTGGTAATCGAGACGGCTCCGGAATCGAAGATCGAACGGATGCGGGCGCTTGGCGCAAGCCTCATCCCCGTGCCATACGACGTTGCTTGGAAGGCTCTCGAGGAGCGTTCGTTTCCGGGAGTCGAAGGGACGTTCGTGCACCCATTCGACGATCATAATTTCATTACCGGTCACGCGACTATGGGTCTTGAGATTCTTGAAGACGCCCCCGACACCGCTGCAGTCATTGCCGCCATTGGGGGCGGTGGGCTCATCACCGGCGTCGGCAGCGCGCTCAAGGCGCTCAACCCCGGGATCAAGGTTTGGGGCGCTGAACCAGAGACTGCCGCGCCCGCCGCGCTCTCGTTTGCCATGGGATCTCCGCAAGTGTTCAAGGGCTGGGAGCCGTCGTTTGTGGACGGCGCCGGCGGTCCGAGCCTCTTCCCACGCATGTGGGAGCGGATGAAGCCGGTGGTGGACGGCTACATTGTGGTTAGTCTGGACCAGACGAAGGAGGCGATGCGGCTGATGGCGGAAAAGACGCGTGTGATTGCAGAAGGAGCTGGAGCTCTGTCCGTGGCCGCGGCGTTGACTGGAAGAGCCGGCCAGGGGCCGATCGTCGCGATCGTCTCCGGGGGCAATGTGGACCTGAAGAAGTTCTGCGAGCTTGTAGGCTCGTAAGCCAAAGAATTCAAATTCAGCCGATTGCAGCTAGGCCCGCGGACCGGAACCACGGGAAAGCTGAATACAACTCCTGGACTATGACGAGGTCCAACGTATGGGTTCATACGTAAACCGTAAAATCAGAAGTTCGTTGGCGGTCTCAACGCAATACCTAGGAGGCGAAGAATGAGTGATCGAACAATGTGGAAGATGCTCCACCTGCTCTATACGCTGAAGCCCGGACAAAACGGCCTGAGCGACCAAGCACTCCTGGATGTAGGCATCGACTGCGGGCCGGATACCGTGAACCCTCTACTGGAAGCGAGGGCAGTCGCCTATGACGGTAGGCTCTACGCACTTACCGAGCCAGCTCGGAAGATTCTGGGCACTTGCATCGTGGCCAATCGCCGATGGTCCAGCGACGATATGTGGGTAGATTACCCCTCCGCATTCGTCATCATGCCATTTAGTCAGCCATGGTCTGAGACCGTTTATCGTGATTTGATTAAGCCGGGTGTGAATGGTGCTGGCCTGAAATGCGTACGCGGCGACACCGTCGTTCGGATCGGCGATTTGACACAGAACATCTGGGGTGCTCTGTTGCGCGCGGGAATCGTAGTCGCCGACGTGTCGGCGCTCAACGCCAACGTGTTCTATGAGCTTGGCCTGGCTCACGCCCTTGGAAAGGACGCAATCATCCTGAAGCAGGCGGGTTCGAACGTTCCAGCCGATATTGGAGGTGCGCACTATCACGAGTACGATCTTCAAACTCTTGACCGAGGCAGGTCGTGGTTGAGCGCCGAGTTGTCGGAATGGGCAAAAGACAATCACTGCCAAGCTGTCAGGACACTGCGGGACGTTTAATCAGCTTCTGACGGCGTGCCTCGCCTGCTGGCTCCCCGGAGGCGCCGCTCCAGGGCGTTGACCGCCGCAACTGATGCGCGGTCGTTAGGCGCCGAAGGTGAGCGTTGACATCGACCACCCAAGACACTATAAGGACCCAAGTTATGCTTTGCGTAAACAACTACTCTCAAGAATATATCGACAAATGGCGTTTAAGAGTCGCTGAACAAGTCTCTGCTTGCCAAACCTTGGTAGTAACGGTGAGAAATCAAACCTCGAGTGATGAACCGCTACTTAACGCCGCAATTGATGCCTTTGAACCTCATTTCTTTAACCACATGGTTCTGGCTTTGGATGGCTATTTCGTTCATAGAGCCAGTGCAATAGAAAAGAAGGATCGTAATCCGCTGAATGAAGTGAGGCTGTTGTGCAATTCAATGATGAATAACAACAACATGATGTGCGCGGATAAGACGATCAAATTTGATCCGGCTAAGTCCGTGTTGAAGTACCGAGTCGGGGATGAAATCAAATTGAACGAAGCAGATTTCATACTCCTTTCCTCGGCCTTCCTGGCTGAAGTTGAAAGGAAGTATTTGTAAACTGCGACGGGTTGGTAGCTTTGATGTCAAGGGCCAGATCCACTCGCCGTCCGCGCCTGTCAATGCACCTAACCCCTTCAATCGAGTCGGAGGTCATCCATGATCATAGCCCTGGCGTCGCCTTGTATTGCCTCAACCCTCGATGAGGGCTTAGACAATATCAAGCGGTTTCTGTCCGAAGCTTCGTCACAAGGCGCCCAGATCGTGTGTTTCCCGGAAGCCTATCTCCCAGGTTTGCGGGGACAGGATTTTGAAGTATTGCCCTTTGATCGGACGCAGCAGGAACGGGCACTTCAGGCCGTGGCGCAGTGGGCGCGAACGTATACGGTGGCCACCATCCTCGGGATGGAAAGGCTCACCGAGGCGGGCCGGCAGATTGTCGCCTTTGTCATTGACGCCCGGGGCCAGATTCAGGGATACCAAACCAAGAACCAACTAGACCCGACCGAAGATCAGTTCTATGTGCCCGGAAATACTCGGCGGCTCTTCGAGATCAAAGGGATTAAGTTTGGAGTGGTGATTTGCCACGAGGGCTGGCGCTATCCCGAAACAGTTCGATGGGCGGCGGTGCGGGGCGCCAAGATCGTCTTTCATCCCCATCACACCGGTAGCGATCGAGAAGGAACCCGCCTGACTGAGTGGGGCGCGGCCGGCGGGCCTTACTACGAGAAGGCGATGATGATGCGCAGCATGGAGAACACGGTCTATTTTGCCAGTGTCAATTATGCTTTGCGCTTTGCGGAATCGGCGACAAGTCTCATCGCCCCGTCAGGCCAGTGCCAGGCGTACTTACCATACGGGCAGGAAGGCGTACTGGTGCAGGCCGTCAAAATCGAGGAAGCAACCGGTTTGCTAGCCACTCGATACGCACCCGAGCGTTATCAAGAACTCAGGTTGGAGTGATCGAGTCAAGCCAACCCTGTGCCCTTGGAGGCGTCAGATGATAGTCGGCAGATTTCACGTCTGGTCGCCGACTAACAAGCGATTGCTCTTGACGTGGAATGCTTGATGGGAAGTGCTTCACTCCTGTTATCGTGAAGCCACGCAGCAGAACCGGGGGATGCCTTAGACCAAGATCCCTATTTCGCTAACTCACTAACTCAACGCGCTTCGGCAAGCGCGCTAAAAGGAGAACGTTATGCAGGGCGACAAGATATGCGAATATTCAGGCAAGATTACTTCGCGGAGAGTGCTCCCGAATCCGGGCGGCGGCCCGAAAATGGAAACCTCTCAGCAGCTCAGTGGGAAACTGCTGGGTGTCAACACAAACGAGACATCCACGTATTGGTCGGTCGTGCGGTCGGACGGGACTCTTTTCGGGGAGGGCCAAGGCGTCGCGATGAGTGAGGAGGGGGATCTGGCCACGTGGGTTGGCCAGGGTGTGGGCACGATGGGGAAAGCCGGTGCTGTGAGTTTTCGAGGCGCCGTGTACTACCACAGCTCGTCCGCGAAATGGTCACGGCTGAACAGTGTTGCCGCAATCTTCGAATACCAGGTGGATGCTGATGGGAACAGCCGCTCCACACTCTGGGAATGGAAGTAGCACCCGGTCGTTCGCGTTGGCAGCCGCTGCGCCTGGCACTCTTGTTTGCCACGGCTCTTGCACAAGTTCCTGACCGCGGAGTCTGAGGAGGCTTTGCTGGTATGGGAATAGACTCTGGCTCGCCGAGGCCACCTAACGACCGGATGGAGCGGCGAGCGGCGCGTCGATTCTCCGAATTGCGCCGCACGCCATTCATCCGGACGACACGGACGAAGAATCCAAAGGCGATTCCATTTGGTCGGATCTGGTCCCGGCAGGGTATCTGGTTTGAAGCGCTGGAGCTACGATGACGACGTTGCGAACTTTTGTGATCTGCCCGAGGTTGACCGCGCGCGGCGCCGTCCTCGCCATGATCCTGGTCTCGATGGCTGGGACCGTTTCGGGCCAGCAGATAAAGCGAACTTCCGGGAGCAACGCGCCTCGAATCCGACGTACGGCACCGGCTTATGCCGCTGGCCTTGCGGGGCGAGAGCGCTTCCTGGAAATGTTCGCTCGGGCATACTTTCCCGGACGAACCGGCCAACTCCTGATCGTCCCCCGCGAAGGCGACTTCATCACGCGGCCTGACCCGGACGTGGAGTACATGCACGGTTCTCCTTGGTCTTATGACGTCTCGATTCCGCTGATGTTTGGGGGCCCTGCGGTAAGAACGGGAGCGTACTCGACGCCGGCCGTGCAGCAGGACGTGGCGCCAACGCTTGCGGCTGCGCTTGGCGTGCAGATGCCCCCGACTGCGACAGGCCGCGTATTGCCGGTTTTGCGGAGTGGTTTTGCTCGGCCGCGAGCTGTCATGCTGCTCGTCCTGGATGGCATGCGCCGGGATTACTTCGATCGGCACGCCGGGTCAATGCCAACGCTCGCCGCCCTGCGCCAGCGCGGCGCCTGGTTCACACAGGCGCGGGTTAACTTTCTCCCGACGAACACTGCCGTTGGGCACTCGACCATTTCGACGGGAACCGATCCACGCGTGCACGGAATCACAGGCGTCAGCCTGTACGACCGCACGCGCCGCCGGCGCCACAACTTATTCGAGGGGGGGATGCCGCAAGATCTGATGGCATTGACGCTGGCGGACGTCTGGCAGTT
>JBASRN010000067.1:0-31539 GCA_049273855.1 Blastocatellia bacterium
CGTCTGGCCGAGCGTGAGCCTGACGGTTACTTCGAAGCCGCAGCCGTGTTCAACGAAGCCGGCCGCGCCCCCGGCGAAGTCGCGCCCCCGGAGCCCCGTTCTATTCTGGTCATGCTCGACACGTCGCTTTCGATGCAGTGGGAAAAGCTCGACCGCGCTTATCAAGCGACTGAGGGGCTGCTTCGCTCGCTTACGCCCGCAGACGCCTTCAACTTGATGGTGTTCAACGACGACGTGGCGCTGTTCAGCGAAAGGGCGGTCGACGCGCGGCCGGATCAGGTCGAACGCGCGTTGGCTTTCATCAAGTCGAGCTTTCTGTCAGGCGGAACCGATCTCGGCGCCGCGCTTGAGCGAGCGGCGAAACTGGCGAAAGACATGCCGTCAAAGAGAGAGCGTTCGATCGTGATGATCACCGACGGCAACTCGACGCTTGCGACCACGCGGACGCGAGCCATAACCGATCGGTTCCAGAAAGCGAACGACGCGGGTCCACGCGCGCGACTATATGTGTTCGGGATCGGCGCGGACACGAACCTTCGGTTGCTGGGTGAGCTTGCGCGCGCGTCGCGAGGCTACTTCGATTGGAGTCGCGAGACGGATGATCTTTCATTCAAGCTGAAGTCGTTTGTCAGCAAGGTGGGGCGCGAGCCGATCGATTCGCTTACGCTTCAGAATCCGGATGCGTCGAACTTCTATCAGGTCTATCCCGACTACGAGGCGACGGCTTACGACGGCGCGCGTATCAGTTTCGTCGGGCGCTACAAGAAGCCGGGTCCGGCGTCGATCACGGTGACGGGCAACCTGGAAGGCAGGCCGGTTCGACTCGCTCAACAGGTTCAGTTGCCCGAGCGAGACGACTCGCATCCCCACGTTCCGCGAATGTGGGCGCGCGCCCGCGTAGACGCGCTGCTTCGCCAGATCTCGTTGAACGGGGAGACCAAAGAGGCGATAGACGAGATCATCGCGCTGTCGAAAAAGTACAAGTTCGTGACCCCGTACACGTCATTTCTGGCCGCGCCGCGCTCGCTTTTGCGGCCAAGGGTGATTCGGCCGGGCGACCCCGTGCTCCGTGTGCGGGCCGACGAGTCGATCACGGAGGTAACGGCCGTCTTTCCGTTCGGCTTGACCAAGCGAATGATCTACATCAAGGCAGAGGATGTTTGGGCGACTCGTTTCGTCGCTCCGCGCGAGATGTCGGACGGTGTGTATAGCTGCCGGTTGGTGCTGGCGGACAAGCTCGGGCGTGCGTATCAGGAAGAGAAGAGCTTTGTGATCGACAGCCGACCGCCTCGGCTTCAAGCGACGTTGAGTCAAACGGTCGCGCGGGCGGGTGAAGATTTGGTGATAACGGTTCGCGCGGACAGCGACACCCGAGTGATCAACGCGCGGGTGTTTGGTTCGATGCCGGTTCCGGTGGTGTGGGACGCGGCGGCAAAGGCTAGCGTAGGGCGGTTGCGATTGCCGGCGGGGTTGCCATCGGGTACTTATGTGATAAGGGTGACTGCGGAAGACTTCGCGCACAATTCGAGCGAAGTCGAGTTGACGGTCGAAGTGATGGGTGGCGGCTAAAACTCGCTGACGAGGTGTGAGAACAATTGAGAAGTGGAGGGCTATGAAAGTTGCCAGACGAAAACAAGGACTAGTGGGGATGCTTCTCGCATGGCCTCTAGCGCTCGGTTGCTTCTATCCATCGGAGGCACGTGCAAGAACGGACAGAGAGAAGAACGGATTGAAAGGCCCAGTCTGTACAGTTGTTGCTTATGAAGCATTGTTTCTGAAGAAATCGGACGAGCTAGTCGAACAAAAGCGAAATAAATATTTGGCCGTCACCTTTGACAGGCAGGGGACAATGATTGAGAAGGTTACATACAGCACCCCCGCAGACAGGATCCTATCTCTGACGGAGGCTCCGCTCGCAGAATCAACCGAGAGTCGGGTTGGCAAATGGCTTTACAACTACGATGCAGACGGCAACCGAACTACGGATTACTTGTCTGATTACGGAAGGCTGATCTGCACGACCACGCACGTTTATCACCCTAACGGCACCGGAGCGACGGCGAAGACCGATTGCGGGGAGGGCTTCAGCAACGGGTCAGAGAAATTCTACAGCTATTACAAAACGGCGATATATCGAACCATCACTTATTACTGAAGTGTTGGTGACTTGACACAATATGCGCAAGCGAGTCTTCACAACTCTGATCATTGTTTTCTCGGTTGGGTCAGTTGCGTTCGCTACTTTGCTTGCAGCTCGGAAGGCCGCGTCACAGAGAAGGGCGACGGCTCAAAAGCGAGTCGCGGGACAGCCTGGGGCAAGGCAACGCGCCGCGAGGACCCATCGCAATGCTGGAGCGGCGATTACCGGGCCAACTCGAACAGCTGATCCGAATCGCGCTCCACAACCCGCCGTCGATGACGCGCTTTTCACCAACGAAGAATTCTTTGGCTCGCAAGCTTCCGTTGCCAGACCTTATTCGATTGCACTCGACCGAGTCGGCGCGCTGCTGGCTAAGTACCCAAAAGACGCGAGGCTTCACCTTCATGCCGCGCGGCTCGCTGAAAGGCTCGGGCAAAACGACAGGACCGCAACCGAAATGGTCGCGTACGCCGATCTGAAAAAGCGATCGGCGGATGCGCTGTCCCGGCTGGCCAACTTCTATCACGATCGCGCGAAGTTCGCGGACGAAGTCAGGACGCTTCAAGAGCTGGCAAAATCGCTGATGGTTTCAGAGCGCGGCCGAGTCTACAAACGCGCGGCGGAAATCGTTCGCTCGCACTCGCTCAAGGAATTCAAGCCCGCTGATTTCTTTGCCGATCTAGTCGCGGCCGATCCGTCAAGCATCCGGCCGGTGAAAGACTACGTTCAGGAGCTGCGCCTCGCTAAGCAGAACACTGAAGCGCTCGCAGTGCTCGTTGCGTTCCAGTCGAAGTTTCCATCAGAGCTAGCGTATTTCCTGAAGACCCGGTCGGCGATCCTTGAAGAGAACGGCGACCGTCGCGCAGCAGAAGATGTTTACTCGGCGGCGTTCGATCCGATTTGGCCTCGAGCTGTCGCGAGTGATTACTACGACGTGCTTCGCAGGTTTGGGCGCTATAGAATCGTGCGTCGCGGCTTGCAAGAACGCGTGCGGTCGGGAGCTGCCGATCTCGACACAATTAGCCGGCTATTCATGATCTTCTCTTACGAAGGCAGTTACCAACCGGCTTCGCAGTTGTTGCGCGATCTTGAAGACCGCCGCGCCCGAAACCAGCGTGCGCAAACTGGACCCGCGCCAGGCGGATGGACGTCCCGCGAGCTTGAAACCGTCGCATCGATGTTCACTTCGATTGGCGATTACGACCAGGCGTCGCGCTATCTCTACACGCTCTACCTGACCGGAGGATTGCAGCCCGCAAGCGAACAGCGCGAGCAAGCTCTCTATCGGTTGTTCAAGGTTATGCTCGATGCCGCGGGCTCGCCGACTCGCGTTGCCTCCGGCGATTTGTCCTTTTACAAAGATGTGGCTCAGTTGGATACTCATCCGGGTTTCATGAACGGCGTGCTGTCGCTGATTCTTTCGGGGATCGATCCCGCCGCCGAGTTCAAGAACAAAGAGAAAGCGGCAGCCGGTTATTTCAACCGTGCGTTCGCGTATCGAATCTTCACCGCCTTCAAGCAGGAGTATGTCGGGTCGAGCCATCTGGCGGAGATGTACCTTGGAGTCGTGAACGTGTTCTCAGCGCTTGGCGAACACAGGCTTGCAATCGAAGCCGGGCGCGAGTTCCAACAGCGTTTTTCCGATTCGCCTCGCTATGCTGAAGTCTCGCTGCGCATCGCCGATTCGTACGTCGCGCTCAAGGATCGCACGAACGAGCGCGCGGTTCTAAGTGACCTGCTCGACAGGCTTGCTCGCTCACGCAGAGCAGGCACGCCGCTTGTGCCGCCGGCGGCAAAGCGATGGAGCTGGGGCTCGACGCCTTTTGGCCAGGGGCTGATCGACCGAATTCGCTACAACGTCGAAGCCTACAGCGACACTTACGATCCGACTGCCGACGAGGACAGCGGCGTTAGTGACGGCGACAGCGAAGGCGACGACGAAGAAGAGTCAGAATCCGATGAAGAGACCGCAGCGCACGGCGCTGAATCGGAGGCCGATCGCGGCCCAACTTATAGCAGCTTGCTCGAGCGCTACGTCTCTTCGCTTGCGGCCGAAGACAAGAAGACCGAAACCGTTGCTTTTTTTTGGAGGGAGATAAAGAAGCACCCTAAGGAAGAAGGCCTGTATGAGCGGTTCCTTCGATGGCTTGGTCAGGCCCAGTTGGTGAATGAGCAGTTGAATGCTTACAACTCGGCGATCAACCAGTTCGATTCGAACACGTGGTATCACCGGCTCGGGCGCTGGTACGTTCGGCAGAAGCGCGGCAGGGAACTGACTCGCTACTCGCGCCGCTTGATAAGCGTGTTTGATGAAGAAGAGATAAGCGACTACTTGCTTCGCTTCGCGGGCTACGGTGCGACGCCGGCGGGCGACGCGTTGAATTGGGATAAGAAGCTCGCATTTGACTTATATAGTTACGCACACAGTCGCTTCCCGCGGAATCTGTTTTTCGTTCGCGGAATGCTGACCTATCTGAGTAACACGGATGAGGCGCAGTGGTCGAAGCTTTCAGCTCAGTATTATTTCGCCGACCGGTCGATTCGTGATTCTTATCTGCCCTGGCTGTCGAAGCGAGGTGTGCTGCGCGAGCGATACGCACAAGCACGCGCGCGACGGGGCGACGCGGCGACGGGGGGACGGGGCGATGGAACCACGGACGCGGTCGCCGCGTCGCCTCGTCCCGCTGTCTCCCCGTCGGCTTACGAAATATTCGCCGCCGATGCGGCTCTGTGGCTCTCGCGTCACGACGAAGCGATCGAAGCCTATCGGCGATTAGCTTCAATCTATCCCGGCGAGCCGCAGTACGCCGATCGACTGGCCGACCTGACTAGGTCTTTCGGTCAAACGTCTGACAAACTCTACGAAGAGTCGGCGAGCGTGTTCGCGCGGATGGCGGACATCTATCCCTCCGAGCACCAGTATCGAATCAAAGCGGGTGAGGTCTACGCTCAGCTCGGTGACTTCAAGCGCGCGGGCGACGAGTGGGACAAGCTGATTCGTCTCGAGCCGGGTGAACGAAACACTTATCTCGAAGTAGCGACGGTCTACTGGGACTACTATCAATTCGATCAAGCCGTTCGCGTGTTCAAGGATCTGCGCAACGTGACCGGAGATCAGGCGATCTACGCATACCGGCTTGGCGCGGTGTATGAGGGCAAAGGCGAGATTGATTCGGCGCTCGTCGAGTACGTAAAAGTTCTGGGCGAACCGGGCGACGGGCGAGACACGGTTGTAAAGCGACTGTCCCAGCTTTCGAGACGGGCCGGACTGGCTGAGAAGATCGCCGGCGCGTACCAAAAGGAGCGGGAGGCTCATCCGGGTGATTGGCAGCTTGTGATCGGCTACGCCAACTATCAAGCCGAACGAGAGCGGCAGGCCGACGCGCTCGCGATGCTGCGAACCGAGGTCTCGCGCTCGCAAGACGTGTCGTTCCTGGAAAGCGTGCGCGACTTGTTCCGCGGGATCCTGCGCCCCGAAGACGAACAGCAGGTAATCGAGCGCCTTGTTGTTGTGGCTCGCGACGAGCGCGAAGCGATGATGTACCGCTTGCAGCTCGCGTCGTTCCTGGAGCGTCACGGCCAGATCGATCAAGCAGTCACGGTCACCGACAAGCTGACAGCCGACTATCCGACCAACCTTGGAGTTGTAGAAGAGTCCGCGCAGTTCTACTGGCGCGCGGGTTTGTTTGATCGCTCGCTCGATCTTTACAAGCGAACCCTGGCGCGGGCGGCCGGTCCCAATCACCGAAGGCTTACCCTTCAGCTCGCGCGCAGACAGGGCGATGCCGGCAAGCCGGCGGAAGCCGAGGCGACGTTGCGGGCGCTCTACGATGAGAACCGCGCGGACACCGAGGTCTTCTCGCGGCTCGCCGCGACGCTCGGCGACGCCAACAAGCTCGACGAGCTTGCGACGCTTTACCAGCAAGCGTTCAAGGAAGGACGCGAAGCGGGGCTGAGCACCGAAGCGGCACGCGCCCGCGTGGCCGAGCTTCGATCCGGAATGATTCGTACGCTTGACGCGCTGGGCAAGCATCAAGACGCAGTCGATCAGCACATAGAGATCGTCAACAGCTTTCCGGAGGACACCGAGCGGTTGGCGGCCGCGATCGACTATGCCGAGCAGCACAACTTGAGCGACCGGCTGGCCGGTTACTACGAGAAGTTGACGAAGGAGGCTTTCAAGAACTATCGGTGGAACGTTGTGCTTGGCCGCATCTACGAGCGGCGCGGCAACCTCACAGGCGCGGCTGAGCAGTATCGGACCTCGGTTGTTAATGAGCCTCAAAGAGCCGACCTTCGGTATGCGCTTGCGTCGTCGCTTGCGCGGCAGCGGCGCTACGACGAAGCGATTGCGACGCTGCGGGAAGGATGGCGCCTTGCGGGGCGCGATCCGGCATGGCTGATCGAAGTGGCGAACATTCAGGTGCGGCAAGGCAAGCGCGACGACGCGGTGCAAACGATTCGCCAGGCGCTTGCGGAAAAAAAGAACGTCAAGGCTCGCGACCAGTTGGACGTCGCGTCGAAGCTTGCGTTGTGGGGTTTGAGCAGCGAAGCGGCGCGAATGTACGAGCGGGTGTTCGGCGGTCTGGCGAAGACGCTCAAGGACGAAATCGTTACCTCGAACGACGTGACCGGTTATGTCCGCGCCCTTGTGATGACCGAGCCGGTTGCTTCGACTTACCAGAGGATCGAGCAAATGCGCGCGCAGTTCTCCGCGATCGGCCAGAATTCGCAGGACACCGACGGTTACAAGGCGAGGATGATCGTTAGCGCAATCGATGCAGCGATGCGTTCGGACTTCGGCACGGGCGTGAGCGACTACGCGACGGCGAGCGAGGCGACCGCGCTTTCTGCCGAGGTGCGAGCTTCGGTCGCGAAGCTCACCACTTACCGGGACGCCCAGGAGTTGCGACGATACCTCGGAATTGCGCGAGGCGCCGCGCTTGTGGACGTCGAGGAGCAGATACAGATCCGGCTGAAGGACACGGCGTTCGACGCCCGGCCGAAATCATCCCCCCTTCAAACGACGCAAGACACGCAATTCTACTCCGAGCTTCGCGCGCTGGTGGATTTCTACGGCCGTCACGCGGCGTACGCGCGCGCCGCAGAAGCACTGACCGCCGAGAGCAAACGCGATCCGTATAAGAATCGCTTCGAGTATCAAAACGAGATCGCGACGCAGTATCGGCTTGCGGGCGACCGCCAACGCGAGCTCGAAGCCCTGCGCGCGGCGTATGCGAGTGCGAGCGGCGGCCTGTCCGCGGACACGCGTGACTGGGTCGAACGATATCTTTCCCTGCTTCACGGGGCCGGCAGTCGCAGCGAGCTCCAGCGTCTTGCGTCCACCTACAGTCCGCATCAGTTGCAGCTCATAAACTTCTTGATTGAGAAGAAGGAGAAAGAGCTTGCGCTGGATGCGATCGCGAGCGCGAGACAATCGGCGGCATGGGTCGCCTCGCGCAGTGGCGAGGCCGGGTTCTTTCTCAAAGACGCCTCGCCGGACAACGAGTTGTTCTTTCGCAAGGCGCTCGATGTGCGGCCGATCGGACAGATGCTGGGACGGCGAGTCGAATCGGGACGCGCGCTTGTTGGCAACGACTGGTTTCTTGCTTCGCGAAACTTCGGCTACTGGCTCGGGCTGGTTGGGCGCGAACCCGATAGCCGCAAGTTCGTTGTCGGTGAGATCGAGGGTCACCCCGAAAACGCTCGTGCTCAGCTCGAACTTGCCGCTTACTACCTCGACCACAAAAACGCCGGTCGCGCGGGTGATCACGCCAAGCTCGCCGCCGAGCTGGAACCGGGCAGCAGGGACGTCGCGGTGATTAGCGGGGCGATCGCGCTTGCCGGCCGCGATCGCAAAGCAGCGCTCGAAGCGTGGGACTCGATCATCGGCCCGCGCGCGTCGATTGCCGATGCGCAGACTTATTCAAGGGTGATGGCCGATAACGGCTTTTTGCGCGAGTCGCTGCCGAAGCTCGAGAGTTTTATTGTGGCTTACACGAACCGGGCTTCGCGGGAGAAGGAAACCCAGGCGCGCATGGAGGCGATCAAGCCGCTGATTCGGCGCGTCGCCGAGCGAGGCGTTGGTGATTCGGGGCTGGCGGCGGAAATCGCGGTCTTCTTTCAGAACCTCGTCAACAGCACGCCAGGCGATCAAGTTATCGGAGGGTTGCTGATTCAAGAGAGACTGCTGTCAGAGGCGGCGCTGGCGAGCATCTATCGCACCGTGCACCAGAGGCTGTCGGATCAGGCTTCAGCGGTGTTTGGGACTTCGGAGTACGAAAACGGTTATTACAACGGCGACGAGTACGTTTACCCGGCGCGCGCGCTTGCCGAGTTCCGGCGGCGTTTTATCGACTACCAGATTCGCACGCGTTTGTTTGACGAAGCCCGGCTGCTCATCGCTACGATCGAGCGCGAGCGGAAGGACCTGGCGCTGGCGCAGGATCCTGGAGCTGAAAGCCAATCAAGCAGCGACGAGCGATACGAATGGCTGGCGCTGGCGTCGGCGTTGATCGAGCTTCGCAGCGGCAAGGATGCGGCAAAGGCGATAGCGGAGCTTCGGCGCTACTGTGGGCTTGAAACAGCAGGCAGCAGGCCAAAGGTAGAAGGCAGTGAGGGCGACGCAGGGGGGCCGCTGCACGAGCGATGCTTGAAGGCATACGCGCTGTTGCTGGCGGAGAACAAAGACACCGAAGCGGACGCGTTGTTATACGACTCGTACAGCAAGGCAGTGCGTTCGCGCTACGCGAACGATGTGAGTCTGGCGGGGCTTGCGGAGATCGAAGCGCGTCGGGGCCGGGGCGATGAATCGGCGCGGTTGCTTAAGCAGTTGGTTGAGCGCTCAACCGAAAACACAAAGGCGTTGCAGATGGCGGCTGAGACCGCAGCGCGAATCAATCGGTTTGCTGAGGCGATCGAGTTTCGTCAGCAGCTTGCGCTCGCGAACCCTTCGGACGCGGCTAACCGATTGGAGCTGGCGCGGGCGATCGCGGCATCTGGCAGAGCTTCCGAAGCGATCGATCAGATTGCGGCGTTGATCGGCGAGCGTGGAACAGGGAACAGCGTCCGCGCGCAAGCAGCGGAAGTTGCCGGCCAACTCGTGCGGGCGGATCGCTCGCTTGCCTCACGCAATTCTCAGTTTGATGAACGGGTGGCGCAAGGAAACGGAGGCGCGGTGCTTGCGAGAGCTTCGATAGCTGAAGCAATGGGCGATGCGGAACAGGCGCGCTCTTTGCTTGCCGGAGTAAGCGGTCCGCTTGCGCCGGTCGCTCAGATGAAACTCGGGTTGGTCGCGCTTGCCGCGAATCGCGAGGCCGAAGCGCTTTCGAGCTTCGAGCGAGCGGCTTATCTCGATGCGGACGGTACGATGACCGACGCGATCGCGTTCCGTGCCCCCGGACCTCGCGCTCAACTGATTGGGCTGTACAGCAAGACCGGGCGCGATCTGGCGGCGATTCGCTTAGCTTCCGGCGAGGTCCCGACTTCCGACGGGCGAGGCCGGCGCTCGTTGATGAGAATGGCTGTTCGCAACGCGCTGACGGGCGCCGGAGCGAGCGCGGTTTCCGACAGCGTTGCGTTTGAGCCGCCGCTTGACGCGGCCAGGTCAAAGCACGCTGGGTTGAAAACGATCTCCGAGTTAAACGATGTCGCTGAGTCAAAGGCGCAGAGCGAAATGCTGGAGGCGCTTGTGGAGTCGGCAGCGAGGCTCGGCCAATACGACCGTGCGATAGCGATGGAACAGCTCAGGGCCGCGGAAGCTCGACAAGCCGGCGAGAAGACCGCGATCGAAAAGCGTCTCGCGGAGCTAATCGCGGCCGAGCAAGCGCACATGCAGCGGCTCGCTCAGCTTATGCGAATCAACCGCTCGAACGCAACCGAGTCGATCTACGCGGCGCGGCACATCGGACAGGATTAACGCTATGAGATTCACAAGGGTCATTCTGCTAATCGCCATTGTCGTTGCGGCGGTTGTCATCAAGTCAGACGGCCAGCAGGCCCGGCCAGTCGCTGAACAGCTCAAGCTCGCCGGCGTGATGCCGCGAGGCGCGATGCTCTACCTTCAAGCAGCCGATCTGTCCGCGCTGATGAAGCGCTGGATCGCTTCGCCGGTGCGCGCTCAGTTCTATAAGAGCGCCAGCTTCACCGCGTTTTCCAAGTCGCGCATCTACCTCAAGCTCCAGGATCGCAGGAAGGATTTCGAGACGGCGCTCGGGTTCGGTCTGGATGAGAATCGTCTGGGTGAGCTTGCGGGCGGAGCTTCGGCGGTCGCGATTTACGACATCGGCAATCTGGAGATTGTGCTGGTGACCGAAGTGCCGCGTGCCAGAGCTGTGACGACTACCCTGTTTAAGCGCGCGCCGCAGTTCTCGGAACGGCAGGCGGGCGGCGGCGTCTATTACGTGCGCGATGTGACGACCGATGGGGGCCGGTTAAATCAGCAGTTCTGCTTTGCGCACGTCGATGGCAAGCTGATAATCACGACAACCGAAGGCCTGATGATTCGCGCGATCGCAAGCGCCACGTCGGCGGGCGCGGATTCGTTGATCGCGGATGTCTTGGCAACCGCTGAGCAGGCGAGAGGCTTCGCGGCGCACGAGGTGACGATGTGGTTGGACCAGGCGCGGCTGAATCGCAATCGCCACTTCAACAGCTACTGGATTCACAACAACGTCGCAGATGCGAGCGCAGCGGGACTCTCAAACATCGAGAGCGGGCTGATCGATCTGAGGTTTACGCGCGAGGGAATGACCGAGCAGCGATGGTTCAAGATGGGGGCAGTCGGCCAGGCCGAGGGGACTGAAGTCCTCAGCGGAGAGCAGTCGAGTGGCCTTTTGCGATTTGCGCCCGCGGATGCGCAGTTGATTGAGGTGAGTCCCGGAGCTTCCGGCGGGAAAGACCTGAACGCCGCGGTCTCGCAAGCCTTGTTCGGCAAGCTGCCGGAGCAGTCGTGGTCCGCTCCCGAAGCGCCCGATCGAACGCGGGCGAGCCGCAACAGTACCCGCGGCGAGCGCTACCGCAACCTCGATGCGCGCTTTGATGTGGACGTCGACGACGAGCAAGCACCCGGAAGAAGGACAGGTGGAGCGACTCGAAAAGAGGACGGCGTTTCCAGGGCTGCTTCGGCATCCGGCTTTTCGAGCTCGATCTCCGCGATTCTCTCGCCCGTGTCGGGTGCGGGTTACTGCCAGCTGGTCAGCTCAAGGTCTGAAGGAGGGAAGCCGTTTGTCGGGTTCGAACGCGCGGTCGTCATCGAGATGAAGGGCACCCAACTCGATCGCGCGAGGCTCGAGCGGGCCATCGTGGACGAGTTGCGTGCGAGGTTCATCGTAGGCGTAGCGCCGGCGCTGGAATGGCAAGACGCCGATTCGGTGCGCTACGTCGCACAGGCGATCACCGGGCAAGGGGCGGCATACGCGGTCTCGGGCAACTATCTCGTGCTTGCTTCAAGCCGTGAGTTCGCGCGCGACATCGTAGAGGCTGGATCGCGACCGCCTTCGCAGGCGGCCAGGATCGACGGCGCGGTCGCTTTCTATGGCGTGGTACGCGTTGCGGACGCAAAGCCGGTCTTCGATAAGCTCATGTCGAAGCTCGATGGTCGAGGCCAGACCAACAGCGGCTCCCAGGATAGCGACGATCAGGACGACGACGAGGTTAAGTTCTTCAGCGAAAATCTGTCGAGCCTCATCGCGGCGTCTGCAGTTCGCGAGTTTCAAGTGAAACGCGAACGCGAAGGCGCGATGCTGCTTGAGCAAGTGGTCTATCGAACGCAGGAGTGACCGAGGGAGGATAGAGGATAGAGGATAGAGGATAACCTCATTCCTCCATCCTCCATCCTCCATCTTCTATCCTCCCACTCCCCCCTTCCCCACTGCCCCTGACCACTGCTATTGTTTCGCTCTACTCAAAATGCAGTTGAACTCCCGCGACAAGGGGATTCCATGTATCGAAGAATGATTGCTGCGGCGCTGGCATTCTCGCTTGCGGCCTGCGCCTGGTACGGCGAAGCACCGCTCGAAGACGTCGACAAAGCGGCTGGGCTGTTCTACCAACGACTGGCGGAGGCCGACTACGACGCCATCTATAAAGACACCTCTAAGGGTTTCAAGGAGAAGAAGACTCGCGCCGAAATAATCGAGAGCCTCACCGAGCTCGCGGCGAACGGTAAGGTCCAGCAATTTGCGCGGATCAGCGGGGGCCTTGAGGGCGAGGGCAAGAACACGAGGATTGCCGCCGTCTATGCGACGAGGTTTGAACAGCGCGCCGGCAACCTCACGCTTTACTTCGTGGATGAGAGCGGTGAGTGGAGGCTGATTGGTTTTGCCCTCAAGCTGCGCGGATGATTCACGCCTGAGCTTTCGGTGCCGGCCGCCGGCGTGAAAGCCAGTTACCATGCACCGTCGGACGGCTCAGCTTTGCTTCAGGAGGAAGCGTTATGCCACGAGCTCTGTCCCTGATCGCTGTCGCGATTTTCATCGCGACTTCCGCCGCTGTCGCGAAGGTCGAAAGCCTTTTGGGTGACTCCTCCAAACAGGCGCGCGCGTCGAAGCTCAAGGCGGAGACTCGCGCGGGATTCACCGCAGCCGCAAGCGCATACCGCAGCCCTTCGCAGCTTCGAAAAGTTGTGATTCAAGCGAGCGACGTCAGGGCCGTCGAGCGCGCGACTGCTTCCGGCGCGGTCGAGTTGGCGGACTATGGGTCGTTCAAGCTGTTCGCTATGAAGCAGCCGGCGCTCGAAGAGGCGGAGGAGCAGAGGAGCAGAGGAGAGGCGAGGCAACGAGACGTTGACACGATCACCTCTGCCCCTCCGCACCTCGGCTCCTCCGATTCTGGGCTCCTCAGCACTTCTGCTTCTGCCTCCTTCACAGTGCGTGACGACTTCAACGTATTGTTTCTGAGGTCGGGCGCTATCGACACGACTGCCGAAGACGCACCAGGCAATTTCATCGGGCTCGGCCGGGTGTCGGTTTCCGATCGAGCTCGAGCGGCCGCGCGCGGCCAGAGCACAAGCGGGCCGGGGCTGGGCTTGATTCAATTCATCGGTCCGGTCAAGGGCGCGTGGCTCGATCGGTTGCGGGCGAGTGGGCTCGAGCCAATCGCTTATGTTCCGAACAACGGCTATCTCGTGCGAGGCGATGCGCAAACGAGAGCGCGGGTGTTGAATCTCGCCCAGAGCGATGAGCAGTTCGTTCAGTGGGAGGGCGATTTTGAAGCCCGGCACAAGGTTCACCCAGCGCTTGTTGACTTTATCAACAACGATCCGGGAGCGGAAATAACCGTCGCGATTCAAGTCGCACGGAGCAGCTTGAGCAAAGACCCGCGTCAAGAGAGCGACATCCGGTGGGCGAGGGCTTTGGCGTCGTCGGTTATTGGAGACGCCTACGAGGTTTCGAATTTCGCTAATCTGAAGATGAAGATCGCGGCCGCGAAGATCCCGCAGTTGGCCGCGTTGCCCAATCTGGTAAACATCGAGCCGTGGACTGCGCCTCAGTTGTTTGACGAGCGAGCCAATCAGATCGTAGCGGGGAACCTGACCGCCGACGGAAAGTCCGCTAAGGAGCCGGGCTACATGGGCTGGCTTGCAGCGCACGGTTTTTCGTCGGCGTTCGGCTTTGGCATCGATGTCACCGACACCGGGATGGATCGCGGGGCAACTATCCCGGACCAGTTGCATCCGGATTTTCTCAACGCGCAGGGTCAGAGCCGGGTGCTCTACGCTCGCGACTACACATCCGAGCTCGACGCGGGAGATGTGGAGGGCCACGGGACGATAAACCTGTCGATCGCCGGCGGTGCGAATACTTCTTCCGCCGTTGGTGCGCGAGACTCAGCGGGCTTCAACTTCGGGCTGGGCGTTGCGCCGTTCGCGTTGTTGGGTTCGTCGAAGATCTTCCAGTCGACCGGACGGTTCGATCTGATCGAACCCTATACCAAGCTTATTTCCGAGGCGTATCGCGATGGCGCGCGTGCTTCGTCGAACAGTTGGGGCTCGATATCAAACTCATACACGATTGAATCGCAGGAGTACGACCTTCGCGTGCGCGACGCCGCTCCGGCTCAAGATGGGAATCAAGAGTTACCAATCTGCTTCGCCGCCGGGAATTCCGGGCCAGGCAGGGTTATCAGCTCGCCAGGCACCGCTAAGAACGTCATCTCGGTCGGCGCCAGCGAGAACTCGCGCAAGGACGGCGCGGACGGCTGCGGTGTCGAAAACGAAGGAGCGGACAGCGCGTTGGACATGGCTGACTTTTCGTCAGGCGGACCGACGGACGACCTGCGCATCAAGCCTGACATCACCGCGCCCGGCACGCACATTCAGGGCGCCGCCTCGCAGCATCCCGAGTTCAACGGCGCCGGGGTGTGCGGGGAGGACTTCGGCAAGCCGTACTTTCCGACAGGCCAGACGCTTTACACCTGGTCAAGCGGGACCAGTCATTCAACGCCGCAAGTCGCAGGAGCGGCCGCGCTCGTTCGGCAGTTCTTCTTGAACCGAGGCGAAGAACCGAGCGCAGCGATCATCAAAGCGCTGCTGCTCGGGACCGCGACTTACTTGACCGGCGAGGGCGCCGGCGGGAACCTGCCTCATCCACGACAGGGCTGGGGATTGTTGAATTTGAATCGCGCGTTTGACGGGGCCTCGAAGATCTTCGTCAACCAGAGCACTATCCTGGCGGCCAGCGGACAGGAGTTTGTGTTGACCGGCGAGGTCAAAGACTCGTCACAGCCGTTTCGTGTGATGGTAGCGTGGTCGGACGCGCCGGGCTTTTCAGGGTTCGCGCCGTGGGTTAACGATCTGGATCTCGAAGTGTCGATCAACGGTCAGGTGTATCGCGGGAATAACTTCAAGGGACAGGACTCGCAGCCGGGGGGCGACGGCGACACAAAGAACAACGTCGAAGCCGTGTGGCTTCCGGCTGGGACGGTCGGCACTTTTGTCGTGCGGGTGCGAGGGACCAACATAGCGGGCGACGGCGTGCCTGGAAATGCCGACTCGACCGACCAGGACTTCGCGCTTGTAGTTTACAACGGCGAAAGAAAGGACGCGCCGGTGGCGGCGTTTGCGGGTGCCACGGTTGCGGGTGGCGGCGACGAGTTCGCGGACCCGGGTGAGACGGTTCAGATGCGGTTGAGGCTGGGCGATCTTTCCCCAATCGCGCTGACCGGCGCGCACGCTACGCTCAGCAGCACGACGAATGGCGTGACGGTGATCGCCGCACTCTCAGACTTTCCGAACATTGCGCAAGGACAGTCTGCTGAAGGGCTCACGCCGTTTTCCTTCACCATCGCTCAAAGCGTGTCTTGTGGGACCACCATGTCATTCGTGCTGGATGTTAGCAGTCAAGGACTGCTCTCGCGAGTGCCGTTCACGCTAACAGCAGGCCGATTGTTGGCGATCGAGCTTTTTGTGGACGATGTCGAGTCGGGCGAGTCGAACTGGACTCACGGGAGCTTGATAAAGAAGAAGAAGAATCGCCTGGACACGTGGAAGACCTCGGCGAAGCGGGTTCGCTCAGGCAGCGCGTCGTGGTTTACTCCAGATCTCGGCACCAAGGTGACCGATTCGTTCCTGGCAGCGGCGCCGGTAGCTTTGCCCTCGGATGCGCGAAGCCTGCAGTTGGTCTTCTATCACACATTCGAATTCGAGCGCGGCTCTTTTGACGGCGGGGTGATAGAGATTTCGACCGGCGGCGATTTCGAGGATCTTGGTCCTAAGATCTTACGGGGCGGGTACAACGGGACGGTCTTTGACTTCTTCTTCAACTCAAACCCGCTGCGTGCGCGGACGGCCTGGGTCGAAGGGCGGCTGGGCGCGTTCCAACAAGTGGTGGTGGACTTATCGAGCTACGCGGGGAAGACGGTGGCGATCAGGTTCCGAATCGGGACTGATCAGACCGGCAAAGGTTTAGGCTGGTACATCGACGACGTGAGCTTGCGAGGCGAGCGCGCGATTTGCACGCCGTAGGATTGGCCATCGGCCTAACTCGGGGTTGTTCCTCTCCCGGAATGAGGTCTGCTGACTGTTGCCTTAGGTTTATTGCCGGAGATTCTGAGCGATGACGAGGCGAGTATTGTGCGCGCTGCTCAAGCTTAGTCTGCGCGTCTTTTTTCGCCGCATAGAGGTTGCAGGATTGGAACGCGTGCCGCGCACCGGCGCTGTCATCTTTGTACTTAATCATCCGAACGGCTTGCTCGATCCGACCTTCATTCTTTGTCTCGCTCCGCGTCCCGTCTCTTTTCTGGCGAAGTCGGCGCTTTTTCGCATGCCGTTGGTCGGTTCGCTGGCGCGAGCGATGGATTCGATACCGGTCTATCGCCGCCAGGACGCGGGGGAAGACGTGTCGCGCAACAGGGAGACTTTTGAGCGGAGCCGCGCTCTGCTCGCGCGTGGGGGAACTATTGGGATTTGCCCCGAAGGCGTTTCGCACAACGAACCGAGGCTTCTGCCGCTTAAGACGGGTGCGGCGCGGATCGCTTTGGGGGCGGCTTCGTGTGGGCCGGGGCTCGATGTGAAGGTGGTTCCGGCCGGACTGTACTACACCGCTAAGACGACGTTTCGAAGCGCGGCGCTTCTGTATTTCGGCGAGCCGCTGCCGGTCGAGCCGGTCGCGCTCGACGCGGACAGGGATCCGCCGCGCGAGGCCGTCCAGGCTCTGTCGAAACGAATCGAGTCCGCGCTGCGCGAAGTCGTGCTCGACGCCGAGCACGAGGAATCGCTTGCGACAATTGCGAGAGCGGAGCGTATCTTTACATCGGCGGCCGGAGGCGCGGCGGGAGGGCACCATCTTGCGCGCGAGCTTCGGTTGCGGCGCCGCTTTCTCGAGGGGTATGCGTTTCACCGGTCGCGTTCGCTTGAGCGCCTGGCCGGGCTTGAAGCGCGTATCAGGCGGTACGAAGAGTCATTGAAACACGCCGGCCTTGATGCCGAGGACCTGTCGGCCTCTCAACTTTCAGGGGGGCAGGTCGCTCGTTACACGCTGAAGCGGGTGTTGCCGTTTGTTGTTCTTTCACCGTTCGCGATTACCGGCGCAGTGGTCCATTATCCGGCCTACCGATTGGCGGGGTTTTTCGCAACCAGATTCGCGCGCTCGGAGGATGATCTGGTCTCGACCATCAAGATCTTCGCGGCTATGCTCCTGTTTCCTTTGACGTGGGGCGCAATCGCGGCGTTGTGTTACGCGCTGGCGGGATGGAAGACGGCGGTCGCGGCCCTGTTGACGGCGCCGGCGGCGGGCTACGCAGCAGTGTTGTTCTTCGAGGAGCTTGACCGGGTGGTTGGCGGGACAAAGAGCCTTGCCTTTCTCATCCGCCGGCGCTGGTTTTTCCTTCAGCTCCTCGCCGAGCGGCGAGCGATCCACGATGAAATTCTGGCGCTCGGCGATGAAGCGTCGCGCTCGACCGGGTAAGGTGGCAAGGGGAAAGAGCGAAGTGGTCTCCCTTCAAACTAGGAGGAAGAACGCTGCGTGCTTTTTGAATCCCACCAACTGCGTTGATGAGAATCCCAGAATGCTGTGGATTCGAGCGCGAAGTTTTGAGCCGCAATCACATCGATACGACATCGTCCTCTATCTCCACGGGCAGACCTTCAATCTGCATGATTTTCAACGCATTGGTTGTCGGGCAAGGGCCTGGTCGTAGCTTGTAGTCAAAGATCATCCGGCCATTGCTTACTTCTTCTCTAAAATGGTAGTTGACGATTCCGGGAATCTCATCAGCCAGTTTCACCAACTCCAGGTCATGCGTTGCTATGGCGCCGACCACAGACCGGGTCGCCAATGCTCGTATGTATGCACGGCTGCCGATGTGCCGCTCTATGTTGTTTGTCCCTCTAAAGATCTCGTCTATAAGAAAGAACAAAGGCAGGACGTGTTCGCTGCCGCTGGCCGAAAGCAACGCCTTCAGCCGCTTCACCTCGGCGTAGAAGTAAGAGATGCCATCCGTCACCGAATCGCTGACTTTGATACACGTAAAAACTCTGAACAAAGATGTGTCAAACCTCCCGGCGTTGACGGGCGCACCTGCATAAGCCAGGCAGAGATTCGTCCCCAGGGTCCTCAGAAAAGTACTCTTGCCAGCCATGTTCGAGCCGGTAATGATCGCGATTTCCTGTTCTCTGTTCAGGGCAAAGTCATTGCACACTTTCTCCATCGCAGGGATGAGAGGATGACCCAACTCGTGCGCCTGGAACTTGAGCTTGTCCTGCTCGTCTTTGCCGGAAGCTACATTGGGGAAAACATAGTCCGGGTTCAGATAGGCGAAGTTGGCCAATGAGTTCAACGCCTCGAGCTCGAACATTATGTTCAACCAAACAGGCAACAGCGACTTGATGCTGGCTTTAGCCTGATTCAACCGCATAGCGAAATAGAAGTCCCACGGAAAAAGGGAATGGACGCAAAACCAGAGGATGGGATTTGACTGTAGGCTCAGAGCCGATGCGACTCGTTCAACCCGCTTGATCTGAACCGACGGGCGGACATCTCGTTCGAGAAAAGGCGCGCACAGCCTGGCGAGTTCAGGACGATTTCGATACGAGTATCCCTCGAGGTGCTGGAAAATGACTCGAAAGTGATTTAGCGCGAGTTCCATTTCCAGAGCTTCCTTGAATGAACCCATCTCTCTCGCTCGTCGAATGGCTGCCATAAACAAAGCGCAGAAGTAGACCAGAAACGAGGTCGGCCAAAAAGTAGAAGTCACACCCAGGATCGATAAAGTGATTACGATTAGGTTTGCCGTTGAAAGAAACGCCAATAAAAAGAAGGTTGGTTTTAACGATCTAGCTGGAGTGCAACGCTCAAGCCATTCCAACAATGTGCCAGCGTTCCGTTGCTCGTTAGAGCCTTTGGAAGCAAGCGCGGAGTACAGCGACGATTTGTCACGAAACAGCGGCGCAGTGGATAGCTCTCGAACCAGCAATTGCCTTTCTTGAATAAGCTGACGGTCGGGGACAACGCTCAACAACCAGTTGCGGAGCCGCTCGCTGCCTTCCCTGGTAATCGCAGTGTCCATCAGCCGGTGTAATGATCGCTCTCCGGTTATGTCCAGATCGATCTCAAAGGGATGTTCAGGTTGCGCAGGTATGGGGAGCGGTAACGGAATGTTCTTCCAATCCAATTTAAGCCGAGCCACATGAGTGGACTTTATCTTTAACCAGATTTCGTGCCTGGCAATACTCGTTTTGATCCTTCTATGGTAAAAGGCAACTATGCTGAATCCAATCAGTAGAATTGCAGTCACCGTCCAGCCGAGTCGATCGTCTATGTAACGGAAGGAAAGCCAGGGCAGTATCAAGCCTACGAGAATTATCCCTCCCCGACACCTCCCATAATATTCACTTGTGCTGTTGAGTCTTCGTAGCCGTCGGTCTAAGCGCCTGGTCTGAGTTTCAAGAGCGCGCAAGCGAGTGCCCTTCTGTGAAAGTCTCATCGTCACCTTGTTTTGTTGATTGGCGTCAGCCCTCATTCGACACCGCTGCGTCGCTGCCTTTCGTAGGGCTTGCTGACAGACGCTAGCATGAATCATTTGTATCCTGAAATCCCCGTTTGGATTGCTCAGCCTCTTCTGAAACCACTCGCCACCAAGACTCAAAGGCACGAAGCTACACGAAGCTCACAACTTATGTATCAGTGACTTGGTGCAGCTTCGGGCCTTTGAGTCTTCGTGGCGAGTTTTGGCAGCAGTCGTCTATAGAAAGGTGGTTGTCGCTTCAATTTCGGGTGAAGCTGAAACTTGCCGAGACCATCCCGTCTGAGTTGCGCACCTGCAACGTGACGGGCACGCCAAGCGAGATCTTCTTTCCAGCCTTGACACCAATCAACCGAAGGTTCGGATCATCCTCGGCGTTTCGAGTCTTCTGCGGCTCGCCGTTCAGCAGGATCACCGCGCCGATGTCGAAGCCTTCGCCCACAACGAAGAGTTTCTTGCCGCGCACCGACGCGCCCGTTATCGTCGCAGGAGTCACGAGTTTGGCGACGAAGACTTCCTCGGACGCGTGCGTAACATCGAGGGTGGGGAATACCAGCGTCGTGCGAAAACCGGTCGTGCCCGTAACGTAAGCCTTGCCGCCGCCGTCTACCGCGATTCCTGCCGCGCCGCCGGGCTCGTCGCCGCCCAGATAGGTCGAATAGACCAGCGGCGAGGTCGTCGGGTTGGTCCTCAAGGCGAGCTTGGTGACGAATATGCTCGATGCCGAAGGATTGTTAAACTTCTCCGGCTTCACGGCGTCCTTGACGGGAAAACGGTCGGAGAATGTCCGTCCGGCCACGTACGCGTTGCCGGCTGCATCTACGCCGATGCCTGCGCCACGGTCGCTTCCCGCGCCTCCCAGATAAGTCGAGTAGACCAGCGAGCCGGCCGGATCGAACTTCATGACAAAAGCATCGATGTCTTCGAATGCGCCGGCATACACCGTCGAGGGATCGAGCCTGGCGATTGACAGCGTCTGCACCGTCATGCTCGAAAGACTGGTGACGGCCCAGGTCTCGCCGCCATCGGTACTCTTGAAGACCGCGCCGCCTTCGCCTTGATCTCCAACGCCGGCATAGACGGTCGATGAATCAGCCGGGCTGATCGCAATCGTGTTGATGGAGATTCCGCTCAGCCCGGCCGGATTCCAGGTAGCGCCTCCGTCGGTGCTCTTGACCAACTGCGCATCGGTTCGAAGATTGACGCCGGCAAAGATCGTCAGCGGGTTTGTGGGATCAATCGCAGCGGCGCTGACCGGCCCGGTCTCCAGACCGGTTGCGCTCCAGGTCTCGCCGCCATCGGTGCTTTTGACCAGGCTTTGGTCCCCGGCATAGAGGATGCTCGGGGTCTTTGGGTCGAGGAATAGAATGCGGACAGAAACGAATGAGTTGAAGGCGGGAGGGGTTACGTTGCGCCAGGTGCCGCCACTATCTGTGCTTTTGAAAACGCCTCCGTGTGAGAATGTGTCTCCAAACATGCCGCCCGTGCCTGCATAGAGAATCGATGTGTTTTTCGGGTCGATTGCCAGCACGTTCAGCAAACCAGTGGTCTGCGGAAGGAGGATATTGGTCCACGTTAAACCGCCATTCGTGCTCTTGGATTGGAATGAGTAGACCGTCGCAGAATTCTTTGGGTCGATCGCAATGTACCTGCCGCCGTTGAGGTTGAGGACCGTCGTCCACGAAGCTCCGGCGTCCGTGCTCTTGGAAACGGCGAACGATCTGGCTGCAAAAACGATAGCCGGATTCGCGGGATCGACTGCGATCGCGTCTACGGTCTGGTTCAGTAGACCCGAGTCTATAGCGCTCCAATTGACTGCCGCGTCCGATGTCTTGAAGGCAACGCTGCCGGCGAGCTTCGTCTGAAGCGCTCCGGCTGTCACAACCATATCCGCGGATTGCGTCTCGCCCGTCACGTACGCGTTGCCTGAAGCATCGGCCGCTACGCTGGTGCCGGCGTCGGTGCGGGCGGTGTCCAACACTTTCCCATAGACGATTGACCTGCCGGACGCACTCACCTTCAACAGGAACACGTTGCTCTCGACAATGCCGAACGGAAGGCCAGGAGGGAGGAAGTCCGACGAGTACGTCTCGCCCGTAACGTAGGCGTTGCCTCGCGAGTCGACCGCCACAGCGCGCGCTCGGTCCTGGCCGCTGCCGCCGAGGTAGCTCGAATAGACCAGAGACGATCCGGAAGGGTTCAATTTCGTCAGGAAGCCATCTAAAAGGAAGGTAGGGAAACCGCGGTTGAGCTGCGGAAACAATGCCCTCTTAGCCGGGAAGTTCGGCGAAAGGGTTGAGCCGGTGACGTATGCGCTGCCGGTGCTATCGACCGCGATGCCGGTTGCCGCGTCGAAACCAGCGAGCACCTGGTCCGGTCCACCGCCAAGATACGTCGAGTAGATCAACGCGCTGCCCGCCGAGTTCAGCTTTGTCACGAACGCATCGCCTCCGGTGGGTGAGTCCCCGCCGGGTGCGGAAGACTGAAAAGCGCCGGCTGTTGTCGGAAAATCCCTCGAGTTAGTCCCGCCAGTAACATAAGCGTTGCCCGCCGAGTCCACGGCAATCCCATTAGCCAGGTCGCTGAATCCTCCTCCCAGGTAAGTCGCGTAAATCAGAGCGTCGCCTGCCGGGTTCAGTTTGGCAACAAAAGCATCCTGAGTGAACCGGTTCTGGTCCGGCGGCTGGAGAGGGTTGACGGTCGGGAAGTCAATTGAAGGCGTCGAGCCCGTAACATACACGCTGCCCGCCGGGTCCACAGCGATCGCGGACGCGTGCTCATCGTTCGAGCCGCCAAACGCCGTCGAGTAGACCAGCACCGGGTCGATAACAACCCGCTTGTTCGCATCGTACTCTCCAAGTTTGATGCGCACCTGTTGCGATTCCCCGAGTTCATAGCTGGCTCGAATTTCTCTTCGCGCTCCGTTGTGTTCCTGATAGGCGACCGGTTTCGGCTGCGTCAGCTCGCCCGCTTCCGTTGTCGCCACCAGCGCGCCGCTTGCGTCAACACGAAGAACCTTTGCTCCCTCGAAGGACAATCTGACTCGATTGGGATCAGCGTGCGGAGCTACAATCAGATCGTATTCGAGTTGCTTCCCATTGCCGTAGAACAGGGCGTCTATGCCCGGATACACGTTGCTGTATAGAACTGTCGCGTACGACGGCAGGTTCGTCCGCCACTTCTTTGGATCGCCTCCGATGAAGTAGTTGCGTTTCTCGTTTGTCTGTTTCAACGCGCTTACCTTTGCGCTGCGATCGCCCCCTACCAGTTTCATCCTTATCACGGAGGAGGGAGCCCGGCGCCCACCACTGATCGCCTGTTGCATTGATTCGTTAACCGCCGGCTGCAACGCAATCACCGCCTCGGCCGGTTTCAAGAAGATCGCGTAGTTCGGGCCCCGGGCAAAGTATTTTACTTCGCCTTCGGTCTGATCTCTGTTGGCTTCGAAGCGCAACGGCAGATGGGCGAGTAGTTCCGCGGCTCGTGATGGGCTGGTTGCACGGATTGCCGGGCGTTCTGGGTGCGGGCCTCCGGTTGAGTGAAACGACCGAGCCACGTGTGGGTTTGAGCCGGGAACCGAAACAGCCCATTGCGCAGCGATTGACATTGTCAGTAGCAGAATCAGGGATCGACATTTAATCAGTGGGCAGATCATTGCGGTTGCCTCTCGATGTCCCGGTTCGGTTCCGGGACGGAATGTATGCGCTCAGACTAGACTGCGGGGTTGCACATAGTGTGCCATCGGCTACCAGGAAACGTGAGAGTAAGAACGTGCGGCAACGGCTTATCTTGCGAGTTAGAACTGCGAGGTTGGGCGCCCATTTGCAGCGCGGTGGTGGTTAGGTACCACGCGCGCGGGAATCTTCTATCCAGTTAGTGAGAACAATGCGTTGTTAGCTTTTCGCCGGCACGTAAGCCTTTTTAACGTACTGTGACGCAAGCTTGTGCGAGCCGAAAACATCCTCGCGCTTTAGAACAGCCTGATACTCGGCGAGCGCCTGCTCGCGCCGACCCAACGCATCAAGCGCCTCGCCGGTGTGCAAATGAGCAAGCGAAACCAACTCGGGGTCGGACTTGGGCCAGCGCTTCACCTCGGCGTACTGCTCGATGGCCGCCACGTACTCGCTCTTTTGGGTTAGCGCTTCGCCCCACTGATAGCGCACAAGATCGGTTGTGGACGCCGCTATGTGCGCGTCCTTAAGCAGGTCGCCAAACACGCGAGCTCCTTCATCAGCCCTCCCGAGGCGATACAACATCCCGGCGCGCTCGACTCCGAATAGATAGTTGCGAGGGTATTTGGTTGCAAGCTGCGTGATCAGCTCGAGGGCTTTCTCGGGCTGCTTCTGCTTGCTGTACAACCCGATCAAAACGACTCGCGCATCGTCGGTCGCGTACTTGCCGCGTTTAGTCACAAGCTCGACCTGTTCGATTCCTCTTTTCTTTGACCCCTTCAGCCCGGCAAGGCGAGCGAGAAACTTCCAACCGAGCGGTAAGCTGTCGATCACGAATTCGTAAAGGCCGATGCTCAAATAGGAGTCGATGTACTCGGGGTCGAGCTTGATCACCTGGCGCTGAATCTTGACTGATTCGTTCGCGTCGCCGATTGCTCGTCTGAAGCTCCGCCTCACCGAAGTGCTGTACGCCGCGCGCAATCCAAGCGCCGATGCCTGGTAGTACATCGCTTCGGTGTCCTTCGCGTTTTTTACAAGCCGCGCTCGCGCCACGGTTACAGCTTGCTTTATTAGGTCGTTGAACTCGCGGTCGCGCTTTGCATCGACCTTGTCATCACTCAAGCCTTGCAAATAGAAGGAGTCCCCGGTGTAGATCGATGTCGACAACCGACGGCGTGCGTTCAAGGTTTCAAGCCAGAGATTGTTCGCAAGGTATACGTAGCCGGCGGGATGTTCGGGGACCAGTCGGGTCATTTTCAGGAACATCTCTCGGGCCGCCCTATACTCGAGGCTGTAGACCGCGTCGTTGCCATCGATTCTCAAGCGTTCGAACTCCGCGGCCGCGTCGGCGGTCGCTGCGCCAGAAGGCCTGGCTGTGGCGCTTAAGGTCTGTGGGCGGAGCCGCGCACCGGGTGTGAGAGTTGACGCAGCGCCGGTGACCGATGAAATCAGCAACGCTATTGATAAGCGGGTAGTTATTACTGCAACCATTTCTTTTACTCCTCAACGGCGCGCGCCGGGCGCGTCGAAACTTCCTTGAAACCAGGCGACGTTGCCTTGCGCGAGACGTCGCCGCAAACTACGGGACTATGAGCGACAACGCGTCGGGGACTACTTCGAAGGTCATCGGCAGCGGTCCAATGACCTCGCCGTCCGCCTCAACCCACGGCTCGCGGGACGAGTTCGCCGTTACGCGTTTCGCCTTGATCAACACCGCACCGGCCGCTTCGGGCTTACCGCGCATGCAAGCGTGCAGCGCGCGCAGATACGAGAAGTTATTCGCAAGCGCCGGCAAGATGTAGACCTCAAACCACGGGTCGTCGAGCTTTGCGTTCGGAGTCATACACATTCCGCCGCCGTAGCCTTTCCCGTTGCCGATAAGCGCAAAGGCGCTTTGGAAGCTGCGGCCGTCCACTTCAAGCGAAAACATCTCCGGCTTCCACGTCAACAGGTGCTTGAGACCTGAAACCCAGTAGGCGAACTCGCCCGTCTTTCGTTTGAGCCTGCGGTTAGCACCTCTGGCAATCGAAGCGTCCAGTCCAATCCCAGCCATCATCAGAAAGTATCGCCCAGAAGTTCCGGGTCCTGCGTTTAGGGTTCGGGGTGAACCCGGCTGATCGGCTTTTGATTTCGCTCGCTCATCCTGGGGTGGTCCCCCGGAATCGGCACTCGTGAACCCCAAACTCGGAACTCCGAACCCTGAACCCCTGGTGGCCAAACCCAGCGCGATGTGTTTGATCTTTCCAGCCGCGAACACATCCGCGAGTTGTTGGACATCGAACGGATACCCCAGATCTTTGGCGACCACGTTCGAAGTGCCGCCTGGCCAGATCCCGAGCGGGGTTTGGCTGCCGGCCATCCCTTGAACGACCTCGTTTACAGTGCCGTCGCCACCGTAGGCAATGATGAAGTCAACCTTGGCGTCAACGGCTTGGCGAGCGAGACGGGTCGCATCGCCGGGTCCCGCGGTCGCCTGGGATTCGGAGTGTATGTCTCGGGCGTCGAGCAGCCGCTGCATTCCGCGCACGTTTTCAGCGCGGCGGCCCGGCCGCCCCGACATCGGGTTGTAGATGATAGTACTGGTCCTCATCGCGCTTGCCGCACGCTAAGTGCAAGTACGGTGCCGCCGCGAGAACGGCTGGAAGTATTGTAGGAGCGACGTTCTTTAAGCGGCAAGCCGGGCAGCGACGCAGCATTCTGCGGACTATTGTCGGGTGATGTGTTGGCTGAAGGGACGATTCCTCCCGATACTTGGGCTGGAACTGCGCCTGGCCTGGCGACCCGCACAATCGCAATCGCGGACCCAAGGGCCAGAATTAGTTATCTCTGGTGTTCCACCTTGAGAATCAAATAGACCGGCACCCGCATCGCTTCTTCGAACCGGGCGGCGTTCTGCGAGACATACTCCGCCGGAGGCTCGGGTTCGCAAACATTCGTCACGCGCAAACCGGCCGAGCCAATCGCGTTAAAGTAGTCAGCAATCGTGTGATGGTGACAGACGATTCGGCGGCCCTCATCCGCGACCTCGCCATAGTCGACCCACGGAGTCTCAAGGGAACGTGAAGGCTCGCCGAAGTATTGTGGCTCGCGGTGACTCTCCGCGTACTGGGTTGGAAAGTAAGCGGTAGACATCGGGTGCAAAACGCTTGCGACTAAATGCCCGCTCGGTTTCGTTACACGAGCGATCTCGCGGAACAAGCCGGCGAGGTCTTCGACGTAGTGCAACGCGGTTGCGGTGAAAACCAGATCGAACTCGGCGTCGGTAAATGGAAGCGGTTCGCGAATGTCGGCAATGCGAAAATCGATTCGCAGTCCGCGCTCGGCAGCTTTCTGCGCGGCGAGCCCGAGCATCGTCTCGGAGAGGTCCAGCCCGCTAACTTGCGCGCCGTCTTCGGCGAACCATATCGAGTAGGGGCCGGCCCCACAGCCGAGGTCGAGGACTCGCGCGCCCGCTACATTGCCGACCAGTCTCTCGACCGCCGGCCGCTCCATGATTTCGGAGTAGGAATCCGAAGCCGAGTTGAAACGGTCGAAAGCACGTCCGCACGCGTCCCAGATTCTTTTAACGTCAAGCGGCATTAGGAGGTGATGTGTGAAGCGTGACGGGTGATCCGTGATGCGTGATTCGTGATGCTGCGTTGACGTTGATTTACGAATCACGAATCACGAATCACGAATCAGGAATCACAGGATCACGGATCACGAGTGCGCGCCTCAACTACTCAATCCTGTAGTTCGGAGCTTCCTTCGTGATGATCACGTCGTGGACGTGACTCTCGCGCAAGCCCGCGGGGCTGACGCGAATGAAATGGGTGCGCTCCTGAAACTCCGCTATTGTCCGGCACCCGCAGTAGCCCATCCCGGCGCGCAACCCCCCAACGAGTTGATGCACCATCGACGATAGCGGTCCCTTGTGCGGAACGCGGCCTTCGATGCCTTCGGGCACGAGCTTGGAAATCTGGGATTCGCCGCTCTGCCCGTATCGGTCGCGGCTTCCTTCTTTCATCGCCGAGATCGAACCCATTCCTCGATAAGCCTTGAATGACCGGCCCTGAAACAGAATAATCTCGCCCGGGCTTTCATCCGTTCCCGCGAACAGCGAACCGATCATCACCGAGTCGGCGCCGGCCGCGATTGCTTTGGCGATGTCGCCCGAGTACTTGATGCCGCCGTCGGCGATGACCGGTATGCCCGAGCCTCGAGCCGCTCGCGCGCAGTCGAGTATTGCTGTTATCTGCGGAACGCCGGCCCCGCTGACCACGCGGGTCGTGCAGATCGAACCGGGACCCATTCCGACTTTGACTGCGTCCACGCCCGCAAGGATCAAGTCCTTGGTCGCTTCAGCAGTAGCGATGTTGCCGGCGACAACGTCGAGTTCCGGAAAGCGGCTCTTCAGTTTCTTAGCCGCGCTGATGACGCTTTCGGTGTGCCCGTGCGCGGTGTCGACGACCAACGCGTCCACTCGGGCGCGCACCAGTTCTTCAGCGCGTTCGAGAAAATCTCCCGCGGCGCCGACCGCCGCGGCTACCCGCAAGCGGCCAAGATGATCCTTCGCAGCCAGCGGATACTTGATCGCCTTTTGAATATCCTTGACTGTGATCAAACCTTTGAGGCGGAAATTGTCGTCTACGACGAGCAGCTTCTCGACGCGATGCTTCTGAAGAATCGCTTTTGCTTCGTGGAGTGTGGTTCCGACCGGCACGGTGATCAGATTTTCTTTGGTCATCACCTCGCTGATTGGAAGGTCCATCCGAGTCTCGAATCTGAGATCGCGGTTGGTGAGGATCCCGACCAGCCGGCCGCTTTCTTCGACCACCGGAACGCCGGAGATGTGGTAGCGGTCCATCAGCTCCATTGCTTCGGCGATCGGGTGATCGGGCGTCATCGTGACGGGATCGACTATCATTCCCGACTCGCTGCGTTTCACCTTGTCGGCTTCGTCGCGCTGGGTGTCGATGCGAAGGTTCTTATGAATGACGCCGATTCCGCCCTGCTGCGCTATGGCAATCGCAAGGTGCGATTCGGTGACCGTATCCATCGCCGCGGACGAGACAGGAATGTTCAACGGGATGTTGCGCGAGAAGCGGGTTGCGGTTTCGGCTTCAGTTGGAAGGATCCCGCTTCGAGCGGGAACAAGAGAAACATCATCAAAAGTCAGGCCCTCGGTGATTTCGCCAGCCAGCATCGTGCTACCTCGATTAGTGCAGGTGGTTTGAATACGTACAGCTCAGCTTTGGCTTCGTTGCACGAGTGATGCCGGCCAACTACCTGACCAGCTTCCGAGGCTATCAAAGCGAGTAGCAGGAACGCAAGCGACAAGGCGCGCGCGGAAACAAAGAGCGTGGAGTACAGGCTTTAGCCTGGTCTTGCTTCGGTCCAAAACCAAGCCAAAGAAAAAACACCCTGGTTTCCGCTAACCGCACTCCCATTGGCGCCGCTTCAGTGGACGCATCACTTCCTGGCGTATTTCCAGTTGCGCGACTTTCCTTCTGACATCCATTCGATGGCGGTTTCGAGCCTGGTCTGTCGCGTCTCCTCGGTCTTAGCCTCGGTTATCCACTCTACGTATTCCTTCTTGTTGCTAAAGCTGAACCCTTCGAATGTGGTCATCGCCTTCTTATTTCTCTTCAGCTCGGCCATCAAATAATCGGGAACGTCGAGCTCCTTCTTCTCTGTTGGCCTCGGTCTTGGCGGCGGTTTGATGCCCGCATCGTGAAGCTTGATCGCCCCCTTGATCTGCTTGACCAACTCCTTTTCTTTGGGCAAGTCCGCGAGGCTGGTGATCCTGCCGTACTGTCCCATAGCTTGATCCTCGCGACCCGTGGAACCTCTCGTCTCCGCGTACCAGAATCCGAACGCGCAGTGCTGCGTGAACGAAGCCATGCTGCACAATATGCGCGGACTACGATCGGCCGGCCCCTTGTACTCAAAGTGAGGGAAGCCCCACTTGATCGTCTCTTCAACGGTAGGGCAAGTGTCGTGAATCACTTTTCTGAGATGGTTCAGAATCGGCTTTGCAAAGCCGGCAGACTTAGCTATATAAGCGTTAACCCGCGGATCTTTCTTTCCCATTGTTTCGCTCCGTTGTTTGGTGTGTTGCTATTTTCGCCAGGCGTCAGCGACTTCGCGCGGCGTCGTCATCGCCCCCCGGCTATCGACTCCCAAGCCCTGAGCGCTCGTTTCGGAGCCATGCCGCGCCAGGCCTCCTCGAGTAGTCTTCGGAGGTCCTCAAGACTGACTCTAGAGAGTCGCACAAGCATTAGCGGCCAACAGGCGTAATGGTCGCTGATGTAAAAAGTATCCGGCTTGGCCCCGATAAGAACCTCGCGTGCCGCAAACTCCACTTTGAGAACGAGCGACTCGCCGTCCTGGTGAAATCTCGCGAGGATCTTGCCGCCGACTCGAAATGCCGGAGTTCCGTACGACGTTCCTTCCTCAACCTCGGGCAACTCGAGTGCGAGCTGACGGACGGTCTCGAAAGTCACCGGGCCGGGCTTGTGCTTCAGAGTCTTTGTCCGTGGTTTGTTCATTGTTCACTCACCAGGTCCCGCACCGATCAGACGTTCAACGGCGGATACCAGTCGCGGCCTCGACCCTCCGGCGTGGTATCCAAAACATTCCACAGCGGCCACATCATATCGAGATGGCGCGGGTCTCCTTCCAGCCCGGCGTAAAGCATCTCGCTGCCCCAGGAATGATGGATCAACCCGTTTCGCCGGACGAAAACGTTTGCCATCGGATACTGGTCACCTTTATTGGTTTCACCAAAGTAGTCGGCGTTGTAGCTGTTCTTCGATGATGAAAGCAGCCGCAACGCCTTCCAGCCGCGCGCCCTCGCGAACGCCACGATCCGTTCGATTGGCGACCGCGCGACGACCGCAAGGTTGATCCGCTGGCGGATATGAAGCGCGTTGCCGTCGAGCGCGTCCAAAATCGAACTGCACATCGGGCACGGGTTGTCCATCAAAGGTCCGTACATCCATGAGTAAACAAAGAGCGACGTCTTCGAGCCTTCGAACAGTTCTGAGAGCCTCACAGCGCGTACCTGACCGTCGCCCTCCATCTCTTCAAATGCATAGTCCTCTTTGACCGGCCCGCCGAGCGGAAGCCCCCTGCGCATTGCGGCGACGCGTTCGACCTGCGCCCGCAACTCGATCTCAGCATCAAGCAGTTTATCTCGCGCTTCGCGGTAAGCAGCCGTTTCATTCGGGTACGTAAGTCCTGCCATAAGTGCCTCCTCAGTCGCCTCAATCGCGCGACGAACCGGTTTCCCAGTCGCCGCGCAAGAATGCCGACGCGGTTTTGATGAACGCGTCTTTCTGGTCGGCGTAGATCGGTCCGTGTCCGGCGTTCGGAATCACCCAGAGATGCGAGCGCGCGATGGCGGCATACATCTCCAGTGCAAGCTCAACCGGATAGAACGGATCTCGATCGCCATGAACGATCAGCGTTCGTGCCGTGATCGTGGACAGATAGGCCGGCGTGAAGTTCATGTCGTCATAGCTGTCCTTAAAGCGATTCCCCTGCAGCCAGAGCGCACGAATCTGCTCGTCGCCGCGCTTATGCCATTGCCGCATCATCTTCCACTCTTCTTCACTCCGGTTCTCCGGAGTCGTTTCACGCATGATGGCGCGTGCTTGCGGTGGAAAGTACGGCGTTGCGCTGACCAGAACCATTGCCTCGACACGACCGGGCTGGTGGGTGGCCATGTGAAGCAGAGTCTTGGCGCCACCACTCACGCCGATCGCCTTGAAGCTCTCGACCTCCAGACGGTCGAGCAGCGCAAACACATCACGCGCGGATTGCCGAAACGTAAACGAGTTCGACGGATTCGTCGAACTTCCGTGGCCGCGCAAGTCCGGAACGATCAGTTGGTACTCCCTGGCCAGGTCGCTGATGAACGGTTCCCAATTGCTTCCACAGCCCGTGAAACCATGCAGCAGCACCAGAGGCTTGCCGTCTCCGTGAATCTCGAAGTACATCTCGATCCCGTTGACGGGCTCGCTTCGGCAAGGTGTTGATACCGCTTCCATTCGAAACCTCTCTCATTCGAAACCAAATGTCCGGCCCCTGAAATCCCAATCCATCGCCACTACGCCACGAAGGCACCAAGGAACAAAGCCCACAACCTATTGCAGTCACTGACTTGGTGCAGCTTCGTGTCTTTGTGTCTTGGTGGCGCCCTCCGTTTTTCAGCAGCCTGCTATGATCTGGAGTTGTATGAAGAATATAGCCTTCCGTATTGCGAACTCGCTACTGCCCAGCCTT
>JBASRN010000073.1:0-10108 GCA_049273855.1 Blastocatellia bacterium
GTCCTGGGATGACTGGCTCTTGAGTTTGTCGAGAATGCGCGAAAACTCATCCCCCTTCTGCGTCGGTGGCCAGATGAGCCTTCGAGCGGACGAATTCGGGTTAGGCAAGGGTCCGCCACTCGCGGAAGCTCCAACCGCGAGCAACGAGCTGAAAGCGCATATGGCGCATATTATGATGGTGCTCAGCATTTGAATTCGTAAGGTGCCGGGCTCTTACTCGTTCACAATCTCCTGAAGAAAGCTTCGGCCCGCTTGCAACTCAAGCCCGAAGTTCTCTGCAACCGTCTGACCTATGTCCGCAAGCGAAGACCTGATCCCCAGATTGACGCCGGCTCGCGCGCGGCGACCCCACGCAAGCACCGGCACGTACTCGCGCGTGTGATCCGTGGAAACGTCTCCCGGGTCGCAACCGTGATCCGCGCTTATCATCAACAAATCGTCTTCACGCATCGCCCGCTGTATCTCCGGAAGCCGGGCGTCGAACTGTTCGAGCGCGCGCGCGTACCCTTCCACGTCGTTGCGATGACCGTAGAGCATGTCGAAATCTACAAGGTTGGTGAAGATCAACCCGCGCCCGGTCGACCCGAGCGCGTGCAGCGTCTGATCCACGCCTGAGTTGTTGTTGCCGGCCTTCAACTCTTGGGTCGTGCCTCGATGGCAAAAGATCGAACCGATCTTGCCCACCGCCGTCACCGCCAGACCCGCAGCCTTCACCCGATCGAGCAACGTGTCTTCGGGCGGATCTATCGCGTAGTCCTGCCGGGCTTCGGTGCGGTGGAAGTTGCCCGGCTCGCCTGTGAACGGTCGCGCGATGACTCGCCCGACCTCGTCTTCCCCCGTCAGCATCTCGCGCGCGATCTCGCACCATTTATAAAGTTGCTCGAGCGGGACGATCTGCTCGTGGGCTGCGATCTGAAACACGCTGTCGGCCGACGTGTAAACGATCGGCCTGCCGGTAAGCACGTGCTCGTCGCCAAGTTCCTTGATGATCTCGGTACCTGAGGCGGGTTTGTTTCCAAGAACCTTGCGCCCGATCGCGCGCTCGAACGGTTCAAGCACCCTCGGCGGAAAGCCATTTGGATAAGTCGGGAACGGGTTGGCAGTAACGATGCCGCTCATTTCCCAATGACCCGTCGTTGTGTCTTTCCCGCTCGAAGAAGTAGCCGCTTTGCCGAAGATACCGCTCGGGTTAGCAACTGGATCAACAGGCAGGCGTCTTATGTTTGCCAGTCCCATCTGCCGGAGGTTTGGGATGCGCACCTCGCGCGAGCCTAGCGCGTGGCCGAGCGTATCAGCACCCGTGTCACCGTAGTCGGCCGCATCGGGCATCTCGCCTATTCCAACGCTGTCGAGAACAACAAGCACGACTCGATTAAAAGGGGTCGTCGAGGTCATTGATGAATCACCGCGGTGATTCTAAGTCGGCCTGATGGAATTATCAACGCGGCGTCTGTCGTCCCACCACGGCGTATGAACTCCTAATAGCGCGAGACTCTTAACGCTGCTTGAACAACGAAGTGCTTGATACCGGCGGGCATCCCTTATTTCCGGCGCGGCACACAGGGTCAGCGATCACACAAGAGTCAGCGATCAGGCGTCCTGCCGGGTTTCAGATCACCGGACGCGTGCTGCTCATTCGAGTTGGAGTAAATGCCGCGCCGCGACTGCACCTGTACTCCTGGCTGTGTCGTGTAGACCTTTACAGGGTGAAAAGCTTCGTCGTCCGATGGCCGCTCGGATGAGTATGCGATCACGTATTCGGTTCCGATCTCGCGCACGATCTCCGCCCCGAGCGACTTGAGTTCGTCTTGTGTCGCCGGCGCCCAACACACTCCGCCGGTCTCCTCCGCAAGCCCTTTGAGGGTGACCTCACCGGCCTCGAGCTGGTGGTAGTAGGTGCGAAGCGTCTGGATACGCTTGCGAGTGCTCGGATCGAGCAGCTCGTACCACGACATAGCATTGTAAGCAGTTGGCTTTATCGCGCTAAGCAATATTTCGTTCGGGCAAGCGGCGTAAACTATCGCGCGAGCGCGGTGCAAGGCTGCAAGCACCTTCTCAAAACCCAGAGTGTTGACGGTTTCTATCCCGTCCCCGACTATCACGACGCTGCGGCGGCCGGCTACGCGAGGCAACAACTCATCGGCCGCGTACAGCAAGCTGTCATAAAACCGCGAGCGTATGCCGGGCCTGAACCGAATCTGAAGCGCGTTCCGCAGTGCCACTTTGTCCGCGGTCCACGACGAAAGCACGTCCACCGTATCCGCGTAAGTCATGATGGCAGCGCGATCACCTTCACCCATCGAGTTAATCATCCTCAGAGCGAGATCGCGATGGGCGTTTATTTGCTTGAGCGTTCTCTCGCCGCCGGCGTCGAGGATGAACAGGAGATTCGCCGGCGTGTTGACAACATCAGTCACCTGGCGTCGCTTGCCGTCTTCGGTAACGATGAGATCGGCTCGCCTGATCGGAGCTGTGAGTTTACCGTAGTCGCCGCGCACGCGAATCGGCAGCAAGACTTCTTCAACCCGCAACCGCACCGAGTCCCGCTCGCCCTGATTGCGAGGGGCGCTCTGACCGCGCATGCGTCCGCTCTGGGCGAGCCCTTCAAGCAAGCTCGCGGTAAAAATCAACAACAAGATTGAGGTCCGGGCTTTCAAGCTGTGAGCCATACTCGAATCCTCCCAACTCAATCACACGAAGTGAACAAACACTTCGTTCGACATCAACCTGCCTGCTTCAGTGAGCATCAAGCGGCCGTCGTTCAATTCAATCAGCCGCGCATCAAAAAGTTCCGGGAATTCGCCGGAATAACGCTCGAGCACATCAACCTCATACTCCGCGCGAAATTCCTCCAGGTCAACTCCCTCGCTTAACCGCAGCCCCATGAAAAGCGCATCCGAAGCGCGTTCTTCAGAGCCCAGCTCGCGACGTGCGGCTATCGCGTGCCCGCTCGAAGCTACCTGTTCGATGTAGTCTTCCGTCTTGAGAGTGTTCATCCATCTTGCGCGGCCGTCGTAGGAATGAGCGCCGCAACCCATCCCATAGAACGCGGCGCCGGTCCAATATTTCAAGTTATGTTTGGATCTGAGCGGGCCTGGAACGCGGCCAGCCCTCGCCGCACCCGCTGACGGCTCCGGCTGAGAGCCCAGACGGTGATCACTTTCATCGGGCAACAGAGCGAAGTTCGAAATCTCATACTGCTCATATCCCGAGGCTCGCGCAGCGTCACATGTCAACCGATACATCCCGGCGGCGAGATCATCATCGGGCGCCGGGCGCTGGCCCCGCTTGATCTGAGAAAACAATTGGGTTCCCTCCTTCACCTCGAGTAAATAGAGCGACATGTGCTCGGGCCGAAGATCGAGCGCCTCGCGCACGTTCGACTCCCAGTCTTTGAGCGTTTGCTCGGGCAGGCCTGCTATCAAATCGAGGCCGATGTTGTCGAATCCTGCTTCGCGGAGCAGGTCGATAGTGCGTCGCGCGGCCTCGGCGCTGTGCGTGCGGCTTAACGAGACCAGCTCGCGGTCGATGAACGATTGAACTCCAACGCTTGCCCGGTTGATGCCGGCGCTGAGCCAGGCTTCAAGCTTCGGGCGCGCAATCGTCGCGGGGTTTATCTCAATGGTGACCTCGGCGACCGGGCTGATGCAAAACGCGGCGCGGGTGGCTTCGAGAAGAGAAGCAATTTGCTCCGCTTCAATTAGTGAGGGCGTTCCACCGCCGAAATAAATCGTATCGCTGGGTATTCGATTGTCCGCCGTCCCTGCGCGCGCTTCTTCCTGCTCTGCGAGGTTGCGCCCCCACCAGACGATTTCATCCTTCACCGCATCGACGTATCTTGCCGCTAAGCCGTCGAAGAAATCAGTCGTGTTGAAATTGCAATAGGTGCACTTGCGCTCGCAGAAGGGTATGTGAATGTAGACACCTGCTTGCTGCACGCCCGCATTATAACTCATCCTCGGCCGCCGGCCAGCATCCGGCAGATTCGGGTAGTGGTTCAGTTTCAATTTGAGGTCTAAGAACAAAAAGGCGGCCGAAGCCGCCTTTCGCGCATTTTATGCGTGTCTAGCTTAAACTATTCTCAAAGAGTCATACGACCTTCACTTCGATTTGCTTGGCCTTGGCTTCTTCCACTTTGGGCAAGGTTACTAAGAGCATCCCCTCCTTAAACTCAGCGGCGATATTCTTCGTGTTGACAAACGGAGGAAGTGTGAAGCTACGCAAGAACTGGCCATAGATTCGCTCCTGGCGGTGATAGCTTTGCTTTACTTCCTCCTCCTCTGCTTTTCTCTCCCCGCTGATCGTGAGCACGTTGTTATCAAACGTGACGGAGATGTTCTCTCTCTTCACTTCCGGTATTTCCATCTTTATGACGATATTCTTATCCGTCTCATATATGTCACACAGCGGTAACCAGGTTGTGAAGGCGCCAGGCTCTTCGCTGATAGGTGGCTGCGTGGCAAACGGTCCGAATGTTTCGTCGAAAAGGCGGTTCAGCCTGTTTTGCAACAGTCTATTTCGTGCTGGGGCGATTGCAGTCCCTGTATTCATCATTGTTAGCTCCTCTAGTATGTGAGCTATTGGATTCAGATGGACTGGAGAATTCCAGAGAAGCTGAAGAAGGGAGTGAGCTATACTCGGTTCTCAATAACCCTACGCTCAATGAATGGCCAATGTCAAGGTTCTGTTCATATGCATCTCAGCCCAGCGCGACTTAAACTATGGCCGAATGGCCGAAGCCGGTGCTATCCTTCCGGTCTGTTGGCTCGCCCCGCAAGCACACCCATTTGAAAGGAACAGGACGATCACCTCGGCAGGAGGTTGATCCGCCCGGAGAAGCGATGAGCAATTCTTATAATCTCGCCGGTCAGCGGATAATAGTGACCGGCGGCGCGGGCTTCGTCGGATCAAACGTCGTTCGCCGGCTGCTTGCTGAAAGAGCGCGGGTTGTCGTGCTTGACGACTTTTACACCGGCGACGACCACAACCTGCCGGGCGATGAACCCAACCTCGGAATCGTTCGCGGGAGCGTGACCGACTTCGATCTGACTCGTGATGTGATGAAGGGGTCGAGCCTGGTGTTTCACCTCGCCGCCCGCAACATAATTGTCTCGACTCGAAACCCGCGCGAAGACTATGAAGTAAACATCGGCGGGACTCTCAACGTGCTGATCGCGGCTCGAGAGTTGAACATCCCGCGTGTGGTCTACTCGTCATCGACTTCGGTGTATGGAAACCCTCGCTATCTGCCGATTAACGAAGATGACGCAACCAACATGCTCAGCCCGTACGCGGTGTCGAAATTCGCGGGCGAGAATTACTGCAAGGCGTTTTACGAAAGCTACGGGTTGTCTTCATCGGTTGTGCGCTACTCGAACGTGTACGGAACGGCGCAGCGGCCCGACAACCCCTACTGCGGCGTCGTGGCGAAATTCTTCGAGTCGGCGATGGCCGGTCAAGCGCCGCGCATTCACGGGGACGGTGAGCAGACTCGCGACTTCACCTATATCGACGATGTGGTTGAAGCGACGCTGCTGGCGGGTGTCAGCCCGAAGGCTGATGGGCAGGTCTATAACGTAGGCACCGGGCGCGAGGTGAGCGTCAACCAGCTCGCTCGTTTGATCATCGAAATCACCGGCGCCGGGGTTCTGCCGGCATACATCGATCGCCGCGACATAGACAACATCCGCCGCCGCGTTGTGAACATCGAGAAGATTCGCCGGGAGCTTCGCTGGCTGCCGAGTTGTACAATCGAGCAGGGGCTTCGCCGCACTTATCAATGGCTGAAAGAGACTTCAAAATAGCCGTCGGGGTTAGCAATGCTGACCTCCGAGAGGCGCACTCCGCGTCGGTGAGCACCAGGGCTCGGCCGCGCGTGCTCTGTGTCGCGCCCGCCTGGAACGAAGGCGAGCGAATCGCAAAAGTCGTCAGCGCCGTGCCTCGGGATCACGTCGAGACGACGGTTGTCGTGGATGACGGATCGTCCGATGAAACTGCCGATTTCGCGGAGCGAGCGGGCGCAACGGTGATTCGCGCGCGTGTGAATCGCGGAGTGGGCGCGGCCATTCGCAGCGGGATCGACTTCGCGATCACGCACGGCTACGAGATTGTTGTAGTTGTGTCGGGCGGCGGCAAGACCCCTCCCGAACAAATCCCGCGGCTTCTCGAGCCGATCATTCGAGGCGAAACCGAATTTGCTCAAGGCTCTCGCTATCTGGAAGGTGGCGAGTTCCTGCGAATGCCGCTTCGCCGCAGGCTTGGCACGAGGGCGTATTCGCTTCTCTTCTCGCTGTTTTGCGGGCACCGCGTAACCGACGCCTCGAGCGGCTTTCGCGCAATCAAGGTGTCGCTGTTTGAAGACAAGCGGATTGATCTCTGGCAAGACTGGCTCGACCGCTATGAACTAGAACCCTACCTGCTGTTCAAAGCGCTTCGGCTCCGCCATAGGGTCGTCGAAGTCCCGGTAACTATCGAGTACCCGAAGACCGACGGTATCGCGTACACCAAGATGCGCGCGATCACTGATTGGTGGAAGATCTTCCGGCCCGTGTTGTTCCTAGGTCTTGGAATCAAGAAGTAGATACCCGGCGAGCAGAACAGAAGAGCCGTCGCCAACCAACGTGGGTCTTGAGCTTCGTCCCGCTCAACGAATCTAGCAGGCTGCTGGAAAAGGGAGTGCGCCACCAAGATTCAAAGACTCGAAGCTGCACCAAGTCAATGCGTAAGTGGTGGGCTTTGTGCTCCTTTGTGTTCTCGTGGCTTAGCGGCGATGATTGGTTCCCACAACCCACGCTGGCCCTTTTGGGTTATAGCCCCCAATGAAGTTTTTTCTTTTTTTGGGGAAAACCTGACTCATTCATGATATAAGACCGGCTGGGTGGATGTCGTGACGCGGGCAGTGCCGGCACCAGAGCTGGCGAAGCAATCCTGGCCTCGCGTTCGATTCAAGTAGAGCCACCAAGTCGCGGAACCACAGAAAGTTGTAACAGGTCGGAGGTTCCCTCGCGACCTCGAACAATAAAACAAGGGCAAGCGCTACTCGCTGCATCAGAAGGATCTCCCTAGCTTGCCGAAGCCGGACTTTAAGTCCAGTGGGAATAAAGAAATGAACAAGCCCCCGTTCCTCCCTAGCTTCGCCATCCGTGTCGAAAAATCAAATCAATTAACGGGCAGCACGAGCCGGCGTCTGACTTTGGCGCTTATCGCTGTTGTTGTCGCAGGTCTTGCGGCGAGTTCGGCCGCACCACGCGCCGCGCTCTTCTTTACCGGGAGATCGCCTACGCCACCGCCGCCAGCCGCGCGCCTTCGCGCTCGCGTGCCGGCCCGGCCGGAGGTGACTCCGCGCAAGCGCGCGGCAGCACATCAGGACGAGGCGACAGCGCGCGGCCGCGCCGAACTCAACGTCGAGCGGCGCGGTCACGCAGCGATCGCGCTTGGCAACGGCGAGGTGCTGATTATCGGAGGAGAAAACGAGCGGGGCCTGGTGAAGGAAACAGAACTGTTCGACCTCGGCTCGAGATCGTTCTCGATTTCAGCCGCGTTGATCAGCCCGCGGACGGATGCGGTTGCCATCCATTTGGCCGATGGCCGTGTGTTGGTGCTGGGAGGAAGGAACCAAACGGGGGAACTCAGGTCCACCGAGATCTATGATTCTGAGTCGAACACATTCACTCGCGGGCCGAAGATGTTCCACGCCCGTGCCGGTCACACCGCCACCGAGCTGGCTGACGGGCGAATCTTGATCGCCGGCGGCAACGCCCGTGGCAGCGCGGAGATACTTGATCCCTCCACATTGCAGTTCAGCCGGGTGCCGTCGCGAATGCAGTCGCCGCGATCGGCTCACTCGGCGATCCTGCTCAAGAGCGGCAAGATCCTGATAGCCGGCGGCGTATCGACTGATGGCGGCGAGGTCGGCTCAGGAGAAATATTCGATCCCGAGACGCTTCACTTTTCAGCCACGCGAAACAAGATGCAAGGCGCTCGCACACGTCCGGCGCTTCGCGAACTGCCCGACGGCAAAGTTCAGGTGATCGGCGGCGACGACGCGCGCTCGATGGAGATGTTTAACGCTGAAGGGGGCTACTTCACGGCGCGAGCACACCTGGTTCCTGGTGACTACTCACGGACCGGAATAGCCGAGGTCATGCGCGCGAAGACTCAAGCGGGACTCTTTCATAAGACTGACAGGGAATCTTTGAAGCTTGGCAGAATTCCGTTTGCCGATCGCTCCAAGGATCGGTTCAGCATGATCCAGGACTTGATGTCGAGAGAGGAAACCCTCGCCGACGTGTTAGACCGGAGCGAGCACACGATAACCGAGCTTCCGGGTTCAGGAGGAACGTTAGGGGGAGTGATCGTGACCGGCGGGATCAGCGGTGGCGGCAAGGTGCTGGGCACGATGGCCGCGCTCGAGAGTTCGCCGGCTACGGTTACAACGGACAAGACGGACTATCAACCGGGCGACATTGTGATAATTACGGGGACCGGCTGGCAGCCAGGGGAGATGGTCGACCTTAACGTTCATCGGGACAACAATCAGCCACCGGACACGCTCTACACCGCCGTCGCGGACGAAAACGGCAACATCATGAACGAAGAGATGGTCGTGCAAGAAAGCGACCTTGGAGTAACCTTCCTGCTGACTGCGACTGGACAGACTTCAGGGTTCACGGCCCAGACGACGTTTACAGACTCGAATAACTTTACTGTAACGCCGCTATCTCAGAGTGTCACGGCCGGCAGCGTGAACACGTTCGTATGGACTCTCACCGCGACGAACAACGGGAACGAAGCGACGACGACATTCACGATTCCCGCTGGTTGGACAGCTCCGCAAACGGGCGCCGGTCCAGGTCAGGTGACCGTCACTGGTTGCACTTCCGGTTTCACTGTTGTTGGAATGGTGATCACTATAACCCAGAGTGGCACTGGCGGAGGCGACCGTTGCGGCACCGGACAGACCTTAACGGTAACGTACGCCAACGCTACTGCGCCGACGCCTGTTTCGCCACCGCAGACGTATACTTTCGATATCGATGACGCGGTCACAGATCCGACTGTGACGGTCACTGCTGCTGCGACATTCTCCGTCACGTTTGACGCAACACCGATTGCCGATGTCGCTGGTGCGGCCACGGTGCTGTCGGTCACGATTGGTGCGGCTCCCGCAACTCCTGTGACCAAGGCGGAACTTCCCAAGACCTTCAGCGGCATCGCTTCGGGAACCAACGTCTCGTATTCCTACATTTCTCCCTTGGCTGTCTCCGCAAGCAAACAATACAGGTGGCTATCGACAGCCGGGACAGGCAGCGCCTCTGGTCAGACCCTTCAGTCTGGCGGGCCATTCAGTTTGACGTCTAACTCCACGGTAACGGCAACGTACAAGGCGCAGTTCTTCCAGACTTTCACACATACCGGGCTTACCGCGGATGCCACCGGCACAGTCGTGACGGTAGACGCCGCCACAAAGGTTTTCGGCGACCTGCCGTTCTCGAAGTTTGTCGACGACGGAACGACCGTGGCCTATGCCTTCACCAACCCGGTCACCAGCAGTGTCGCCGGCAAGCAATACCGGCTGGCTTCGGTCACCGGACCAACCACCGGCTACACCGTCTCCGGGGCGAACACCACCACGGGCAACTACGTCGCGCAGTTCCTCCAGACTTTCACCCACACCGGCCTGACCGCCGATGCCACCGGCACGGTCGTGACGGTGGACGCGGTCGCAAAGACCTTCGCCGACCTCGCTTTCAGCAAGTTCGTGGATGTGGGAGCGACGGTCAACTACGCCTACAACAACCCGGTCACCAGCAGCGTGTCGGGTAAACAATACCGGCTGGATTCAGTGACTGGACCAACCACCGGCTACATCGTCTCCGGCGCGAACACCATCACGGGCACCTACGTCGCACAGTTCCTCCAAACTTTCACCCACACCGGTCTGACCGCGGACGCCACCGGCACGGTCGTGACGGTGGACGCGGTCGCAAAGACCTTCGCCGACCTCGCATTCAGCAAGTTCGTGGATGTGGGAGCGACGGTCAACTACGCCTACAACAACCCGGTCACCAGCAGCGTGTCGGGTAAACAATACCGGCTGGATTCAGTG
>JBASRN010000088.1:0-2104 GCA_049273855.1 Blastocatellia bacterium
CCCTTCGTTAAGCCCGCGATGAGGGGGCGGCCACGGAGGGCCGCCCCTACATGATATTCAAAGGTCATGAAAAAAGTCCAAAGAGCCCACGCCGCTTCCCCGGAAGCGGAACTCCCGCCAGGTCATAAGCCAGATCGCGATATCCGCGAGCCAGATCAGAGTGGTTCTGCGATACCAGCGGCACGCCGGAGTTGATGGCTCGAATCGAACCTTTGTAATTGTTTGGCAGCTTCCAATAGACAGGCAGCTTGAGCACCCTTTGTATCTCGCTGTCAGTGATCTCGTCATGCTTTACCGCGCGGTTAATCACCAGGCGGATCTTCTCAGAGGCTCCACTGGCTACCAGGAACTTGAGCAAGCGTTCGGTACGCCATAGCGCCGGGACTTCGGCAACTGAAATTACGACTACGGCCGCCGCCATTTCGCACACAAGCTGCATTTGCTCCTTGTCCATCAAAAACGGAATATCGACAAACGAGTGCGAATAAGAACGCACCATCACTTCAAGCACCTTGCTGAGTGCGTCCAGGTTGGGCTTGTCCCCGGGCTTGTATTCTTTCGGACCCGGGAGCACGGCAACTCCGTGGGAGTGTATCGTGTAACTGTCCAAAAGCACCGAGTCCAGCCTGGCCGCCGATGCGAGCGCGTCTGATACAGTGTATTGAGGCTTCAGGTTCAGATGTGCGACCGCATCTCCCACCGGGCTGTTCAGATCAACCAAGGCTACGCGCGCCTTGGGCACATCCGCGAGCGCGGTCGCGAGGTTGATCGCAAGCGAAGTCGCGCCCGACCCGCCTTTCGCGGACGTAATGCAGAACAACTTTCCGGCTGCTCTTGCTTCGTCGTGCCTCTGCTTCTCGGTCATGAAGCGGTTTATCGCCTGGCTCAAGGTTCGCGGCGGGATGGGCTTGGGGAGAAACTCGCGGGCGCCCACGCGCATGGACTCGATGATGAGCTGCGGGTCGCTTGATTCGGAGCTGAGAAAGAGCCAGGCGTCAGGCAGCGCGGCATGCAGGATGCTGGTTGCCTGAAGCCCGGCCTGCGCGTCCTGCATGTCTACGATGATGATGTCCGGTCGCACTTCGATAAACTTGCGTGTGGACCTGTCGCCGTACACGCTGCAGTACTGATCGGCTTCCATCTCGACGGACGCCAGCCCCGTCGCATGAACTTGTACGCGAAGCAGTTCCCTGTTCTCGGCAGAAGGCGCAATAATTCCAACGACTATTAATTCCGATGCCATATACTCACTTTACTCGCTCTAACCCTGTTCCTGATTTTAAAGGGGCATTAACGGCTAGGGCTGTCTGACCAGTCGAAGAGGAAGACCGAAGGGCCCCGTCTCCAGGGGATTGATTGCACCGCCACCGCCGGCTGCGACACTACAATCTGTCACGCTGATCAATCGCGCCTGAAGGTCGTTACCCTGGAAGCCCTCTATAAAGACCGTCGCGAAGCCGATCACAGTGTACTGCGCGGTCGAGGTTCCGCTGGGGAACCCCGTCGTGCAAAACGTACAAACATCAATGATCGGGGATATGACCAACGAACGACTGGTAGTGCCTAGCCCCCCATCAGAAGTCGGCGGGTTGGGCCGTCGATACTTGCCAATGCCTTCGAAGGCGTCGCTTTCGCAGCCGGTACATGGATTGCCCTGGTCAGCGGGGTCGTAACAGATTAGCTGGCACGTACCCTGCCTCGTCGGACCAATCATATTGCCTGGCTCCGAGGGATAGTCTTCTGCACAGTATATTGGTGTGGCTGTACAGGTTGCGATGTTTTCCCTGTAGTCACTTCCTCCCGTCGAATCTCCGAGCCGGATCGCGAAAAATTGACCTGGGGCGAGAGATTCGCTTGGATTCTGAGGCTTGATCGTGAACTGACGCGATGTGTTGGCCACCAGCCAATCCTTGTAGTATTGCGAGGGCAGGCGAAAATCGGGACTGGTTGGGTCCATGTCTATTATGACCTGTGGCGGACTGGCAGCGCACGCATTGCACAGGCGATCTTGAGGCGGTCCTGTCACGTTGCTGAGAACCGTATTGGGAATAAACCAGGGTTTTGGACACCTGTCTCCAGTCGCGCTCGCAGCAGCCTCAGCAAT
>JBASRN010000090.1:0-29001 GCA_049273855.1 Blastocatellia bacterium
AGGGGCGCCCACGGAGGGACGCCCGTCCAAGTGCTCATCGAACGTGACTTACTACTGGTGGTCAGGCGAATGCGCGACCGAAAGAAGGCTGAAACATCGGCGCAAACCTCCGGACATTCATGGTCGTGGCTTCTGTACTGCGCGGTTGCTCTTCTGGTTCTGGTCGCGGCAATCCTGCTCTTGCGAGGACGGCAGTCGCGCGTTGATCCTCATTCTGCTCACACCTCCTCCGATCACAGGTCCGAATTGAAAGATCCCGCTTACGCCGCTTTGGTGAGCGTGAACCCAGCAACACCGCCGGGTCCCGCACCGTTGGGAATGGTGTGGATTCCTGGCGGAACTTTTTGGATGGGTTGCGACGACTGTGAGATGCCGGACACCCAGCCGGTGCATCTGGTAGCCGTGGACGGCGTCTGGATGGACACGACGCCGGTGACCAACGCGCAGTTCGCTCAGTTTGTAAAGGCGACCGGCTACCTGACCATCGCCGAGCGGCAACCGGATCCAAAAGATTATCCCGGAGCTGATCCGAAAAGCGTGGTGCCCGGGTCCGCGGTGTTCAGTCCGGTTTCCCAGGACGTTCCTCTCGACGACTACACGCGCTGGTGGCAGTACGTTCCGGGCGCGAGTTGGAAACATCCCGAAGGCCCGGGCAGCACGTTCGAAGGGCGCGAGGATCATCCGGTTGTGCAGATCGCGTGGTACGACGCGGTTGCATACGCGAACTGGGCGGGGAAGCGATTGCCTACAGAAGCGGAGTTCGAGTTTGCGGCGCGCGGCGGGCTCGACCGCAATCGATATGCGTGGGGCAACGAGTTGAAGCCCGACGGTAAATGGGCTGCCAACATCTGGCAGGGACGATTCCCGGCGAGCAATACGAGTGAAGATGGCTATCAACGGACTTCGCCAGTCGATGGTTTTCCACCGAATGGGTTTGGCTTGTATGACATGGGCGGCAATGTCTGGCAGTGGTGTACGGACTGGTATCGGGCGGACTACTTCGCAACGCTAAGCGCAGCCGGTCTGGCGCGCAATCCTCAAGGCCCAACCGATGGCTACGATAGGCAAGAGCCCGCGATTTCAAAGCGCGTACAGAAAGGCGGGTCGTTTTTGTGCAGCGACCGATACTGTTCGCGTTATCTCGTGGGGAGCCGCGGCCGAGGCGCGATCGACAGCGGCGGATCGAATACCGGTTTTCGATGCGTGAAATAGTTTTCAATTAGCCCAGGCGTTTACGCCTGGGGAGGTGTACACCAGCGTTTTCCATTAGCCCAGGCGTTCACGCCTTGGGAAGTGACGCCAGCATTTTCCATTAGCCCAGGCGTTCACGCCTTGGGAGGTGACGCCAGCATTTTCCATTAGCCCAGGCGTTCACGCCTTGGGAAGTGACGCCAGCTTTTCCATTAGCCCAGGCGTTCACGCCTGGGCTACGGGTGGGGATGGATCGGTTAGCCCCGTTCACGGGGCTTCCTTCGCCGCTTTAGCTTCCTAATATCGAATCCTGAGACGAAGAACCTGCCTGAAGGCCACACCAAGCCCGGTGAACCGGGCTAGCTCCTCCTTCCCACGCGTCCCCAGGCGTGAACGCCTGGGCTAGTGGAAAGGTGGAACCGGCCGGCTCGCGTTCTATAGGTCACTTGCGTGATACCAGGCGCCACATACCGGGCGCCACATACCGGGCGTGACATACCGGGCGTGATTCATTTGCAGTTCTTCAACACTGGCGATAATCTCAGTGCCGCCTGATCTCGGCTCGAACCAAACCGACCCACGAGGACCGATATGAACGGAATAAACAGACGCTCTACATCGAGGCTTATTGCGACATCGATAACCCTGGGCGCGGTCTGCATCCTCGCAAGCCGCTTTCCCGCAGCGGCTGAGCAGCAACAAGAGCCGCAACGCGGGAGCATCGGGCGCTCCTACAAGGACTCGAAGCCGTATTGGGAGCCGTTGCCGCAAGCGCCGAAGGGCGCGCCCAACGTCGTCTATCTTGTTCTCGACGATGTGGGGTTTGCTCAATTGGGGTGCTACGGTTCGGAGATTCAGACGCCAAACATCGATCGGCTGGCAGCAGGCGGGTTGCGGTACACAAACTTTCACACTACTTCGCTTTGCTCGCCGTCGCGAGCCTGCTTGCTGACCGGCGCCAATCATCACACCAACCACCTTGGGGTGATAACGGAGGCGGCGACCGGCTATCCCGGCTACGACGGGAGGATGCCGCGCAGTCAGGCAACGATCGCTGAGATGCTAAAGCAAAACGGCTACAGCACGTCTTATGTCGGCAAGTGGCATCAGACGCCACCGAGCGAAACAAGCGACGCCGGGCCCTTCGATCGCTGGCCGCTGGGGATGGGCTTCGAGCGGTTCTATGGCTTTGTGGGAGGTGAAACAAATCAGTGGTTCCCCGATCTGGTTTACGATAATCACCGAGTTGAACGCCCCCAGCAGCCGGGTTATCACTTGACCGAGGACTTGACCGACCGCGCGATCCAGTTCATCGCCGAGCAGAAACAGATCAACCCGGACAAACCGTTTTTCATGAACCTGGCATACGGAGCCGGGCACGCGCCTCATCACGTGGCGAAGAAGTACATCGAAATGTACCGCGGCAAATTCGACAAGGGATGGGACAGGGTGCGCGAGGAGACGCTTGCGCGTCAGAAGCGGATGTCTATCGTACCGCCGAACACTCAGCTTGCGCCGCGCAACTCCGATGTCAAAGCGTGGGATGAGCTGAGCGCCGATCAACGCCGGTTGTATGCGCGAATGCAGGAGGTCTACGCGGGCTTTCTGACGCACTGCGACGAGAACATCGGACGGCTGCTGACTTTTCTCAACGAGCGCAGCTTGATGGAAAATACGCTGATCGTGCTCGTATCGGACAATGGCGCAAGCCAGGAAGGGAGAGAGAGCGGCTCGTTCAACGAGAGTCTGTACTTCAACCAGGTTCCCGAGAACGTAGAGATGAATCTGAATCTGATAGATGAACTGGGCGGGCCGATGACTTATCCTCACTACCCGCTGGGCTGGGCGATGGCCGGCAACACTCCATTCAGGCGCTACAAACAGACGACGCACGCCGGCGGTATCACCGATCCGTTGATCGTTCACTGGCCTAAGATCATCAAGGACAAGGGCGCGATTCGGACGCAGTATCATCACATGATCGACGTGACGCCGACCGTGCTCGAGACGATCGGGATTCAATCGCCCAAAACCGTTAACGGTGTGGATCAACGCCCGATGGACGGAGTGAGCATGGCTTACACGTTCACCGATCCCAATGCCCCGACACGAAGAGAAACGCAATACTTTGAAATGCTTGGCCATCGGGCTATTTATCACAAGGGATGGACGGCGGTTACTGTGCACATGCGCGGCGAAGACTTTGATAAGGATCGCTGGGAACTATACAACGTCGAGGCCGATTTTTCTGAGAGCACCGACCTTGCGGACAAGGACCCCGGAAGACTGCGCGAGATGATTGAGCGATGGTGGAGCGAAGCGGGAAAATATAACGTGCTGCCGCTGGACGATCGCGGAGTCATTCGTTCGCTTGAGCAACCGGCTTTCAACCGCCCGCGCACCATCGTCACTTACCTTCCCGGGATGTCAGCCGTTCCCCGGAGCAATATGCTGAACTTCCGAAACCGTTCATATAGCATCACTGCGGAAGTGGAGGTTCCGCCGGGCGGCGCTGATGGAGTGCTGCTGGCGATGGGAGGGCGCTTCGCGGGATTCAGCTTTTTCGTACAGAAGAACCGGCTGAACTACGCTTACAACTGGTTTGGTCTTGAGCGCTTCGCTGTGAGTTCGACGGAGGCGGTGCCCGTGGGTTCCGCGACGCTCCGACTGGAGTTTACAAACACCGGACCGAACCAGGGCACGGCTGTCTTGTTCATCAACGGCAAGCAAGTCGGCGAAGGGCCAATTGCACGACTGGTTCCGGTGACGTTTGGGCTGAGTGAAGGACTGACCGTCGGACGCGATCCCTCGACGCCGGTGACGGAGAGCTATCAATCGCCGTTTGAGTTCAAGGGCAAGATCAAGAAGGTGGTGATGGAATTGAAGGAAGATGCAAAGCAGGCTACCGCGAAGTAGCCTCTGAACCGGCGCGCGGCCGGAGAACAACGTGGGAACTTGGTAACTTAGGCCTGTCGGTCGAACTCCCGGGCAAGCCCAGGATGGATAACTTTCCTCTCGCGAAGTCTTTCGAGAAATTAATCACTGATCATATGGGCTACCGATTACTGATACTGACATGGGAGTATTCATCCTCTATCTATCGGTTGCAAGGGTCACCCAGAAGGAAATCGAGGTGTTGCCTGGATTAATCGCTACCGCGGCAGTCAGTCGCGCTGCAGCAAGTTCGAGTGTGTCCGGCCTCCGATATACCACCGAGAAAGTTGGATCGAGAGTAGTACTAAAGGCTAATTTCGAGATGAAAGGGATTAGTTTTGAAGTACAGGGATTTGTTGTGTCCAGAGGACGGAACATATGGTCGGTGATGACTATTTACGACGAAGATAAAGACGCGGGACGTACAAATGCCGAGAGGGTGTTGGGGTCTGTAGAAATAACATCAAAGTGAGAGAGCTTAAAGCGACCCAAGCTAAAGTTGGAATCTATGCGGCTGTGGTTGAGTCGCCGTGATGATCCGGTGAAATTTGAGAAGGCTAAGGACTACTCATAGCGTAGCGCGACGATCGGGTCCAGCTTCGAAGCCTTCATAGCCGGCCACAGACCGAACACCAAACCAATACCAGCCGATACCGTGAGTCCGACAACCGGCGCCCAGGTCGGTACATTCACCGGCAAGATCAGATTCACCAGCAGACTCAGCAGCCAGCCGATGCAGACCCCAAGCAGCCCGCCAGAACCGGTCAGCGCCATCGCTTCGATCAAGAACTGGCGCATGATGTCGCGGCGGCGCGCGCCGATCGCCTTGCGCACGCCGATTTCTTTTGTCCTCTCGGTGACCGACACCAGCATTATATTCATAACGCCGATGCCGCCGATCAACAGACCCACGCTTGAAATCGCAAACATCAGAATCGCGATGCCGCCGGTGATCTGATGAAACTGATCGGTGATCGCGTCCGGAGTCGAGAGGCCGAAGTTGTCGTTCTTGTCGTAGGGAACTTCGCGGCGGCGGCGGAGCACTGACCGAATCTCATCTTCCGCCTGCGCCAACAGTCCTTCCTGAGCCTGCGCCATCACGAAGTGATCCTTCTCGGCCGGGAACATCTTCTTCATCGTTTCATACGGCAGGTAGACGGCTCGATTCTGGTTGCCGCCATCGTTCTCGCCCACGAAAAAACTATCCTGCTTTTGAACCACGCCGATGACGGTCAGCGGCTTGTCGTTTATTAGTATCTGTTTGTCGAGCGCGGCCAGACGGGGGAAGAACTTGTCGGCGATGTCTGCTCCGATGACGCAGATGTCCGAGCGGTGCTGATTCTCGGCGTCGGTGAAGAAACGCCCTTCTGCTATGTGCACCGAAGACATGCGTTCGTATTCGGGAACGGTCCCCTGAACCTGAGTGACGTAGAGTTCCTGATCCTGGTAGCGGACTTTGATGACGTCATCAGGCCCGAGAAAGGGGGCTACGTACTTGACCGACGGGCACTGCGCCCTGATGGCCATCGCGTCTTCGTAGCTGATAGGCTTGCGCATTCGCTCTTCGGGGGTTAGACGGCCCGTGTGAATCCCCGGATCGAACTTATAGATGAAGACCGTGTTGGTGCCGAAGCTCTCGATCTCCTTCTTGAATTGCTGGTCGAGTCCCGAGATAAACGACGCGATGACCATCACGGTGACGGTTCCGACCACGACTCCAAGCACCGTCAGGAACGAACGGAACTTGTGCGCGTGCAGCGTGGCGAACGCCATTCTGAAGCTTTCGTTTGTGTCTTGCCTGCTCATCCTTCTAATCCAACAGTCTTCAGTTTTCAATTCCTCAATCCGCTCGAAGCGCTTCAATCGGGTCGAGCTTCGCCGCTTTCCACGCCGGATAAATCCCAAAGAAAAGACCGATGCTCGCCGATGTCGCAAGCGCAATGAAGGTCCACAAGATCGGGAGCGCAGTCGGCAACTCAAAGAAGACCGTCGCAAGCTTCGACAGCCCGTACGCGATCATCACCCCGATGCAACCTCCGAGCAGCGAAAGCACGGTTGATTCGGCGAGAAACTGGCGAACGATGTCTTTGCGTTTTGCGCCCAGCGATTTTCGCACACCGATCTCGCGAGTCCGCTCGGTGACCGACACGAGCATGATGTTCATAATAACGATGCCGCCGACGATCAGGGCTATCGAAGTCACTCCGATTGCGACGATCGAGATGGTCCCGAATATCTGCTCGCGAAGATTGTTGAGCGCGTCCGACGTCACGATGCCGAAGTTGTCCGGGTCGTTGTAGTTCAAATGCCGCCGCGCGCGCATCACAACTCGCACTTCGTCCTGCGCTCGCTCGATGCTCTCGGGCCCAATCGCCGCTACCCTTATCGCGATCGACCCGCGCGATCCGTACACGTTCTGATAAGTCGAGATGGGCATTATGATAAAGCTGTCTCGCGGGTTGCCAAACACGGTTCCCATCTCCTGAGCGATGCCCACGATTCTGAACGGACGGCCGTCTATCTTGATCTCTCGGTCAAGCGGGTCAACGGCTGGGAAGAACTGCTTTACTATTTCGTGGCCGACGAAGCAGGTGAATCGCCCGTGTTCTTCCTCTTGCGGCGCGATGTAACGGCCTTGATCGACTTTGACCGAGTCGATGTCCACCATGTTCGCCGACACGCCCATGATTTCGACGTCCTGCAGGACCTGAGTGCCGTGCTTGGCTGTCCCTCGCCTGCGCGACATGGCGGCCGCGTCGCGAACATAAGATGGGTTTTCCTTGATCGCGCGCAGATCATCGAGCTTGATGTCCTTGTTCTTTTTGTTTCTCTCGATCCACTCCTGCATGCTGGTGACGATCCCCAACCTGTTTACAACGAATGCGTTAGATCCAAGGTCGGCGATCTTATCGTTGAAGTATTTATTAAAGCCCTCGATCAGGGAGACTACGACGATTACAGTGGCCACGCCGAAGATGATGCCCAGCAGAGTCAGAAAAGAGCGGAGTTTGTGCGCGAGTACCGCGCTGAGAGCCAGACTGATCGATTCGAGAAAGTTCATACGATAATACCCTTGCGACCCAGCGCTTTAGCTCAAGCTAGTAGAACGACAAGCGCCTCGATAAGTTCGGCGATTCTCGCAGTAGCCTCTGATTGCCTCCCATTCATCTTTATATACGCGCAACCCGCGCGCGCGAGCGCAAAAAGCTCCAATCACTAAACGCGAGGACTCGCCAAATGATTAACAGCGATTGACCGGGAAGAATTCGAACTGGCAAGTTTCACGCAAAAGCCGCAAAGGGCCGCCAAGCCGCATCAATCGGCTCCTTCCGAGCCTCGGCGGCTTTGCCTGAAACACCTTTTCGGTGGTTTCGCCCCCCTATCTTGACCCGCCTACGGGGCGGCTATAGTCTTAGCGGCGTCATCCGGACGCGACGGCCCGTTAGATGTTTAGTTAGTTCTGCGCTGGACACAGGCGAGCGCACTGCGGTGGATGAATGCATCCGAGCATTTCCCATTATCGGTTCATCGAGCGCCTCGGCGCCGGCGGGATGGGTGAGGTGTGGAAGGCCGAGGACCTTAAGCTCCAGCGGACGGTCGCCATCAAGTTCGTTGCGCACACGCTGACAAAAGACCCGAAATCAAAGAGGGGAATGACACACGAAGCGCGTGCGGCCGCCGCCATCAATCATCCGAACATCGCGACCGTCTATGAAATCGGCGAGGACGCCGATCGGCTGTTCATCGTCATGGAGTATGTCGAGGGTGAGACGCTGAGGTCGCGGATCGGGCAAGGTCCATTTGAACTTGCCGCCGCGCTTGATGTTGCCATTCAGGTCGCGGACGCGCTGAGCGCCGCGCATGGCCGCGGTTTGATTCACTGCGATATCAAAGATTCAAACGTGATGGTGACGCCGGACGGCGTTGCAAAGATTCTGGACTTTGGGCTGGCAAAAACCAGGGCTGACCTCTCGCCAACTCCGTCGATCGGGGAGGTACCGGTTCAGACGGACGGGACGGTGCTGCTTTCAAGCAATCTCGATCAAGGTTCTCGCTCGAGCACGGAGCGCGCGCTGGCGGGCACATTGCACTATCTCGCTCCCGAGCAAATCCGCTCCGAGCAGGTGAACGGTCAGACCGACCTCTTCTCGCTTGGAGTAGTGCTCTACCAGATGCTCACGGCCCGGCATCCTTTTGACGGTGACGGGCAAGCCTCCGTCCTTAAGTCGATTCTGGACGCCGAGCCTCGGCCGATTGGCGTTTATCGCGAGGACGTTCCTCTTGAGCTTGAGTCGGCGGTAAGGAAAGCACTTGAGAAAGATCGCAACGAGCGATACACGAGCGCCGAAGCGATGCGAGCGAAACTGAAGGCGGTTCGAACAAGCCTCGAGACAAACACCTTTTCTGTAGCGCGTGTGGCGGCGTCATTGGTTTCAAATGAAGAACAGGAGCAATCGCGGCCGCGAAGATTGTTCAATCGAGAGTCGAGCGACAAAGGCCGGTCTTTAGTCTGGCGCTTCCGCAAATGGATTGCCGCGGCGGGTGTGATTGCGTTGCTGGCTGGGGCGCTCGATTTCCTGTTCGTGCAGCAAGGCGCCGGATGGAGCCGTGACTTAACGCTGTCGGTTTTGGCGTTTCTGTGCTTTGGCGCCGTTTATGCCGCTCGCCGACGCCGGTCAATCGAACCAACTCGGTCAACGTCGAGCGGCGCTGCGTTTCGCGGGCTGCTCCCCTTTCAAGAAACTGATCGCGATCGTTTCTACGGGCGAGATGTAGAAGCTGCGGCGCTTTACGACATGATCGCGCACCGCGACTTTCGCTTCGGCGTTCTGTTTGGCGAATCTGGAAGCGGCAAGACGTCATTGCTCAGAGCGGGCTTGCTGCCGAAGCTATGGGAAGAAGGCTACCTGCCCATCTTCTGCCGCTCGTACAAAGACCCGCTGGCGGCTGCGCTGGCAGAATGCCGGAAGCGTAGTCAGTTGGATGTTCTCCAAGATGAACCTCCCAATGAGTATCTCAGGCGTGTGTCCCGGGAGATCGGCGCGACGGTCGTCATCGTGTGCGATCAGTTGGAAGAGTTCTTCGTCAGTCATAAATCAAAAGAGGAGCGAGAGCTGTTCCTTTCGTTCATCGCGACCAGTCACGACGATAGCGACCTTCCGGTGAAGTTTCTTGTCTCGATGCGGAGCGACTTTCTCTACCTCATCAGCCTGGAACTCGGTGGACGAATTGCCGAGCCTCTGATCAGTTCGCGGCTCTTTCACCTTCGCAACTTCGACGAGGCACAAGCAAACGAGATCATCGAGAAATCAGCCCGGCGGGCGGGACTGCCCTTCGAAGAGGGGCTTAGCCGCCACGTCGCTCGCGATCTGACGAGCGGAGATGTTGTCTCGCCTTCTGAAATGCAAATAGTCGGTGAGCAATTGCAGAGCAAGCGAATCTATACGATTCAAGGTTATCGGCGAGCCGGCGGCAAGGAACCCCTGGTCCACAGTTTTCTCGAAGATGTTATTCAGGCATCCGGTGACGCCGAGGGAGCGCGACTGCTGTTGCGCAGTGTCATCTCCGACGAGAACACCAGACTCACGCTGACCGTTGACGACATAGCCAAGCGCACCCAGCGGAGCAACGGTTTGACGGAGCGCCTGTTGAATATCTTCGTTAGGGCGCGGCTGGTCCGTGAGATTCAGGAAGACGAGCCCTGGCGATACGAGTTGATGCACGAGTACCTCATCGATAGGATCAACCAGGTAACCGGGAAGGTGATGGATGCGACGCAGCGTGCGAACCGATTTCTCAAACAGTACGCGTCGAACTATTTGGTAGACACAAAGACCCGCATCCCGATCAATAAGCTCTGGTTCATCCGGCGCTATTCGGATGTTGCGCGCGGCGAACGTGAGCGAGAGCTGATAAAGAAGAGCCTTCGATGGGGTCTTGTGAAGGCAGGGGTGCTGTCGTTGCTTTTGGTTATGGGAGCGACAATAGCAGCGGCGGCGCTGTCGGTGAGCGAAGAGTGGGAAGGCGTTAGACTAAGCGATGGGCACACTGCGGCAGCGCGCAAAGCGGCCTTCTCGCCCGACGGACGGTTGCTTGTTACGTGCGGCGAAGATGGGAGAATCATCGTCTGGGATTTCGCGCGAAGGGAACGACTGGCTACGTTCAACGAAAACGGCGGGTGGGTCAACTCGGTCGCTTTTTCGCCGGACGGGAAGTGGTTCGCAACGCCAGGCGCCAATCACACCGTGACAGTCTGGGACGCCAGGCGGCTTGAAAGAGCGGTAGTGCTCGAGGGTCATCACTCCATGGTCAACGTGGTTGTCTTCTCGCCGGACGGACGCTTGATTGGTTCGATCTCCGGGGGCGCCGAAGGAAAGACGCTAGTCTGGGACACAGCTAGATGGGAAAAGGTCTATGAGTTGCCTCGCGATGTGACGTGGGGGGACCTCGTTGTCTCACCTGACGGACGCCGCATACTGATCGGTTCTCAGATATGGGACCTGCAAACGGCAAGCATGACTGGGGCGCTTGATCCCGATCCGACCTTTGCTGCTCTTTCACCGAATGGCAGCCGTTTGATAGGGATCGACCCGGCCGGCGCTGTCTCCTTCTTTGACGTCGAACGGTTGTGGGAGAAATCTCAGTTTCGAGTCTTAAGCAGCCAGCGGGTGCACAGCTATCACGGGCGCGGGGTGGCCTTCTCGCCGGATGGAAAACTGGCGGCGTCAGCCGCCGAAGACATAGTCCTTTGGGATGCAGCGACTCAGAAGAAGCTTGTTCGGCTAAAGCATTCCGCGCAGGTGTGGAGCGTTGCGTTTTCACCTGACGGGAGATGGTTGGTTTCAACTCATGACGACGGCTCGGTCCTGGTCTGGGATGTAGCGGAACGTGAGCTTGCAGCAAGTTTTGACGGCCACTGCGCCTCGGTTCACTCGGTCGCCTTTTCGCCCGATGGGAAGCGGCTCGCTTCCGCGGGAGAAGACCGATCGGCGATTGTCTGGGATACAGAGAGCCGGGAGAAACAGGCAGTCTTGATTGGCGACGCAACCAGGATCACGTCTGTCGCCTTCTCGTGTGATGGGGAGCGCCTTGCGTCGTCGGATATGGACGCCAACACCATTCTCTGGGACTTGGACGGCCGCAAACCAGAGATCACGCATGGGTACACTGGTGTTGGAGGATCAAGGGCAAGCTCCTATTGCGTAGCGGTTTCGCCGGATTGTCGCTTTCTGGCAAGCACAACGGCTGTATACGACTGCCGCGATGGCCGGCAAGTCTTTGATCTGGACGCGATGAGGCGCGCTTACGGATTCGCAATCGGTCAAGTCTACGGCGCCGCGTTTTCGCCGGATGGCAAGCTGCTGGCCTGTGCTACTGATAACGGCGCTTTGACCTTATGGGATACCGAAAAATGGCAACTGGTTGATAAGATCCAGCTCTCCATTACCCCGCTCATTAGCGTTAGCTTCGCGCCCGGCGGCAAAGGACTTGTCATCGGAGACGACGATGGAGTGGTTCGCCTTTGGTCTCTGAACCCGCTGCGTCCGACGGCAGTACTGGGCCGGCACTCGGCCCGGATCAAGTCGGTGTGCTTTTCTCCAGACGGCAGTGAGGTGGCGTCGGCCGGCGACGATCAGACAATCTGTCTGTGGAGTGTGAGGCGACAAGCTCTCGTCACTCGGATCGGCACTCACGCTGCGCCCGTGTTATCAGTCGCGTTCTCCCCTGACGGGAAGCAAATAGCCTGCGGCGAGCACGACAAATCGGTCCGCTTATACACTCGCCACCGCTCGCTTTGGGGATACAGGCTGAATTGAGCAAGGGAATCGCATGAGAGCCGGCGCAAACCGAATCAAGAACCTTGCCGAGACGCTCGCGGCATTGTTAGAGCGCGAGCAACTCGCTAATCAAGCATTAATCTCATCACTGTTGGACGCAGTTGAAACGCTCAGGAGCGAGACGGCCGATCGGCGGCTGCATTACTTGACCGCGCAACTGAAGACGCTTCGAGAACGCGTTGACCTCCTGACCGAGATGGCCCGGCGTGACTTTCTTGCCAAGATAGAACGACAAGCGGATGAGCTTGCGCAGGACGCCAGCGACGGGCGTGTCGCCCGTGTGCTGATCGCGGCCGTCAGTAACAAGACGCACTCGTACAACGACTTCTGCGAGAGGCTGCTTGATTCGCTGATTGAGGTAACCGGGGCCGAGCGCGGATTCGTTCTCTTCTATCTGCCGGAATCCACCGAAGCCGAAGTCGTAGCCGCGCGCAATTTTCAAACCCGCAACCTGTCGCTCGAAGAATACGATTTCAGCCGAACTCTATTGAGAGAAGTGCTTCAGCGCGAGCGGCCGCTGTTTCTGGAGGACGCGTCTCAGGATCCAACATATTCTCGCGAGGCCAGTGTTATCAAGTTTGAGATCAAGTCAATCATCGCTGCGCCGCTGAGACAGGAAGGCCGCGCGATTGGCGCTCTGTACCTGGAAAACAACTCGCATCCCTGCGCGTTTGGCGAACGAGATCCTCAGATTCTGGAAATCGTCGCCGAGTTCATGGTCTTCTATCTACATCACGCGCACCTGCTGCCGGCTACCTTTGAACGCGACAGCCGGATGTTCCTGGACGCAAGCCGGGCTTCAAAGGAGATCGTCGGCCGCGACCCGAAGGTCCTTTCGCTTCTCGAAGTGGTCAACCGGATCGCAGACTCGCCGGCGACGGTGTTGGTTGAGGGCGAGACAGGGACGGGCAAAGAACTCGTCGCCCGCGCGCTTCATTACCAAAGCGCAAGACGCGATCGTCCTTTCGTCGCGATTAACTGCGCTGCGATACCGGACAACTTGCTGGAATCCGAGTTGTTCGGACACGAGAAGGGAGCATTCACCGGCGCCGCCGGACGATACATCGGGCGCATAGAGCAAGGCGATGGCGGAACGATCTTCCTCGATGAAGTGAGCGAGTTGGCTTATCCGCTTCAAGCCAAGCTGCTGCGCTTTCTGCAATCGAACGAATTCGACCGCCTGGGCGGAAGCCGGACGATTCGAGTTGACGTGCGAGTGGTCGCCGCGACCAGCAAGGACTTGAAGGCCCTGACTGAAGCAGGGAAGTTTCAAGAGGCTCTCTTCTATCGATTGAATGTCATCCCGGTTCGCATGCCTGCTTTGCGCGAGCGCAAAGGCGACATCCCGCTGCTGATCGATTTCTTTCTCGACAAATTCTCGAGCGTCTACGGCAAGACGATCCGAATGGAGCGCGACGCTTATGAGTGGCTGAAGGAGTGCAGCTTTCCCGGCAACGTGCGCGAGCTTGAGAACCTGATCCATCGACTAGCTGTCCTCACCGACGATGTGATTCGGATCGGGGACTTGCCCGCCGAAGTATTGAAGACCGTTTCGCACCGAGTGAGTATCGAGAAAGATCCGCTGTACTTACTGCTTCACACTCAAGCCGCGGACCTTGAGGATCTGCGGCGAAGAAGGAGAGATGTGAGGCGCTTGCTTGCCGAGCAGCAGCAGCACCTGATCGCGCGAGCTATCGAAGAAGCGGGCGGGAACCTAACCGAAGCCGCTGCACGATTGGGAGTGCATCGCATCACCCTTCACAAGATGATCAAGAGAGGAAGAGAGTCGAAGTGAGATTCTAGTGAACCGGCGCGTAGCCAACCTGGCTACATCGACTCGCATTTGCGCCTGGCCGTCCGACGCCCGGCAATCACCAATACCTCAACAACAAATCCCTTTTCCGATTTGAATCGCGTTCGATCTGTGTAGCTGATAGGGCTACATGACCGTGTCCGAGTTCGGACCACCTCCCGATAAATACCCTTCCAAGCCGCGAGGATAGCAGCCTCCAGCTCGCGTAAACGGGCTCGCGGCATTGCGCTTGCGGACTCGATTGCCGCGCCCACAGGGAATACCAGGCAATCTCTGAGAAGAAGCCAGCATGCCGAGAGCCTATGAGGGCGATACATTCCCAATCGGTTCATCAAAGGAGAAAACAATCATGCTGACCCCGCATTTTCGGACCAGGACAAACCTGTTGCTTGTCGCTGCGATTACGTTGTTGGTCTTTGCATACCCGGCTCGATCGAGCGCTCCAGACATTCTTGTCACAACTACTTCAGATTCGTTGGACTTCGGTGGCGCCCAGCAAGTCGCGGATTTGCCCGGCCCGGACGGAGTCGTCTCTCTACGCGAAGCGATCATTGCTGCTAACGGAACACCTGGGCCGCAGGTAATCGGGTTCAACATATTAACGAGTGATCCAGGTTTTGATGGGACGGCTTTTACGATCCGGCCCTTATCTAACCTGCCCTCGCTGGACGGTGGTGGGACAACGATAGACGGCGCGACACAGACGGCTTTAACGGGAAATACAAACTCGGTCGGGCCCGAGGTTGTCCTTAGCGGGACTCTAATAAGCTCTGGTGCGGATGGAATCCCAATTCACTCGCCCAACAATGTCATTCACAGCCTTGTGATTAATGGTTTTGGAAACAACCCCGGCGTATGTTGTGGCATTGGCATTGATATTACCGGTGCGCAAGCGAATGGCAATATCGTGACCGCTTGCTTTATTGGACTTGATGCCAACGGCACGACCGCAATCGGTAATGGTGACGATGGAGTGACCATGAGCCGTGACGCCGCGAACAATCGTATCGGCGGAACGAGCATCGCAGAACGCAATGTCATCTCAGGCAACGTGATACGTGGCGTCAGTTTATTCTCGGATAACAATCTTGTGCTTGGGAATTTTATAGGCACCGACGCAACCGGCACTATCGCCATTGGAAACGGGGAGCAAGATGGTATTAGCGGTGCGGGAAGCAATAACCTGATCGAAGGGAATGTGATCTCTGGAAACAGAACGGGCGTCCGGATTTCAGGCAGTGGCAATACTGTAAGGGGAAACTTCCTCGGAACCGATGTTACTGGCACAGTTGCACTCGGCAACCGGGAAGATGGTGTCATCGTTGGCGGCGACAGTAACATCATCTTTGGAAATCTCATTTCTGGGAACGCGCTTGACGGCATTGGTTTTTTTTCGGCCCACAACAACGTGGCCCAAGCTAACCTCATCGGAACCGACATCGATGGGAATCTGTCGTTGGGCAACGGAGAATTTGGAGTACACATTAGCACCAGTGGGCAGGGCCCGGCGAATGGCAATCGAGTTCATGACAACGTTATTGCCGGGAATGCTCAGGCAGGAGTTGCGATCTTCGACGGGGTGAGCAATTCCATAAGCCGCAATCGCATTTTTTCAAACGGCGATTTGGGAATTCGGCTTAACCCCGGCCTAACTCCCAACGACCCAGGAGATTTTGACACCGGGCCGAATGAGCTAATGAATTTTCCGGTGCTGACTCGAGCCGATGCGTCGCCCGGATGCTTGCTCGTTCAGGGAACAATCGATACTCCGAATCCGTCGGATGTCGTAGTTGAATTCTTCGCCAATCCCGTGCCCGTTCCAGGCGGTGATCCTTCAGGTCACGGCGAAGGAGCCGTGTTTCTTGGCTCAACAACTCCCAACGCATCGGGTGATTTCTGGACCAACCTGCCAACACTAGCCGCAGGCACGCTGATCACAGCCACGGCTACCGATGCATCCGGAAACACGTCTGAGTTTGCGTTGAACATCACGGCGAGTTCGCCTGCCCCGAACGCCACGCCGCTGACCGCGGTGGGTCCGGCGCGAGCGTGGATCGGACTGAAGAACAGCGATGATGTAGGCACGAAGTTCGACTTGTTAGCCGAGGTGTTCAAGAACGGCGTTCTCATAGGATCGGGTCAACTAAACGGCATACCGGGCGGCAGCAGCGGATTCAACAATGCCGTGTTGCGGACGATCGATCTTGCCCTGTCCGCTCCTGTGGACGTCTACTCCGGCGATACCGTGAGCTTCAGGCTTTCGGTAAAGATAGCAGTCGGTGTTGCCGGCCACAGAAGCGGCACAGCGAGGTTGTGGTTCAACGACGCGTCCGCGAACACTCGCATCGCTGCGACGATGGGGTGCGTGACAAGCGACCACTTCCTCCTGAACGCCTTTGCCTTAGGCGCAACAGCCGGGCCGGGGCCGAAGAAGACAATAGACGTCTTCGTCGACCGGGCGGTTGGCGGCAATCCATTCAAGCCGTTCGGAACCTGGAGCAAGACGTTTTGATGGAGATTGAGCTTGAAGGATTGCTTTGCGCTCTTGTAAAGGCAACCGTCCTCCCTGGCCGCCTGTCTCTTTAAACAAGCACCGAGCTGTTGGTAATAGCATCGGCACGAGCTTCATCACCTAGACTGGCGGCAACGGGTTCCGGAGGGGGGCGGGAGGCTGACCGCTAACTGCGCTCCGCCGAAGCGCTCTTACCAGCCGCCGCGAGGTCGCCGACAACCCGGCGGGCACGCGTACCGGGAACAGACGCGAAACAAGCAGCTTCTTTTGCTTCTGCAAGTGCATAGCCGCAAGCAACAACCCGGCGGCTTGCCTCAGGTGCTCCTTCGTGAATCTGCGGCGCGACACGAGCCGAATGATCTCTTCTTCCAGCGCTTCAAGATCGTGCCAGTCTCCGATTCTGTCTTGAAGCCCCCTCAGCCAGGTGAGCGCTTGTGACGCCTCGCCGAATCCCATCGCAGTGACGGCTTCGAGCAAATACCGTACGCGCTTTGCCGCGATGCGAAGCTGGTGCAGCTCACGCGGATCGGTTGTGGGATGCGACCTTGCCGCCAGCGCATTGAACTCCGCCATTCGCTGTTCGAGTCGTTCGGCGGCGCGCATGGCTACGGCTTGTTCGTCGATCGCGGGAAAAGGCGGTTCAGGTTCGGGTGAGTCGCCCGGCTCGACCAGTGACCCTTCACCAAAGTCAGCAGCCAGCGGTTCAGCCATCGCATCGACCCCGTCGCTAACAGGCTGCTCCCACAGTCTCGACATCGCGACACTCGACAACGAGAGCCTTGTTCCGAGCTGCTCCACTACGTCAACCTTCGCCAGATATTTTTTGACCCTCGCCGCCAGTTTTGCGCGCCGCTTTTGAAGGACCACCGTCAGCAGTTCGTACTGTTCGCGAGCTCCGCGGCGCGAGGCGGCCTCCTGCTCGATCATCAGCAGAAAGACGTCATAGTTGCGAACGCTTGAAAGCATTCGCCGCCATCTTCGGAGTCTCCGTTTGAGCGGCCGCACATTGACTTCGCCTTCCAACAGATCGAGCGAAGCCTGGAGCCTGCGAGTCGTTACGCGCATCTTGTGGACGGCCTCGACCTCGTCCGTCGTAACCACGGCGTAGTGATGCTGTCGAAGCAGTGCAAGTTGGGTTGGGATGATCTCGGCGAGCTTGCTCGGTTGACTGGAGTCTTCCGGAGGCGACGGCTCCGGTGTAGGCGAACCCTCGCCGACCAATTCCTGTTCAGGCAGCGCGGCTTCCTCGCTCGGTGGATTGACGCTCGAGAGGTCGGCTTCCGCGCCAGGCGCGACTTGATCTCGTTCTTCAGTGAATGTGATCTCTTCGATTGCTTGTACCTGATTGCTCTCTGTCATCGAGTCTCCTGAAACCAAACTGCGCATCGGGCTACCCACCATACGGGTCGTCCCGATAGAAGTCAGTGCAAGTCGCTATTCTAGCGGCTACTCTGTGCTAACTCCAAAGGGGCGCGGAATGTTTCTGATGCTCAAAGCGATTTAACTGCTTGAGGGCTATAATGACTTTCAATGGAAATACTGAGACTCAACCTGGACCAGACCGAGCCTGATGCGCCGAGCGGATCCGAAGTGCGGTTTCACGTCGCATTGCTCGCCTCCCTGGCCTCCGTCGTCGTGAGTCTCGCGGCTCGGTTTGTTCTTGAAGCGCCGCTGATTCCCGAGATGATGGCGCAGCTCATCTTCGCCGTGGCGCCGGTCTGGATAGTCGAAACCGCGGTCGCGCTGCTCGGGCCGTTCGCCAAACATCTCGGGTTTCTCGGGTGCTTAACGGTCTACGGGGTGGGACTGATCGCGGCAACCGTAGCCTTCCTGCGGTATTTTAAGCCGGATGGCTCAATCGGCGGTCAAGCTCGGATCGCCGGGTTCTCACTCATTCTCTGGATCCTATCGGTTACTGTAGTCGTCCCCCTTTTTGGCGGCGGCATTCTTGGAAGCGGGTTGCGGCAAGGTGTACCTGCGACTTCGTTGTCGTTACTTGCCGGTTTTGTTGCTTACGGAGTGGTTCTGTCGCTTGCGCAAAGGTTGTACATTGCAGCTCCGGACCGGCTCGCAAGGAGCAACGTAGTCAGTCGCAGACGCGTGATTCGGGCAGTTTGGTACACGGTAGTTGCGGTGGGCGTATGGGACGTAAGCCGCCAGTTGTTGAGATCGTGGTTTTTCTCGAGCGGGGGCCGGGTGCGTCGAGGCGATGGTCGGTTCCCGAACATCGACAATCTCGCGCTTGAAGTGACTCCGAACGCAGACTTCTATCGAGTCTCCAAGAACGCGTTTGACCCTCAAGTCGATCCGAGGAGTTGGAAGCTTTCCGTCACCGGCCTGGTGGAGCACTCTCTCGAGCTGACCCACGACGAGCTCCGTGAGATGCCTTTTGTGGAGCAGTACGCGACGCTGGCTTGCATAAGCAATCAAGTCGGGGGTGACTTGATCGGCACCGCATTGTGGCGCGGAATAAGGCTCAAGGACATTCTCGACAAAGCGGGCTTGAAGCCGGGCGCTGTGGACCTCGTGTTGCGCGCTCGCGACGACTACGCCGACTCGATTCCTCTCGATAGGGCGACAGCAGAAGGTACGCTGCTCGTGTACGAGATGAACGGCGAGCCGCTCACGCCGGAGCACGGCTCCCCGCTGCGATTGCTTGTGCCGGGCATCTACGGGATGAAGAACGTCAAGTGGATCACGAGCATTGAGGCGGTTGATTTCGACTTCAGAGGCTACTGGCAGCGACGTGGGTGGGACGACCGGGCCGAGTACAAGACGATGTCCAGGATCGATGCACCCGATTCGCAAGTGAAGAGCGAGACGAGCATCGCCGGGATCGCTTTCGCGGGAGATCGCGGCATCAGCAAGGTAGAGGTCTCGACCGATGGCGGCGCGACCTGGGATGCGGCCGAGATCAAACCATCGTTATCGCCTTACACATGGGTGTTGTGGCACAAGCGCTGGACGCCCGCGCGCCCTGGCGAACACAAGCTCCTGGTGAAGGCGACTGACGGTCGAGGCGAGACTCAGACTTCTCAGTACGCGCCTCCCGCTCCGAGCGGGTCATCTGGGTATGACAGCGAGGTTGTCAGCACGGGCTAGCGAGGCACGTGTCTCGGGAGGCGCTGTAAAGCGGAGACGGACGGGCGCCGAGGCTGCCATTGCAAGCTTTGCAAAAATGAAAATGTATGTTCTCGCAAAAAGTGCTTGACCCTGGAATCGATTCCGGGGTTTATAATCCCTGTGTGAGTCACGGGACGGATTCGAAAGCTTATCTCCGCTCGGGAGAGTTGGCCGCGCACGCCGGCGTCAGCACCGACACTCTGCGGCATTACGAGCGCAAAGGTCTTATCCTGTCGCCGCGCCGCTCTGTAAACGGCTATCGTGAGTACCCCGCGCAGACGCTCGATCGAGTACGACTTGTGCGTTGCGCCCTGGCTGTCGGCTTTACGCTCGACGAACTGACTCGGATCCTGCCTGTGCGGGACAAAGGCGGAGCCCCGTGCCGCCAGGTGCGCGCGCTGGCCGCTGAGAAGCTTGAAACAGTAGAGACGCAGTTGAAACAGCTGAGCGAGCTCAGGGACGGACTGCGCGGACTTCTGCGTGGATGGGACTCCTTGCTTGAAGCCGCAGCGCATGGTCAGCCTGTTCGTTTGCTCGAAAGCCTGCCATCGAGCGTGCGCAGGACACAACGACGAGTTTCGCCGTTCCGCCAGACGGCATTTCATAAAAAAGGAAAGAACAGAGATGAATAGAGAAACCAGATTCGCAACCTTCCTCTTCGCGGTTACCCTGTTGATGTCGGGGTCGCCTCGCAGCACCAGCGCATTTAGCGCTCAACATGCCGGGCACGATAGTCAGCACCACGACGAAGTGAACAAGCGCGGCGATCAAGCGATGGGCTTCAGCCACGAAAAGACCACTCATCACTTCCGGCTTAAGGCAGACGGCGGCGTGATTGAAGTTTCCGCAAACGATGCGAAGGACGGCGCTAGCCGCGATCAGATACGGCACCATCTGACTCGCATCGCTGAGCTTTTCGCGAAAGGCGATTTCAGCTTGCCTATGTTCACGCATGGTGCAACTCCTCCCGGAACGCCTGAGATGACGCGCTTAAAAGAAGACATCAAATACACGTTCGAAGCTATCGACCGCGGAGGCCGCGTGGTTATTGCAAGCGCCAACCCCGACGCTATAGCCGCGGTTCATCAGTTCTTGCGATTTCAAATCAAAGACCATAAGACTGGCGACTCGCTTGACGTAGACAAGCAATAGGGGCAACGGGTCACAGCCCAGCCACAAGACGCAAAGACTAACGCACGCGTCCCGTGGACGTTCACGATTGCTGCTACAAAGGCGCGCCGCCCGTTTGAGATGCCACGGGCTCGCCCCTGGAGGTTCACGCTGATCTGGGTTCTTGAGCCTCCACGGGGCAAGCCCGTGGTATCGATCAACAAGAATCGAGCTGCCGCGCACCTGGGTCACACACTCCTCGGTTGACCAATTCAAAACCCGCTCTCTATATTGATCAACGCGGGCCACGTTCAGCACAATGCCCAAGCCATCGTCAAAACCTCAGAATCGAAGGCTCGATAATCACACTCGCAAGATGCGTGATGCGAGTCAGCTTTCCTCGACGCGCCCGGTCTATCCTTTTGCCGCGATAGTCGGACAGGACGAGATGAGGCTCGCGCTTCTGCTTGCCGTCATCGACCCGGCCGTGGGCGGCGTGATCATCATGGGACATCGCGGCACCGGTAAATCCACGGCCGTTCGGGCGCTCGCGAGCTTGCTGCCGCCGCTCACCAAGGTGAAGCGATGTCTGTACGGATGCGATCCGAAGCGCGCCGGTGAGCTTTGCAACGATTGCGTTGCGATGCTTGCTCGAGGCGAACGGCTGCGTGGGGAACGCGCGGTTGTTCCCGTGGTTGATCTTCCGCTTGGCGCAACCGAAGACCGTGTGTGCGGAACGGTGGACATCGAACGCGCACTTGTTGATGGGGTCAAGGCGTTCGAGCCGGGGCTGCTTGCCCGAGCAAACCGAGGGTTTCTGTACATCGACGAAGTGAATCTGCTCGACGATCATCTTGTCGATGTGTTGCTTGATTCGGCTGCAAGTGGGCGCAACATTGTCGAGCGCGAAGGCATTTCCATCAGTCACCCCGCGCGGTTCGTGCTGGTCGGTTCCGGCAATCCTGAAGAAGGCGAACTGCGGCCTCAGTTGCTCGACCGGTTCGGGCTCTTCACGCGGATCGAGACGATCACCGACCTCGACCAGCGCGTTGATATTGTTGAGCGGCGTGAGCAATTCGAACGCGATCCGGCGTCATTCCTCGGGCGATGGGAAAGCGAGCAAGAAGTCGTGCGCGGAAAGATAACTCGCGCAAAAAACCTTCATTCGCGAGTGATGATCGATCGCGGGTTGCTGGTTCGCGTCGTTGAGCTCTGTTTAAAGCTAAAGGTTGACGGGCACCGCGGGGAGCTTACGATAGCGCGAGCTTCGCGGGCGCTTGCGGCGCTGGAAGGGCGGGCGAGCGTGACCGCTGACGACGTGAAGCGCGTTGCTACGATGTCGCTTCGGCATCGGCTGCGGCGTGACCCTCTGGAGAGGATCGATTCGGGCGTTCGCATCGAGCAAGCGGTTGAAGAGTTGTTTCCGGCTACACCGCGGTCAGTAAAGCTTTCGGCAATCAGGTGAGCCTTTGACTCGTTACTTCGACCTTGTGCAAAGAACGCAGCTACCGGGTTATCCGTTCGCGGCGATAGTCGGGATGTCCGCCGCCAGCCGAGCGCCCCTGCTTCTCGCAATCGAACCCGCCCTCAAAGGCGTGCTGATCTCGGGCCCGCCCGGGTCGGCCAAGAGCCTGCTTGCTCGTTCGTTTCAATCGCTGGCAGACGGTTCGCCATTTGTTGAGCTCCCGCTGAACGCGACCGATGACCACTTGCTTGGCGGCATCGATCTTGAAGGGAGTCTTGCGGCAGGCGAACGCCTGGCGTCGCCGGGAGCGTTGGCTCAAGCCGACAGCGGGGCGGTTTACGTTGACGGCGTGAACCTGCTTGACGCGGCTACCGCGAATAGCATTGCAGGCGCGCTGGAGGATGGCGTCGTTCGGCTGGAACGCGAAGGAATCAGCGAGTCGTTCTCGTCTCGTTTTGTTTTTATCGGAACGAGTGATCCCGCTGAAGGCGAAGTGAACGCAAATCTCCGCGATCGAGTTGGTCTGTTGGTAGAGATGGGAGCCGATGATTCTGTTGCGCAGAACGTCGAGATCATCGCGCGAGCGCTCGACTTTGACAAAGATCCGGCCGGATTCGTCGAAGGCTTCGCGGTCGAGACCGCCGCGATCAAAGCTCAAATCGAAAACGCGCGCGTGCGGCTCCCGCTGATTCCTATCGGTCGCGAGGACATCAATCGCATCGCTCAAGTTGCGATGAGTCTGGGTGTCGAAGGCAATCGTGCTGACATTTTTTCGGTGCGGGCGGCGCGGGCCAGCGCTGCGCTTGAAGGCCGCGACTTTATTGCGGACGAGGACATAGTTGCAGCAATCAAACTGGTGTTGTTGCCACGCGCGACTACCCTTCCAGCTAACGCGCAGCCGCAGAGCGAGACGCGTGAAGCGAACGATTCGTCTCAAGAAGCAGAGAGTACTCCTCAGCCCGAGTCACACCAAAGCGGTGCAGACGGTGAGCCGGACCGAAGTCCAATCGGAGACCTGATCATTCAAGCGATCGGCTCGCCGCCGCTCACCGAAGCGCTCGCACTAGCCAGACCCAGGCGCACCGCGGGAGATCGCGCCGGCGCTGGCAAGCGTGCGCGAACGAATGATTCGTCGCGCGGCCGCTACGCCGGGTTTTTAAGGTCTCGGCGCGGACCTTCGCGAATTGCGGTTGATGCGACGCTTCGCGCGGCGGCTCCGCATCAAGTTGCACGCCGAGCGAAACGCGACTCCGCGCGAGGCGGCGTGCGTTCGCAAAACGGCGATGTTGCCGCGAGGGAGTGCCGAGTGAAGATCAGTCCCGACGATCTACGGTTCAAGCGCTTCAAGCGAAGATCGGGCGCGCTGTTCATCTTCGCGGTGGACGCAAGCGGGAGCATGGCCGTGAATCGAATGGCGCAGGCAAAAGGCGCGATAACACGGCTGCTCGGCGACGCCTACTTGCACCGGGACAAGGTGGCGCTTATCAGCTTTCGAGGCTCGCAAGCCGAGGTTCTGCTAGCGCCCACCCGCAGCGTGGAGCTTGCCAAGCGGTTGGTGGACGCGATGCCAACCGGAGGTGCGACTCCTCTCGCCGCCGGATTGTCCAAAGCTTTAGAGCTGGCGCGGTTGGGCCGGCTTCAAGGGACTAGCCGCGCGGTTGTCTTGTTGATGACGGACGGAAGGGGGAACGTCGGCATGCGCACAAACGATTCGGGAGAGCGGCACACGCGGGAAGGGGCGGATGAGTTGAAGGCTATCGGCGCGGCTCTAAAGATCGAAGGCATCGAATCGGTTGTAGTGGATACCAAGTCGAGCTTTCTTTCGTCGGGTGACGCCTGCAGGCTGGCCGAGATAATCGACGCCCGGTACCTTTACCTGCCGCGCGCCGACACTGTCACAATCTCCGATGCTGTTGCTGACATGATAGATGGGTTAAATGGCCGACAACGACACAACTGAACATCGCGACCGCCGAGTGCTCGAACTCTACGAGAAGGTTCTCGAAGTCGAGCAGCGGTTGATCCCGACCGGGCTTCACGTTTTCGGCAGCCCCTCGACGCACGCCGAAACCGCGGACTTGCTTCGAATGGTTGCGTCGTTTGACCGCCCTGAACTTGGCGTCCGCGGGCTGACCGATCTGATCGCCGAAGGACTCGGGCTGCCTGGTTACGCCTTGTTGCTCAGCGAAAGCGGGGCTTCGAATCAGCGATTGGCTGAACGCGAAAAGGTCGAGGCCATCCTCGGCGAAGCCATCGCGCGGTTCCTCGCAACGGAGCGCGAAACGGGCGCCCAAAGCGCCGCGGTTCTGCTGAGTGAACGAGCGGCTGTTCCTGTTGAAGAGTCGATGAAAGTCTTCGCGGTGCTCGCAGGCATAGTCAAACAGCTCAGCACCAATCACGAGATCGACTCGCTTATGAGAGCGCTAAAGGGCGACTATATTCAACCCGGTCCCGGCGCCGACATCATACAGAATCCAAAAGTCCTCCCGACCGGGCGCAACACCCACGCGATCAATCCTTACTCGGTTCCCTCATCGGGCGCAGTTCGTCGAGCCGAGCCGGTCGTCGGTGCTCTCCTCGCCCGCCACCTCAAAGAAGCGGGCCGCTATCCCGCCTCGATGGCGATGGTGCTGTGGGGAATCGACAACATCAAGACCGAGGGCGAAGCGGTTGCCCAGGTTCTCTCGCTGGTCGGCGTCAGCCCGCGGCGCGACGCAATGAACCGAGCGACCGATGTTGACGTTATCCCGCTGGCGAGGCTCGGCCGGCCGCGCATCGATGTGGTGATGACCGTCTCGGGGATTTTTCGCGATCTGTTTGGCTCGACGATGACGTTGCTTGATACGGCCGTGCGGCGGGTCGCCGCGCTCGACGAACCCGCTGAGCTGAATTTCATCAAGCGCAACGTCGAAACCCAGATGAGCGAAACCGGCTGCTCGTTTGACGAAGCCGCCGTCCGGGTCTTTTCCAACGCGGCGGGGAACTACGGAACGAACGTCAACTTCATGGTGCTGGACAGCCAGTGGGAAGACAGTGCCGAGCTCGGCGATCTGTTTCTTACTCGCAAGTGTTTTGCCTACGGCCGGGACTCGCAGGGTCGTGCCTTCGACGGTCGCGAGGCCCGCAAGTTGATGGAGCGTGCACTTCAACGAGTAGAGCTCACCTATCAGAACATCGACAACACCGAGGTCGGAATCATCGACGTGGATCATTACTTCGAGTACTTGGGCGGCGTATCGAAGGCGGTGGAGCGACAGACCGGCGCGCGGCCAAAGATTTATCTTTCGGACACAATGTCGCCGAGCGCGAAAGTTCGGACGCTCGAAGAGACGGTGAGGCTCGAGACTCGAACCAAGACGCTAAACCCAAAATGGTTTGAAGGCATGCTTCGCCACGGGTTCAGCGGTGTGGCCGAGATCGAGCACCACGTGACCAACACTTTTGGCTGGTCGGCGACTGCCGATGCGGTTGACGATTGGGTCTACGACGAAGTGGCGGCGACTTACGTGCTGGACGAGCAGATGCTCGATCGGTTGCGCTCGCTCAATCCTCATTCGGCGCACACGCTTGTCGGGCGCTTGCTGGAAGCTTCGGGCCGCGGGCTGTGGTCGGCCGAGCAGTCGGTGATTGAACGGTTGCGTGAAGCATTCACCAGCTTGGAGGACGAGCTTGAAGGAGTGACAGGGTGAGGGAAGAAAGGGAGAAGAAGCGAAGAGGAGTGGCGCCTATCGATGGCAACGCACACAGAAACGGAAGAGGGAAGGGTGAGCGAGTGAAGATCACGGTTCTCTATGTCGGGACGAGCTTGCTTGCGCCGCTTCGGCGCGCGGAGTCGGAGATCAACACGGCTTACGCGCTTGGGCTGACGGTTGCAGCTCACAACTGTGGCGCGCCCCTCAATGTTGATGAGTGGAGGCAAGCCGCGAGCGATATCGCAGAATCCGAGATCGTTTTTATTATCCATGTGACCGACAGTGAGAATGCAACTCGCATCTTAGAGGCGGTTGATTTGTCGTCCGGTCGGCTCAAGGCGACCATAGCCCTCAACTGTATGCCTGACCTGATGCGGCGGACGCGAATGGGACGGCTCGACTTCGCGCAGCTGATGAAGTCGAGCGCGACGTCGAACGATTCAGGGGGCGAGGGAAGGGAAACAGCCGGCCAGAACATTGTGCGAAAGCTCGGCTCGTGGATGGCGGACTTCGTCAAAGGACGCGGGCCCCGTAATGGCTCAGACGGGTCGAACCGAGAGTCTGGCTCGAGGAACTTTGGCCAGTACGTGAAGTTGATCGGGCGGCTTCCGGTGATCCTCAAGTTCGTGCCCGGCGCCGGCAAGCTTGGCGATGTTAAGAATTACCTGCTTCTTTTCTGTTACTTCCTTCAACCAACTCAAAACAACATCCGCTCGATGTTGCTTTACGCGATCAAGAGCTACGCGCCTCAGCGCGCGAAGTCGTTCAAGATCTCGCCGCCCGAAGCCATGCCGGTCGTCGCAGCTTATCACCCCGACGCTCCGAAGTTGTTTGAAGACCTCGCAGCTTATAAGAAATGGTACGAACGGAGAGGCGGGAAGAAACTGGACCCGAAGTCCACCATGGGGATGTTGTTGATGCGACCTCAGATCGTCAGCGACTCGCGGCGGCACTACGATGATTTGATTCGCGCGATTGAAGCCGAAGGTTTGAGCGTGCTGCCCGTGTTATCGACGCTGATGGATAGTCGCGAGTCTTGCCGCCGGTTTTTTGTAGAACTCGACGACTTGAAGGCGCAAACCGGCAAACAAAGATTGAACCCTCGTGGCGCGCCCGTCCCAAGCGCAGCAAGCCCGAAGGCAACTGTGAGCCAGGTTGTATCGCTGACTGGGTTCAGCTTCGTTGGCGGGCCGGCGATGAACGACTGTGAGGCAGCAGTCGAATTCCTTTCTGAGCTGAACGTGCCGCTGCGTTCATTGATCTCGCTCGATGTTCAGACGATCGACAACTGGCGCGCGAGCAGGGTTGGCTTGAATCCGATCCAGACCGCGATGCAGGTGGCGATTCCCGAGATCGACGGCGCGACCGAGCCGTTCGTTTTTGGCGGCTTGCCCCAGCTAGGAGACCAACCCGAAGCGCTCGATGATCGCTGTCGAAGAGTCGCGCGACGTCTCGCGCGTTGGAACAAGTTGCAAGTCGCGCCGCCCGAACAAGTGAAGCTCGCGTTTCTGATCTTCTGTTTTCCACCGAACAAGGGCAACATCGGCACCGCTGCGGACCTGGATGTCTTTCCAAGCCTGTGGGAGATACTCGCGAAGCTCGAGGGCGCAGGCTACTCGGTGAACCTTCCCGCCAGCGCGGATCACCTGCGAGAGATGCTGCTTGAAGGAGACTCGGCGGAGTCAGGGTCGATTGCGAATTCGGTTTATCGGATGAGCGTGGATGAGTATCGGCGGCTGTGTCCTTACGTTGAGGACATAGAGCGCGACTGGGGTAACGCGCCCGGAACGATAAACTCGAACGGACGAGAGGTATTGGTTGCGGGCATACAGTTGAGCAACGTGTTCGTGGGTGTGCAGCCGACCTTTGGATACGAAGGCGACCCGATGCGAATGCTTGCGTCCGAAAGTGGCGCGCCGCATCACGGCTTCATGGGGTTGTATACCTACATTGAGAAAGTGTTTTGCGCCGATGCCGTTGTGCATGTCGGGACTCACGGCGCGATGGAGTTCATGCCTGGGAAACAGGTGGGTCTGTCTGCAAGTTGCTGGCCGGATCGGTTGATCGGAGAGTTGCCGAATCTGTATCTCTACAGCGTGAACAATCCGGCCGAAGGGGCGATTGCCAAGCGCCGATCTTACGCGGAGCTTGTCTCTTACCTGACGCCTCCGATCGAGAACGCGGGTCTGTACAAGGGACTCGCTTCTTTGAAGGAGTTGCTGACCGCTTATCGGCAGGCTGCGAGTGAGTCAGAACGGACTCATATCTTTGAAGCGATCGAAGAGAAAGCTCGTGCGGTGAACCTCTAGCTGAAAAATCAGCCCCTCGCCACTAAGCCACGAACGCGCCAAGGAACACGAAGCCCACAACATATTGCAATCACTAACTTGGTGCAGCCTCGTGTGTTCGTGTCTTGGTGGCGCCCTCCCTTTTGCAGCAGCCTGCTAAGGGCGCTCAACGGCGCAAATCGCGAGAGAATAAGGCGTTGCGAGAGCTATGAGGGTGGGTCCGATTCCATACGGCTTGCACGCAACCGCTTGGCGATCAAGCCATAGACAGCAGCGTTGAACACCAGTCCCACGTGCGTGCCGGTCACTTCGAAGTTTATCGACGGGTCGTCCGTCACACAGACGCGCCAGTCGACGACCCCGTCGCTCTTCGTGTAGATCGCTGATTGGGAGACGGACGAGGGCAACCCGCTTTGCACCGCGACCACCGCGTCGCATCCACAGTAGCCAGTGTAGCAACCGGGCGGATTCGCGCCGTTCAGGCGGCGAATGCGCTCGCGAACGCGTTCACCTGCCGCAAGCACGAGCGGATGAGATCGTATGCCGCGGAACGGCGAGCCTAATGTGATAACCGAAGCGATGCGCTCCGGTCTCTGCGCGGTGGCAGACCTGGCAAGCACGCCGCCAAGACTGTGACCTACTAAATGCACCTTCCCACCGGTTTCGGTTTGCGCCCTGGCGATCGTTTCGGAAAGGCGCTCGACAAGCGTGTTGACACACTCGGCGTTCCAACCGATGCGCGACATATATGGCCGATATCCGATTCGCCGTAGCCACGAGTAGATCTCTTGCAGGTAAATGTCGGTTCCCATGAATCCTGGGATGACGATGACCGCTGAGCCGTCGCCGCGCGGGACGCCGAGACCGTAGTAGACCGGTGACGAACGCAGCGCGAGCCAATCGAGTCCAACAAATGCTTCGCGCCAGAGCGGACGCTGGGAGACTTCCTGGTCCTTGAGAAAACCGCGGGGTGAGGTTGATGCGGACACTAACACGCTCCTGTCAAACCGATTATTGTGCGGTGGCGTTCTAACT